>DAOULD010000227.1:0-4875 GCA_034420635.1 Anaerolineae bacterium | reverse complement strand
AAGGAGGCGGAATTGCAGCAGGGCGAAAATGAACATGACGACGCCCAAAGAGAGCGCCATCGCGCCGGCGTAGCCCATATCGAAATAGCGGAACGCCGTGCGGTAGATGTGCAGCACTATGGTGTAGGACGAGTAGCCGGGTCCTCCCTCTTGGGTCAGGATGTAGGGCTGTCCAAAGACCTGGATATGGGCGATGAATTGGGTGACGATGATGAAGAGCAGCGCCGGTCGAATCAGCGGCAAGGTGATGCGCGTCAGTATCGCCCAGCGCCCGGCCCCGTCAATCCGCGCCGCTTCGTAGAGCGGCTCCGGCACAGCGTAGAGCGCCGCGAGGAAGATTAGCATCGGGAAGCCGAAGCCCCACCAAATGGTCATCAGCGACATCGACGGGATAACCATGTTGGGGTCGCCCAGCCAGTTCAAGCCGTCGATGCCGACCGCCTCCAGCGCCGCGTTGACCAGGCCGAATGTGGAAAGCAGACGCCGGAAAATGATGCCAATGACCGAGATGGAAAGCACCACTGGCGCATACAAGATGACCCGGAACAAGGTGTGGCCCGGGCCAATGCTCTTTAAGGCCAGCGCCGCGCACAGCGCCACCACAGTGTTGCCGATGGTGGTCATGATTGCGAAGTAGAGCGAATTGCGCATGGCGATCCAGAACAGGTCGTCCTCCATCAACAGTTGGAAGTTTTCCAAGCCATTGAAGCGGTAAGTCCCGCGCAGCAACTCCCACTCCACGAAGGCGGTGACGAAAGCGGAGATGACGGGACCAGCCAGGAACACCAAGAAGAAAGCCAGGTATGGCGCCAGGAAGAGATAGCCCGCGATCGCCTCGCGCCGCTTGGGTGTAAGCGCCCAAGGAGAAGCGCCTTTGGCAGTTGAAGGCTGGGCTCTGGCAGTCATCGCGGGCCAATGCCTCGGCTACAGGCAAAAATGAAATGCAAGGGGAGCCTCAGGCTGCGCTGAAGCTCCCCGTCAGATGCGGTTCAGTAGTGGCGGCGCCTACCGCAGCGCGCGCCGGATGCGGTTCGCGGCGTCGTCCAGCGCCGAGTCAACATCCTGCATGCCGGAGGCGATGGCTGAATAGGTGGCGGCCATGATGTTTTCAATTTCGGTGAAGCGCTCCGACTGGTATTCGGGGATGCCTTCGGCGGCCATCTGCCCGGTCAGCGTGCCAAAGCTCCAGATCTGATCGGCCAGGTCCGCGGTCCGCATCGACAGCCGCGCGGACGGCATGCCCGTGTTGATGCTGTGTTCCAGCGAGTTGTCCGACAGGAACTGGATCAGCCGCATGGTGGCGTCCAGCGTGTCCTGGTCGATGTTGGAGGCGACGGCCAAGGTATGCGACCACATGATGGTGCTGCCGCGTTCGGGACCGATGCGCGGATAGGGCCAAAAGGCCCATTTCTGCTCTTCTTGGCTGTTGTAGAAGTTGTAATCCCAGGAGCCGGCAATCGACAGGCCAAGTTTGTCGTTCACCATCAACTCGCCAACGTTCTCGCCTTCACCGGGCAAGACATGGTGCTGGAAGATCAAGTCGTGGATGAACTGCAAGGCGGCTTTGGCTTCCTCGCTGTCGATAAGCACCTCGGCATCGGGCGCGGGGGTCACGACGTCTGTGCCCCATTGATACAGCGCCGGCGTCACCGTCACGCGCTTCCAGCCGATGGATGCCGGGTAGACGTCGATATTCTCGGCGTCGAAGTCGGCATCGCCGGGGTTGTTGCCGTTGACATCAAAGGTCATCAAGCGCAGATACTCCAGGAACTCTTCCTGGTTTTCCGGCGGGTCGTCGGCCGACAGGCCGGCGCGCTCCAGCACATTGGTGTTGACGTAGGTGCCGACACCGTAGTTGTCGAAAGGCACAGGGAAGACCTGGCCGTCGAAAGTGATGGAATCGAGCAAGGCGACGCTGAAATCCTCGCGGTCGAGCATGCCGGTATCGAACATGGTCTCGGCCACCGGGAGAATATGGCCTGGCAGCGCGTATTGCGGCACAACCGAATGCCACAGGGTCATCAAATCGGGTCCCCCGCTGCCGGCGACGATGGCTGCCGAGAGCTTGTCGAAGAAAGTGCCCCAGCCCAGGACCTGATAATTGATTTTCACATCTGGATTCTCTTCCGCGAATTGCGTGACAAGCCCGGTCATCGACGCGCCATCAGAGCCCCCGAGGCCGCTCCAGAAGTTGATTTCAATTTCGCCCGTGCCCAGCTCTTGCACTTCTCCGTCGTCTTGCCCCGCGAGCGGAAGCGCGCCGACCAAAAGCAAGATCATTACAGTGAGCAAAATGCGACTAACTGTTCTCGTTTGCATTGCGAACTCCTTCTAAATTACATTTAAGATTCGAGAATTGGGTGGCGATTCCACGATGGTTTTTAACACAACGCCATGCATCTGTCAAAGTTGAGATTCGCGTTTCAGACGCAGTTGTTGACAAAGGCTCAGCGCCGATTTATCGTCATGGTCCCTGAGAAGCGCATTCCGATTCGCGAGAGACCTGATGTCTGAACGTTTGAATGGCAAGTCAGCATTCGTCACCGGCGCCGGGCAAGGCATTGGCCGCGGCATCGCCGAACAACTGGCGGCGCAGGGAGCGAGCGTGACAATCGCCGAAATCAACGAATCAACCGGCCAGTCAGCCGCCGAAGGCCTCTGTCAAAAGGGCTGCCGGGCGCAATTCGCGCAGGTCGATATTCGCTCGGAGGACGATATCAAATCTGGCATCGCCGCCCACATGGAACATTTCGGCAGGCTGGACATCCTGGTCAACAACGCCGGCGCCAATCAGCACTTCGACGCATCGCAAATGAGCGTGGACGAGTGGGAGAAGTCCATGAGCCTGAATCTGCGCGGCGCTTGGCTCTGCTGCAAACATGCCCTGCCCCTTATGGCGCAGCGGGAATCCGGCGTTATCATCAATATCGCCAGCGTCCACGCGACCATGACCGCGTATAACTTCTTTCCCTATAACGTCGCCAAGTCGGGCATTCTGGGTCTGACGCGCAGTCTGGCGCTCGATTGGGGGCACAAGAATATCCGCGCGGTCGCGGTCAGCCCGGGCTGGGTTCGCACGAAACTGGTGCTTGATCATTTTGCGCAAGCCGATGACCCGGCCGCCGAGATAGAACGCGTCAACAATTTGCATCCGCTGAAGCGAATCGGCGAGCCGGAAAATGTCGGGGCGCTGGTTGCCTTTCTCGCGAGCGATGAAGCGAGCTATATCACCGGGACGGAAATCGTCATCGACGGCGGCATATCGGCGCGTTACGCCGACTGATTTAGAACGCGGACGACTCATTGATGTAATCGTGACGAAGCCGGCGAAGTCTCGCAATTTCGCAGATGAAATACCCTGGTCTGTGCTGGCGCTCCCCCTCCCCGATGCTTCGGGGAGGGGGTCGGGGGGTGGGGTTGGAAAACTGTCATGTCCTCAGCGTTTAGCGGGAGGATGAGGTAGAATTTCAACAGGCTCCACACAGTCGCCCCTACACCGGATATCTATAACAGGGAGACGCGAATAAGATGAAAATCGAACGTATCGCTGCTTATCAAGTCGACTTGCCGCTGCGCGAAGGTAGCTACAAGTGGTCCGGCGGCAAATCCGTCGAGGTCTTCGACAGCACGATTGTCGAGGTCGAAACGGACAGCGGCATGAGCGGCTACGGCGAAGTCTGTCCGCTAGGTCCGTTTTATCTGCCCGCCTATGCCGAAGGGGTGCGGGCTGGCATCAAGGAACTCGCTCCCCATCTGCTGGGCAGCGACCCAAGGCAGCTCGATGTCCTGAATCGGCGCATGGACGCGGCTCTGAAGGGCCATCCCTACGTGAAGTCGGGCATTGACATGGCTTGTTGGGATATCCTGGGCCAAGTCGCCGCTTTGCCCGTATGCGAATTGCTCGGCGGTCGTTACGGCGACGACTTTGTCCTGTACCGCGCTATTTCGCAAGAGTCGCCCGACCAAATGGCGGAGAAAGTGGCTGGATACCGCGACCAGGGATATCGCCGTTTTCAATTGAAAGTGGGCGCCGATCCACAGATGGATATCGAACGCATTCGCATGGTTTCCAATCTGCTGGAGCCCAGCGACAAACTCATCGCCGATGCCAATACCGGCTGGCTCATGCACGAGGCGGCAAGAGTCGTCCGGGCGGTCGATGATGTCGATGTCTACATCGAGCAGCCCTGCCTGACTTACGAAGAATGTCTCTCGATTCGTCAGCGAACCTCTCATCCATTTGTCTTGGACGAGGTGGTCAACGATATCGACATGCTCTTGCGCGGGCATGCCGACAGAGCGATGGATGTCGTTAATATCAAGATCAGCAAATTCGGCGGCTTGACCAAGGCGCGTCTGGCAAGAGATCTATGCGTAGCAATGGGCGTCGCCATGACCATCGAAGATAGCTGGGGCGGCGATATTACCACCGCCGCCATCGCGCATCTGGCGCATAGCACGCCCGGCGAATTTCTCTTCACCGCGACCGATTTCAACAGTTATGTCACAGTCAGCACGGCAGAAGGCGCTCCACAGCGCGATAGCGGGCGCATGTCCGCGTCAAGCTCGCCGGGATTGGGTATCCAACCGCGGGCAGACGTCATCGGCGCGCGCCTCGTCGACGTACATTGACCTTTGTCGAAGACTAGTCTGGCATTTGCTGTGATGGACGACCTGAACATCGAGGATCCGGCTCAGTTGCTGACTTACCTGCGGCAAAACGAGCGAATCGGCGCGACCGAGAGACCCCGATTCACCGCGCTTAAGGGCGGTGTCTCCAACCGCGCCGTGTGGGTTCAATTCGACCGCAAGCCCGACTGGGTCATGAAACAAGCCTTGCCGAAGCTGCGCGTGCAAGTAGATTGGTTCAGCGCC
>DAOULD010000226.1:0-13813 GCA_034420635.1 Anaerolineae bacterium | reverse complement strand
ACTGCAATTCGCAGCGTAAATTGGCAGTGTATCGAAAGCGGTTGAAAAAGAAAAAACTTAACCACCGAGAAGCGTACGCAAACACGCCTTTTCTTTGTGTCCTTCGTGTCTTTGTGGTGAAAAAATATCTCGGTGTTCTCGGTGGTTAAAATCTCTCTGCGCTTCTGTGGTGAATCCAGCGCCGCATTGGTTATACTATCGTGACCAACAAGGAGGCGGGAGATGGAACAGCGACAGTTTGGGAATACGGATTTGCGGACTTCGGCGCTCGGATTCGGCACTTGGGAACTGGGCACGACGCAGTACGGCGACATCGACGTAGACGAAGCCGTGCGGGCCATACATATGGCGATAGACCACGGGATCACGCTCTTCGACACGGCCGAAGTCTATGGTCCCTACACGTCCGAGGAATTGCTGGCTCGCGGATTGGGAAAACGCCGAGCCGATATCGTTTTAGTGACCAAAGTGGGTTTTGTGTTACACGATGACCCGACGATTACCGGCGATGCCGCCATTGTCGGACGAAATGCGTCGGCGGCTCATATCACCAAACGTACCGAAGGTTGCCTGAAGCGCCTCAACACCGATTATGTCGACTTGATGTTGATTCATTGGCCCGATCTCGCGACGCCGCACGATGAGACGATTGGCGCGCTGGAAGACCTGAAGGCGGCGGGCAAGATCCGCCACTACGGCGTCTCCAATTATGACGTGAGTATGATGACGGACTGCCAGAAGCACGGCAAACTGACCGCCAATCAGATCGGCTACAATCTCTTCGACCGGCGGGTGGAATCCGCCGTTTTGCCCTATTGCCTGGAGCAAGGCATCGGTTTCATGGCGTACGGCAGTCTGGGTTTCGGTCTGCTGAGCGGCGGCTTGAAGCCGGATACCGAGTTCGCCGAGAACGACTGGCGCGGGAAGGGCATGGCGTTTGGCTTGCCGCTATTCGAACGCGAGAACTTCCTGAAAGAACTGAGAGTCACGGAACGGCTCAAAGCCGTGGCGGCGGGTTATGACAAGTCGGTGGCGCAGTTGGCGCTGGCTTGGGTCTTGAGCCATCCGGCTGTGACTGTCGGGCTGGTGGGCATGCGCAACGAAGTCGAATTGGAAGAGAATATCGCGGCTGTCGACTGGCGCTTGACTGACGATGACCGCCAGGAGATCGACCGCATCTTCGCGGAAGAAGGCGTGCCGACCCATGCGGAAGCCAGGCAAATGACGGATGTGTCAAAAGGGGGCGATTCACACGCGGACTAGGGCGAAATGCCGCTGCAAAACCCCTAATTTCTGTGGCGATTTCGGGCGACCTGGTAGAGCCTGTTGAAATTCTCATTTTACCCTCACCGCAAACCCCTCTCCCATAAAGGGAGAGGGGCTTAAAGGGCTCAATACGGGTCACAAGCCTCCCCTTCTCCCCTTGTGGGAGAAGGGGGGCCGGGGGATGAGGAGTGTTTTTCAACAGCGACTGGTAGGTCGCCCCTACAATTCTCGACATGAATGAACCTTGTAGGGGTCAGGTCGCGTAGGTCGCGTAGACACTGACCGCCGACACTGACATTCGAGAGGGGGGCGCCTAATAGCGGGATTTGGATTAGATCCAGAACTCTCGTTACAAATGTGGTTGTTTCTCATTATTTTCTTGGAAATACTGAGAAAATAGACGCGCAGATGCCGGCCGCGGGCGGATCAGTCTATTGTCAATCCCAGATGCTGCCCATTTGCCAGACGGCAACTTGCGCCGTCGCAGTCCCGCCATGCGCGTACAAGCGCAGTCCCTGGGCATCGTCCCGCGAGGGATAGATGCGGCTGGTCATCGACAGCCGATCGTTGGCGTATATTTCGATGACGGAGTTGTCCAGGAAGATCGTCAGGTTCAGAGCCTCATCGTCTCCGAGGTTCAAAGCATATTCGCAGGCATCCAAGCTGATATCTGCCGTGTCGGTGGATTTGTCGCGCGTCAAGCGCAATGCGCCCGAACGATAATCATAGGCGAGTTGCGTGTATTGCGCGCCGTCAGGACTGCGACGGAATTGAATGCCGAGCGCTTCACAATCCTGCGAAGTCGCGCGCAGCGATATTTCCAGCCTGTCGCCCGACACGCCGTCTAGCGAGTTGGGACTGCCATCCGCAACCGTTACGCCGTCGTCAAAGAGCGCGGCGCTTCGCAATTGCTGGAGTTCCTCCGCCGGCTTGACATTGAGATTACCGTTGTCATCCAGCGAGATTTCGCGCGGCAAGGTCAGGCAGGAGGCCCAGCGGGCGGCCGCGTACTGGACGCGCGGGCGCGCCTCACGTATCCATCCCCACATCAACCAGCGACCGTTTGGATCGAGCAGGCTGTTCGGCGCGTAGAAGACGTCCCCCCAATCCAGGCGTCTCGGCGGACCATCGGGCGTATAGCGGCAGTTCGCATAGTTCCCCAGCCAATAAACTGGCCGTCCATGAGGTGATACAACCAGCATGCGCTTTTTCCCCAGATCGAGAAAATTGGGGCATTCCCAATTGATGCCGCTTTCCGCCGGGTCCCCGATATACAGCGGGTTGAGGTACTCCCAGTTGATCATATCGGGCGAGCGATAGAGCAGGGCGACGCCGCCTTGACCCTTGATGCCCGAACCCAAAAGCATATACCAGCGACCATCGCCTTCCTCTTTCCACAAAAAGGGATCGCGAAAGCCGATCAGATCCAGGCCTTTCGGGATCGCGGGTATGACAGGATTGGCGGGATGCTTCTGCCAGGTTTGCAGGTTGTCCTTGCTGGTGGCGACGCATTGCGTCTCCTGGTCGATCTCCAGCACAAATTCGTGGTAGTAGCCCTGTGGGATGCGCTGTCTGTCTGAGGGCGGCAGGTCGTCGTCGGCGCTCCAAAGGGTCATGTCGGCGACGCCGGAATAGATCATGGTGGGCAAGCCGTCGTGGATGACCACGCTGCCCGACCAACAGCCGGCGGCATCGTAGCTGTCCGGGCTCGGCATGATGGCGATGGGACAATGCTCCCAATGCACCAGATCGGGGCTGCGCACGTGACCCCAGCCCATGGGACCGAAATCGGCGATGTAGGGATTGTGCTGGAAGAACATGTGCCAGTAGCCCTTGTAGTAGCAGGGACCGTTGGGATCGTTGATCCAATTGGCGGCTGTAAAGAGGTGATAAGCCGGGCGTTGCGGATCGTCGCCGAGCGTCGCGGCAGTCTCCGCAACGGCTTGATCCGCTTTGGCGAGGATTTCGGAATAGCTTTCGGACATGGCTCTGGTCCTTAATTGGTGTGATTAGACATGTCAATGATTCAGTCCTTCAGCGCGCCGAAGGTAATGCCACGGTGGAAACTGCGCTGCGTGATCAGATAGAGGATCAAAATGGGCGTGAACAGGATGACGGTGGTGGTGGCGATCATGTCGTATTTGAAAGTGAATCTTCCCATGAAGTCGATGATGCGCACGCTCATCGGCATCAGCCATTGTTTGGTGGCGATCACCAGCGGGAAGAAGAAGCTGTTCCAAGCCCACATGAACTCAATCAGCGCCAGTGACATAATGGCCGGGCGCGCCAGGGGCATGATGACGTAGCGCAGCACCTGAAGATCGGAACCGCCGTCAACAACGGCGGCGTCGATCAGCGCGCGCGGGATGTCTTTGAAAAAGGTGGTCATCAGAAAGACGCCGAATGTCAAGCCCAGCGCCGCCTGTGGCAGAATCATCCCGGCGTAGGTGTTCAACAATCCCAGGTCTTGCAGCAATTGGTACACCGGAATGAGCACGGAGGTTTCCGAAACCATCAGTCCCGTCAGTACCAGGAGGAAGAGCCATTGCTTGCCAACGAAGCGATAGACCGCAAAGCCGTAACCCGCCAGGACGGATATGATGGTCGTCAGAATCATCGACGATGTCGACAGAATCATGCTGTTGTATAGCGCCCCTTTGTAACCTTGTTCGTTGAGGATGAAGCCAAAGTTCTTCCATTGTGGATCTTTGGGCAGGGCGAGAAAACTCTGGAACAACTCGGCGGAGGTCTTAAGCGCGGCGTTGAACATCAGGTAAATGGGGAACAAGGCGATAAAGACAAATAGCAGCAAGATGGCGTGGATGATGACGCTCTGTATGATACGGGAGGACCGATAGGATCGCCGTTTGCGCGGCTCCGCGCTGATATTCATCTCATCTCCTTTAATCGCCTTCTTCAGTGACGATCTGCCGGATGACAACCACGCTGAGCACCAGGATGACGACGGTCAATATCGTGCTCATCGTCGCCGCATAATTGAAACGACCCTCGCGCATGCTGTGCCAGTAAATGCGCAGCCCTACCACTGTGCTGGCTTCGTTAGGTCCGCCATTGGTCGCCACGAAGATCAGATCAAAGAATTTCATCGAACCAATGATGGTGTAGACGAGAACAAAAGTGATGGCATTGCGCAAGAGTGGAATCGTGACATATATGAAACGCTGAATGGCGCCCGCGCCATCAATCTTGGCGGCGTCGTACAGTTCGGGACTGATGTTTTGCAGCCCAGCCATGAATATCAGCACGCAGAAGCCGTAATAGGACCAACTGCCGATCATGTTTACAGCGATGAGCACAATGGACTCGTCCGCCAGCCAGGGTCGGCCTGACAGGCCTATCGCCTCCAGCATGTGGTTGAGGGGCCCGATACTGGGGTCGTAAATCCAGCGCCAGACGATGGCGGCGCAAACTGCCGCTACCGTCTGCGGGATGAAGTAAATGCTGGCGTAGACCAGGCGCGTCCTGCCGCGGCCGGAAAGGACAACCGCCAGCAACAATCCCAGAACGACGGGAATAGCGATGCTCAGCAAGACCCAAATGATGTTGTGATATAAAGATTTGAGAAACAGGTCGTCTTGAAGCAGTTTCGTATAATTGCCGAGTCCAACCCAGAAGTAATCTCGCGAGCGCCCGGTCGGCGAATCAAAAAAGCTCAAAACAAAAGCATTGAGGATGGGATAAAAGATCCAAATGGCAAGGTATATCAAAGCCGGGGCAATAAATATATAAGGTCGTATATTGAAGCGCGGCATGCCGGTATCTTTCCGGATCAACGGTCGCTTGGGGGTGGCGTTGCGCTTACAGGCTTTAGAGGATCTCCGGCAGCCCGAAACGGCTACCGAAGATCCGAAGTTTTCGAAGCGGGATTACATGCGCTCGCCCGGCTCCCAAACCTGTCCAAGCTCTGCGGCGACAGCCATTTCCTCGTCCATATTATTGAGGAAGTCTTCGATGCTCAGTTCGCCGCCCAATACGCCCTGTACGCCTTGATAGAGGGCGCGAACAACGTTGGGGGCAACGGTCGTGTGGAAGGCGTCGACATTGAGATCCTGCATCTCTTGGCCGATACGGAAAGCCTTGCCGATCACCGGAGCGACGTCATAGATGCTCCAGTCGATGGGATCTTTTTGGATCGGAATGGCGAAACCTTCTTCGATCCAGGTGGGCAGCCAGCGCGGGTCGGTCACGAAATCGATGTACTCGGCAGCGAGATCCGGATCGGCGGCGTGAGCCCAGATATAATAAGCCGAGCCCTCTGACATGTGGGTCGCTTGCGGGATGTCATCGTAGATTGCTGGCATGTAGAAGACGTCCAGGGTGCCTTCAGCCATGTTGCCGCTGATGTCGTGGATGACCCAGGTGCCGGTCCAGACCGATGTCGCGCGTCCGGTGTAGAGTTCAGCCAGGGAATCGCCATAGTGCTTGCCGTTGAAACCGGGCGAGAAGCAGTCGGCATCGACCATCTCAAGCAGTTTCTCCAGGGCATCAACCACTTCAGGACGGTTCCAACTGGTTGTGCCGCGCAATACATCCAAGCCAACTTGACGACCGCCGGTAAGCGCGACCATGTCGGTGAACATGTTGGCGCCTTGCCAGCCATCGGGGCTGTTGGAGAAGGAAATCGGGATGTAGCCGGCTTCATTGGCGACAGCGCACCAATTGAGGATGTCTTCCCAACTCTGCGGGATATCCAAGCCCAACTCTTCAAATATGACCTGGTTGTAATAGACGTACTCGAGGTCTTGCTCCCAGGGATAGGCATAGAGCTTGCCGTTCCACATATTGCGCTCGATCGCCCAATCGGGCAGGCGATCCCACCAGCCGTACTGGTCGGCGTATGGCGTCAGGTCGAGCAGGTAGCCTTCTTGCGCGTAGGCGGTCAGACCAGCGCCGGAGGGCCAGGAGTAGAAGACGTCAGGCGCATCGCCGGAGGTCAGAGCCAGTTCAATCGCGTTACGAATCGGCCAACCGCCGCCGAAGACCGAGCGGTCCATGAAGACATTGGGATGCTCCGCGTTCCAGGCGGCATGGATAACCTCAAGCGCGGGACCGGCCGCGGTCATACCGTAGAATTCCCACTGGTCCCAGACTTCCAGGAACTGGCTGTCTTGCGCCGAGACGATACCGCCCAACAGCGACAAGATAAGCAACAAGAATGCGAATCTCTTCAACATTGACATGATATTGTTCTCCTATCGTCTTAAACTTGCTTTCAAACGTTGCGCGTAACTCTTGGTTAGCGCATCCGGGTCGCGCGCCCGGAAAACTAGAAGGATCAAATCAATAGCAACCTCCTCTTCCCTTTGAAATTTCAGCCAATCAATTGACGGCATTGTCCGTTTCCAATGCGAGATATCGCAGCCCGGGGGCCAAGGTCCGATCAGGTACGGATTGACAGGTTATTGAAGCTGACAGCGCCTTGATCGACGAAGAAACCGAACATGGTCTCGGACTCTTCATAGATGCGGTAGGACATCACGATTTCGTCGTTGACATAACACTCGACCAACTGGCCGTTGCGCAAGATACGCACCAGATATTTGCCGTCTTCCGGTTCGCTGTACAAGAATTGATCGACCAGCATCGGGCGCGCCATATCGGGACCGAGTTCGGGGCTGCCAGGCACCCAAGCTTGCCAGAAGGGTTCCCATTGGATGGGCCAGCGGCGGATCGACGCCCGTTTGCGTCCGGGTTCGACCATCAGCAGGTGTCCCATATACATGTCTGCCGTCGGCTCCATCAGTATGCCGGCGTTCATGGTGTTGGGATCGCATGCGATCTCGACTTCCAGCATCAGATCGCCGCGCGTCGTTTTGATGTGACCGAATCCAAAGGCGCCGCGGGCATCGCAGCGCAAGCCCTCCCAATCGCCATCGCCGGGGATGAACTCGAAAGCCTGCTCATTGGCATAGCTGGCGACAACCTCGGCGGGCAGGCGACAGGTCAAGGTGCCGTCGGGCATGGCGATCAACTCGCGCGGGGAACCATATTCGCCGCCCCAGATGAAGTCTTCGTCGTTGCTGCCGAATTTACGCCGCGGGATCCAGGCGAAGGTGAAGCGCCGCTCGCCGTCCCCGGCCGATTTGGCGGCGTAGAATTTGGAGCCGTCGAGGGCGTCAAGCGGCCGCGCCTCCCAAGGTTCGCCTGGTTTCGCGACGCGGTACAACGTCTTGGCGTCGCCGGAATAGCGCGAAAAGACCAGATAGTTGTAACCGCCGAGGCTGAAGGTCTCTGGACATTCCATACAATGCGCCTGCTGCGGCGCCCAGAGCGTGCCGCCAAGTTCCCAGCTTTCCAGGTCATCCGAGTAAGCCACCACCACGCAACCGCGTCGATCTTCCAGACCTTCCTTGAAGCGGGCCGCGATCAGCATGGCATAGCAGCCTTTTTCGTCGTCGTAGTAGACGTAGGGATCCCGCCAATCCGCCGCTTCCCATTCCGCCGTATCGGCGATGAGGATGGGATTATTCGGATTTTTTTCCCAGGTGATCATGTCATCGCTGGTGGCGTGACAGATGGTCTGCTGGAACTTGGCGTTGTGGCTGTAGCCGGTGTAGAAGAAGTGGAATTTGCCGTTGTGGTCGTGTATCGACCCGGTCCAGACGGCGCCGACATCGGGATCGCCTTCTTGTCCGGGCCCAAAGGCGTCGGGCAATTCTTCCCAATGCACCAGGTCCTTCGAGACGATATGCGCCAAGCGACAAGCCGCGCGTTCGGGGACTGTCCAGGTATCCGGGGGCGTCGCCAGGCAAAATATATGCCATTCGCCCTTGTAATAGAAGGGCATGGTGTCGCCGACGTCGCCGATTTGGGTTTTGTAGCCAAAGAGTCTCATAAGAAATGCCTTCCTTTTGCTATGTAATTCACGTCCTGTCGACGCGTCATTCCTGACTTGCTTCTTTGAACAAATCTTGCTGCGTATTTGAACATAAATCAGTCACTAAGTCAAGAAAACAGTCATAATCGCGCATAACTCGCGCATAATAGTGTATAATCGCTAAGGATTTGTCAAAATAGCGCGGTTCATCCTGTCGCCAGGGGAAGCGCAAGCGCCAATGCAGCGAGCGAAACGTACAGGTTTATGAACAAATCAAGTCGCCAGCGCCTGATTCTTGAACGCGTAAAGGCTGCCGTGCCCAACGAGCTCTTGTCCACCAAGGATCTCGCCGCGCAATTCGATGTCTCCGAAGCGACAATCCGCCGCGACTTTAGAGCGCTGGCTGAGGCCGGTTTGATCCAGCGGCAATATGGAGGCGCCCAACTGACGCAAGCGCCGGTTCGCTCCATAGCCGGGCAGGTTGGCGTTATCTTGTCTTCTCGCATAGACAAATTTCGGGACCCCTTCTATAACATGATGCTGGAGGGCGTCGACATAGTGCTTGAGCGACAGGGTTATCAAATAGCCTATGTCAAGATCCTCCACGAGATCGACAGCGCCGCGAAAGCCAGGCACTTGCTGGCGTCGTTCACGATTGACGGCTTGATTCTGCTCGGTACCGACTTGAGCGATCGCATCCGCTATTTGCGCGAGCATTTTTCTCCTGTCGCGCCTATCGTAACCACGGACGACAAGCATGACATTGAGGACGATGTGATCCTCTTTGACGGCGCAAAGGGCATGCGCGAGATGGTTGGGCATCTGGCGAGTCTGGGTCATCGCCGTCTGGGCTTTGTCAGCGGTAATGTCGACAACCGCTACGACGGCTTTTGCCAGGGACTTGAGACCTTCGACCTGCCGAAAGACGATGGTCTAAGCCAGATTCTGGAGCCGGGTCCCTCGGGCTGGACCCCGGATCTCGGCGAGCGCGGCGCCCGCAAGCTCATGGCAAAAGAGCCGCGTCCGGATGCCATCGTCTGCGCGTCGGATCGCTTGGCTATGGGCGCAATGGGCTGGCTGCAGCGCAATGGTTTTCGTGTCCCCGAAGATATTGCCGTGACCGGATTCGACAACATACCTGATGCCCAATTCACTTTCTCGCCCCTGACCACGGTCAATGTGCATAAGGGGCTAATGGGCGAGCTGGCTGCGGAACGCCTCGTCCGGCGCATCGAGCAGCCGGATAATCGCTACCTGAAGATCATCACGCCGGTATCGCTGGTCGTCCGTCAATCCTGCGGCGCGCGCCTCCAGCAAAATCGCTGAGCGTCATCAAAAGAGCCGCGCGGCGGCAGCGAAGATAACTCCCGCGCTGAAAGAAAAGGACAACTTCGTTCAATCCAGTCGATGTTAATGGAATATCGCTTGATTATGTCTGTGTGTGATCAGGCGTCGGGCCATTGCAAACGTTCGTCCGGCGTTCGTGTCATCTCCATCGGTTCGACTTCACCCCGGTAGTCTGGGATCAAGGGCTGGATCTTGGCCAGGGCGTCAGCGGACCAGGACTCGTGCTGGCGGTGCATCGCCTCATGGATCCAGCTGCGCGTGTCTTCTTGCAGGTCGGCGAAGAAAGGATGGAACCAGATTGTAATAACGGTGCGCTGCTCACCCGAGGCGTTCTCGTGCGTGGCGTGGAACATGCGCGCGTCGCCCACCACCAGGTCGCCCGCCTTGACCGGCACGTCAACCTCATCCGCATAATCGCGGAAGCGTGGATCATCCGGGTTGTCCATGCGATTGATATCTCTCGTGTGCGCCTCGCCCAGGTCGTGCAATACGTGGCGATATCTGTGACTGCGGGCCAAGAGGCGCAGGCAGCCATTCTCGCGCCGGGTATCTTCCAGGTAATACATGAGGAAGATCATCGGCGGCCGGTCGCTGTAGGCGCGGGGATCACCCCACATGATGCAATCTTGATGCCAGTACAGGCGCGGACCGCCGGGCGGTTTGCTGATGATGACCGCTTTCCAGAACTTGATGTCTTCCAAGCCCATCTGCGCAAGCGTCTTTAGGGCAAGCGGGTTGCCGATCAAGTCGGCCAGTTCTGGGTAGAAGTTGGAATCGATGAGACTGCCGGGCGCTTTGGTATGCTCCCGCTGTTCCGCATCATATTCGGACAGCGCTTTGTCGACGCAAGCTCGCGTTTTGTTCAGCAGGGTTTCGTCCGCCATATTGGGTATGACGCAGAAGCCGTCTTCAATGAGGTCGCGCCGGAGCGTCGCCGCATCAATTGTCGTACTCATATTTGCTTCTCCGATTTCTCCGCTATTTCATCAGTTTGTCGCTGCTTTAGAATCGCTACATTTTCATGCCGCCCTGGGTCAAGCCTTCGATGAAACGGCGCTGCATGAGCAGGAATAGAATCAGCACGGGCAGCAGCATGATGACCGAGGCGGCGTTGGTCAAGCCCCAATCGCGCGTGAAGCGTTCTTGAAAGGCGCGCAGGCTGGTCGCCACCGGTTTCAGATCCGGGTGGTGCATGAAGGTGACGGCGATCAAGAATTCGTTCCAGACGCCCAAGCCGACGATCAGCCCGGTCGTGAGAAAGCCGGGCCAGGACAGCGGCAGAATCACTTGTGTCATGACCTGGAATTTGCTGGCGCCGTCGATCTTGGCCGCTTCGATGAACTCTTTCGGCAGCGCCACCATATAAGAACGGATGAGGTAGGTGGCGAAGGGCGACGAGGTCGCGCAATAGATGATAATGAGCCCGAGATGGGTATTCAGCAAGCCGAAATTCTTCCACAAGAAGAATAGCGGCACGACATAAAGCTGGATCGGAATCGCCGTCCCAACCAGGAAATAAAAGGCGATGATATTTGCGCCCCGGATCTCCAAATGCGCCAGGGCATAGCCGCCCATGCCACCGACGATCAGCACGCCGATGACCGTGCCCGCCGTCAGGATGGCGCTGTTTTTGACCGTGTTGGCGTAATTGCCTTTCTCGAAGGCCACGGCGTAATTGTCCCATCGTGGTTCAGCCGGTATCGAAAAAGGATTCTGCGCGATCTGCTCGCTGGTCTTGACCGAATTCAGAAAGAGAACGAGCACCGGACCAAGGGCGAAAACCGCCAGCAAGAAGAGGATGACGTGGTTGAAAGCCGTCGTTTCCGTGCGGCCAGAGCGCAAGCGCATCATATCTCCCAACCTCTCCGCCGCAGCATGACGAATATCGCCACGATGCAAGCCGTGATCAGCGCCATCGTCACGCCGATGGCCGCGGCGTAACCCACTTCAAAGCGGAAGAAGGACATATTGTACAAATATGTGCCTAAGACTTCGGAAGCGTGGGCTGGTCCGCCATCGGTCAGCAGGTAGATATAATCGAAAGCTGGCACCGACCAGATCATGATCATCAGCAAGGTGAAAACCAGGGTCGGTCGTATGCCCGGCACCGTCACATGGCGAAAGCGCTGGAAGCGGCTGGCGCCTTCCAGGATGGCCACCTCATATAAATCTGGCTGCACCTGGTACATCGCCGCCAGGTAGACGATCACCAAAAAGCCCCAGAAGTGCCAGGAATCGACGAAGGCCACGCCGTACAAGGCGGTATGTTTGCTGCCGAAGACGCGAATGTCAAAGCCTTCGATGCCTTGCTTGGCCAGCCAGGCGCCGATGCCATGGCGCGGATGCAGCAGCGTCCGCCACAATTCCGTATTGACGACGCTGGCGATGACATAGGGGATGAAGAAGGCGACGCGATAGACCATCTGAAAGCGCTTGATGCCCGAAAGCAGGAAAGCGCCCATCAAACCCATGAAGACCGGAATGGTCAGGAAGAAGATCGTCCAGATTACATTGTGGCTGAGCGACTTCCAGTAAATCGGGTCATTGATCAGCCGATCAAAATTTGCCAGCCCGACGAATTCCGGCTGGTTCAATCCCGACCACTTCGTCATGGAGATGTAAATGCTGGTCAACGAGGGAATGACGATGACGATCAAGTTCAGAGCGACGACCGGCGCCAGGAATATGTAATTCGATAGAATCTGACGCCAGCGATAGGCCGACGTCACGCCAACGCGGCTGTCGATCTTAAAAGCCATATTGCCGGTACGATCTTCCGAAATAATCAAGCGCGTGTAGGGGCGACTTACCAAGTCGCCCGTTTGCTAACAGATCATGTTTCGGGCGACCAGGTTGGTCGCCCCTACAAATCCTCAATTTCGCGGATTTTCCCTATTCGCGCGGCAGGATCGAAAGCACTAAGCCGTCGGCCTCGTCCTGCGCCCATTCGGCCGCGTGATTCTCCAGGTATTCCTCCACGCTCATTTCGCCCGCCCAGACCAGCTCGATGGCTTCCCAGAGCTGCTGATTGGCTCGCGCGGGCCAGAAGGTCCAGGCGGTGTAGCCATAGCGCCCTGCGCCGGTGGTCGCGGCGAAATCGGAATGGAAACGCAGAACGCGCTCATCCGTGCCGGGCGGGAAGTCCTCAATCTCATACCGCAGCGGTATCACCCATTCGCCAAAGCCGGTGGTCGAAGCCAGCTCGAGGATGCGCGCCTTGTCGCTCAAGAGGAAGTCCAAGACAATGCCAACTTCTTCCGGGTGCTCGGTCGCGGCGTTCACACCGAGATTGCCACCCAGCGCCAAGTCATAGGAATAGGGACCAACCTGCATATCCGCGTCTTCGCTGAACAGTGGCAAGGGCGCCCAATCCCATTCCATACCCGTTTCTTCAAAAGCGGGACCCAAACCGCGGAACATCCAGGTGCCGCTCATCATCATGGTCCCCTCGCCTGACGCCAGCATCGCTGTGTCATCACTGCCGCCGAGCGAGTAGTAGTCTTCCAGACTGCCGCCGAACCAGCCCAGATCGGCAATGTGCTCGCGCAGCAAGTCGGTCGCTTCGGCAAATTCGCTGTCCGTCCAGGCTTTCTCGCCAATCAGCGCCGCGTAGACGTTGTCCGGTCCAGCGTAGTTGTTGAGGTAGATGCCCATCAAATGCTCATTGGAGGGCTGCCAGGTGGCGTTGCCATAAGGGAAGGGCACCAAGCCCATGTCGGCAGTTTGCTGCGCCAGGCTCCAAAGCTCGTCAGCTGTCCTCGGCACTTCCCAGCCATTCTCCTCAAAGACCGTCTTGTTGTAGAAGAGCACCATGCTCTCATAGGTGACCGGAATCGAATACAGTTCACCGGCGACAATGCCGGCGCCATAAGCCCAGGGCAGCAATTTGTCTGCCCAGCCATAGGCGTCGGCATAACCCGTCAATGGCAGCAGGAAACCGCCGGCGACATATTGCGAAGCGGCCGCGTTGCCCGCCAGCCATACGATATCGGGACCAACGCCCGCTTGCAGGGCGGGCCGCAACTGGTCATTGATCGATTCCTGCGGCTGATAATCGATCTGGATATTGTCGTGCGAGGCGTTAAAGACGTCGATGATCAGTTCCTGCACATGATCGTCGGAGCCGCTCGGCTCCATCCACCAGGTGACGGTGACGGCGTCCTGCGCGCCGACCGCGCCAACCATGATGAACAAGGTTAACAACATCAATATACTCAGGCGTTTCATCTTTCATTCCTTTCAAAGACTACGAAAGTCAATTCAATTGATGCGTAGATTTTGAAGCCCGACGTTCACCTCCTTTATCAACCAGGCGCGCCTACTGGACTGCGCTATCCGCGCCAGAGTTTATCACCCCCCCCC
>DAOULD010000225.1:0-3606 GCA_034420635.1 Anaerolineae bacterium | reverse complement strand
ATGGCGCGGTTTCGGGCGACCAGATTGGTCGCCCCTACGGGATTCGATTATTTTGTAGTTTTCTATATTTCATCAAATTATTCGCACGACTTACTTGCATTTACTTCTGTGGTGAATCCTCTTCATTTTATTGGAATTACTTCTATTCCCCGATGCTGAAAACGAAACAGGACCCGAACATTATATAAGGCGGACGAAGATTTAACAGTCAAGCAAAAAAGTTCATGCTAGAATTGACTGTGAAAAGTTGATGCTCCTTTATCATCGCCCGACAAGGACAAAAGGGGTTTAGCGCAATGGTCATCCCATCAGATTTGGAAATCGCCCAAAACGCCAATCTCCTTCATATCAATCAGATCGCCGAGCAAATGGGCTTGGACCCCGACCGCGACCTCGAGCACTACGGGAAATATGTCGCGAAGATCAATCTGGAAGCCTTGGAGCGGCTGCAAGATCGACCGAACGCCAAGTACGTGGATGTCACGGCGATCACCCCCACGCCGCTGGGCGAAGGCAAATCGACCACGACCGTCGGCATTGGCCAGGCGATGAAACATATCGGCAAGAATGCCATCATCACAGTCCGCCAGCCCTCGCAGGGTCCAACCTTTGGCATCAAAGGCGGCGCTGCCGGGGGCGGCTACAGCCAGATCGTGCCGATGGAGAACTTCAACCTGCATTTGACCGGCGATATCCACGCCATCAGCGCCGCTCATAACTTGATCGCCGCTATGCTCGACGCCCATATCTACCACGGCAACAAGCGCAATATTGATATTCATAACATCCCCTGGCGTCGTGTGGTCGATTTGAACGACCGCGCCTTGCGCAATATTGTCATCGGCCTTGGCAAACGCTTTGACGGTGTGCCGCGCGAAACCGGCTACGACATCACCGTCGCTTCCGAGATTATGGCAATCCTGGCTTTGACCACATCGCTGCAAGACATGCGCGAGCGCATTGGCAGAATGGTCGTCGCTTATGACAAGGGCAAAAACCCGGTCACCGCGGAAGACATCGGGGCGGCCGGCGCCGCCACTGTCTTGATGAAAGAGGCCATCAAACCGAACTTGATGCAGTCCCTGGAAAACACGCCGGCGCTGGTTCATGCCGGTCCCTTCGCCAATATCGCGCATGGCAATTCCTCCATCATCGCCGATTTGATCGCCATGAAAACGGGAGAGTATGTCGTTACGGAATCAGGCTTTGGCGCGGATATCGGCGCCGAGAAGTTCTTCAATATCAAATCGCGCGTCTCCGGCTTGAAGCCCAACGCGGTCGTGCTGGTGACGACCATTCGCGCGCTCAAAGCGCATACGGGCAAGTACGTGATTATCCCGGGCCGCCCGATTGATCCGGCGCTGAAAGAAGAAAATGTCGCCGATGTAGAAACTGGCGCGGCGAATATGGTGCGCCATTTGGAAAATCTCAAGAAGTTCGGCGTCAATCCCGTGGTCGCGATCAACGTCTTCGCCGACGATACCGACAAGGAAATCGCGGCTGTGCGAGAGATCGCGCTGGCTGCCGGCGCCACCGGCGTATCTGTAGCGCGGCATTGGGCCAAAGGCGGCGCCGGCGCGGCCGAACTGGCGGAAATGATCGTCTCCGCCTGCGAAATGCCCAACGACTTCCGCTTGCTCTACCCGGACGACATGTCCATCAAGGACAAGATCGAGACCATCGCGGGCGAGATCTACCGGGCTGATGGCGTCGATTACGCGCCGATCGCGGATCGCAAGATCAGACAATACGAAGACCAGGGGCTGCGCCATTTGCCGATCTGCATGGCGAAAACGCATCTCAGCCTGACCGACAATCCCAAGCTCAAGGGCGCGCCAGACGGCTTCCGCATCACCATCACCGATATTCGCGCCTCGGCCGGCGCCGGCTTCATCTATCCTCTTTGTGGCGATGTCCGTACTATGCCGGGCTTGGGCAGAAGTCCGGCAGCCATGAATGTCGACATTGATGGCGACGGCAAGGTCATTGGCTTGTTCTAGCGCGGGACTATAAGCCGTCAAGTTCGCGGTATTCAAAAGACAAAATAACTGTGCCGCATTCAGTGCAAATGCGCTGGTGTTTGGTTATAATGCGTCAGGATAAGGAGGCGCCATTGTCTTCCCCAGCAAATAACGAATCTACGGTAAGCCAACACGCGTTCGCTTATCAACCGCAGCCGATCAACGGAGAGTTCCTGGGCAAGCACATCATCTCTGTAGATCAATTCGAGCGTAGAGACCTCGACATTCTCTTTGACGCCGCCACATCCATTCGCAAGCGCATTCGCAGCCACGATCGTGGCCTGACCGAGCTATGCGCGGGCAAAGTGATGGCGTCGCTCTTCTTTGAAGCGAGTACCCGTACCGATATGTCCTTTCAATCGGCCATGCGGCGGCTGGGCGGCGACGTCATCGCCGTTAGCAACGGGGTGCGTTTTTCCTCCATGTACAAGGGCGAAAACCTCTCCGACACCATCCGCGCGACAGGCTGCTACGCCGACGTCATTGTCTTGCGTCATCCGGAAATCGGCTCCTCTTACGAAGCCGGCTATTACCTAGATCTCCTCAATAAACGCATTGACAATCCCACGGTCGCCATTAGCGGCGGCGATGGCATCGGCGAACATCCCACCCAAGCCTTGCTCGATATCTTCACCATCTTCGACCGCAAGCGTTCGCTCGACAACTTGACAATTGCCCTGGTCGGAGATCTCAAGCATGGCCGCACAGTACACTCGCTGGCAAAGCTGATCGCTTACTACGACGCGAAAAACGTCAAACTCTGTTTGGTCGCGCCGGAAAGCCTGGCTATGCCCTCGCAGATCACCAGCCAAGTAAAAAACCATGGCATCACGGTCATTGAGACTGACGATCTGATGGACGTGATCGCCCAGACGGATGTCATCTATTGGACGCGCATTCAAGAGGAGCGATTCGCGGACCCCGATATTTACGAAAGGATCAAAGACCGTTTTATCATGACCCCCGCTGTCTTCGCCAAGGCGCGCTCGAATGCCATCTTGATGCACCCCCTGCCGCGCAAACACGAGATGGGCACGCGCGTCGATCATGATATTCTCGATGCTGATCCGCGTTCGATTTACTTCGAACAAATGGAAAACGGCATGTTCGTCCGCATGGCCTTGCTGGTTAAGGTCTTGCGCGGGGTCTATGTCTGATGCCCCTGGTCCAAATTCATGGCATGATTGATCCGCATACGCACCTGCGCGATCTCGATTGGGCGAACAAGGCGACTTTCGCATCGGAGACAAAGGCAGCCATCGCCGCTGGCTATTGGGCCGTTTTTGACATGCCCAATACCGCCCCCTCCACAACGGACGAAGCTCGCCTCAAAGACAAATTGGGGCGGCTGGACCGAGATGCCCATTGCGATTGGGGCTTGTATTTTGGCGCTTCGCAAGCCGACAATAGCGACGCATACGAAAAAATCGCCTCGCGCGTTTGCGGTCTCAAAATCTACAACAATTCCACCACCGGGGATCTGCTCATACACAGGCAAAGCGATCGCGAGCGTCACTATGGCGCCTGGTCCGCCAACAAACTGATTGCCGTCCATGCCGAGGAAGAGACCGTCCGCGACATACTC
>DAOULD010000224.1:0-3823 GCA_034420635.1 Anaerolineae bacterium | reverse complement strand
ATGTCGCCCGTCGATGCGATGGCGCGGTTTCGGGCGACCAGATTGGTCGCCCCTACGGGATTCGATTATTTTGTAGTTTTCTATATTTCATCAAATTATTCGCACGACTTACTCGCATTTACTACTGTCAGGTAGCTGTTGTTCTTTGTTTCAACCGAAAAGGATACACTCCCCGATCTCGCGGCAGTTTGTTTCCGCAGGGCAGTTTGTTAAAATGGACTTACCCAAGACAAGGACGAAAGGCGTAAACCGCCATGGTCATGAAACGGCAGGTCATCAGCGCGGAGGGCTTCCTCAAGATCGTCGGCAGCCCGGAATACGGCGACCGCATCGTGGAACTCGTGGAAGGAGAAATCGTCGAGATGCCAAAACCAACCGGACTGCACGGGCAGATAACATTTCTCTTAAGCCTCAAGATTGGGAACTATGTCGTCGACAACAGGCTTGGCGTCGTCACCGCGTCAGAAACGGGCTTCGTCTTGGAACGCAATCCCGACGGAAGAGATACCGTCCGCGGTTTGGATATCGCATTTATTCGTGGCGCAAGAGTTCCTGCCGCGCTTCCTGACCAATTGTTGGATATGGCGCCGGATCTTGCCGTAGAAGTCATCTCGCCCAGCAACGAAGCGGCCGATATTCACCACAAAATTCGTCAACTGCTTGCGGCAGGCACGACGCTGGTTTGGATTGTCTACCCGTCAACGCGCACTGTGGATGTCCACAGTCAGTCTGGCGCCACCACGCTAGAGGGCGACGACAGGCTCAGCGGCGGCGATGTCCTGCCTGGCTTTGAAATCCCCGTCCGCGAGATCTTCCCCGCCCCGGCAACTAGCTAACAGCCAACCCGCAGGATCACCTTATTGACGCCATCCTCATAAGCTACGTTGCTGGCGTAGGCTCCCGCCGTCTCCGCCAGATCGAAGCGATGCGACACCAGTTCGTCCAACTTGACCTTTCCCGAAGTCGCCAGCTCAATCGCGCGCGGGTAGGTATGCTTCATGCGCCGCGACATGATGATGGTCAAGCCCTTGCGCCGCGCCACAGAGTGTTTCAGCCGCAATTGATCGTCCGGCGGTATGCCGACCAGCACCAGCCGCCCGCCATAGCGCGCCATATCAGCCGCTTGCTGCAAACTATGATCCGCCCAAGCCGCCTCGATGGCCACATCGACGCCGCGGCCGCCCGTCACATCCATGACTGCGGCTACTGGATCCTGCCGGTCGACATTGAAGGCTCCCGTCGCCCCCCAGTCACAGGCTTTTTGCAGGCGCCAGTCCAGCTTGTCAAAGGCGATGACGCGCGCTGCGCCAGCCAGCAGCGCCAGCCGCGCGATCAGGGTGCCGACGGGTCCGACGCCGATCACGGCCACGGTATGGCCGATGCGAATCTTGCTCAAGTCGATGGCATGGATGGCAACGCCCAGGGTTTCCAGCAGGGGACCTGCATCGTCGCTGAGCGAATCGGGCATGGGGAAGCAATTTCTGGCGCTGACGAGCATCCGCTCGCGCAGCGCGCCGTCATCGGGGAAGAGGCCATAGAAATAATGGTTTGGGCAAAGATTGGGATGGCCATGCTCGCACAATTCGCAGCGCCAACAGGGCACAGCCGGCTCCACGGCCACGCGTTGCCCAACTTGCAGCGGCTGATGCTCGCCGTCCAGCGCGTCGGGACCCAGCGCGATGATCTCGCCCATGAATTCGTGACCGAGGATGAAGGGTTCCGTGATGTCCGTGTAGCCGATGCGCCCGGTCTCGTACATGTGCAGGTCGCTGCCGCAGACGCCGACGGTCCGGATTTTCAGCAGCGCTTCGCCTTGCGCCGGCGCGGGAGGCGCATCCTCCGTTTGAATGCGGATATCTTTGGGACCGTAAAGTCTGGCTGCCTGCATCGCTGCTCCCTCTTTGATGTCAGTGATACGCTCGCTTTGAATCTATCATTTAGGCGCGGAAACAAAAAGAGGGCGATTGCATCAACCACCCTCTATGGCTACTGCTAAAATGAAATCAGCAAGCTAATCCTCCGCCCAGGTATCTTCCAATTCCGCGCGCTGTTCGGCGATTATCTCCGGCGTGCAGCGCAGGGTCTCCAGGAATGCCAGATCAGCGGCGCGGCGCTCCTCGATTGACATATCGGGCAAGGTCGTAACGACCTCGGGCAATTCCCGCGTTGCGCCGGAACTGCTGACGCCGTCCTCAATGACAAAATCCGCCATCGCCAGCAACTCCTCTGGTATCTCGACCCCTTGCGCTTCGGCTGAATCCAGGTTGACGGCGATACCGAAGTCCTTGGTCTGGTTAATGCTGATTTCGGATATGTCAATATCCTCGTTCAGATGAGCGATCAGCATCCGACCCTGAATCACGCCTTCGCCATAGACGTTATTGAAACCGGCCGCCACCGTCGCGCCGTTGTAAACGTGGTAGGGGAAGATACCGAACAAGGGAATGCCGTACTCGGCGGTCAAAGACTGCAGCAGTGCTGTCCCCGACAAGATAATGGAACTGATGGGATTGATGAGCGCTTCCACACCTCGGTTGACCAAGGCTTCGGTGGCCAGGTTGAGATCGCTCAGGGTGACGACGGTGGCGATTTCTACCGTCAAACCGAGGTCTTCCGCCGCTTGCTGGAGACTCCTGGCGCCGGAGACGCTAATCGGTTCGCCCGGCGCGACAATCATGCCAATGACCTTGATGTCGGAATTCCACAGCTGCATAACAGCCACCGATTGCGCATAGGGCAAATGATACTGTGATCCCCCCACGTGATCCGGCTTGATGCAGGGCGCGTCGGCGATGCCGGCAAAATAGGGGGAGCCGACCAGACTGAACATGATCGCTGGCGGGTCTTCCATATCCCGCGTGGCGTTGACGGCGATTTGCGTCACCTGCGTCGTCACGATCAGCATAGCGTCCACGCCACGATCAAGCGCGTCTTCAACCATGAGGTTGGCTGTCGGCGTATCGGAGCCGGCATTGCGCCAGAGCACATTCATGTTTTCACCGAAGAGGTCTTTGCCCTCATCCAGCAATAAGCGTTCTTCTTCGTTGAAATAACCATAAGCCTGCAAGACGTCGAATGCGCCCTTGGTCGCCAAGGTCTGCCCGGCGGAATAGCCGAAGTTCATCATGGCAATCGTGGGAATTTCATCATCCTGCGCCAGCGACGCCGGAGCGAGCAAAAGAAGCAATAGCAGCAAACCGAATAGCGCTTTTTTAGACATCAGTGATTCCCCTGTAGATTATTAGATGAATATCAAGATACTGTGGCATATTTATATCATCTTACAGCAAATTTCTCCGCTAGGTCAAATCCTCTTGTTGGGGCGGTTGAAAAAAAGTAAGGGACGGCTACAAACCGTCCCTCGTGTCTTGGCGGTTCTGTCGGCGCTATTCCTGTGCGGCATCCAATTCCGCCTGCTGTTCGGCGATCATTTCCGGCGTGCAGCGCAGCGTCTCCAGGAATGCCAGGTCAGCGGCGCGGCGCTCTTCCAGTGTCATATCTTCCAGGAAGGGATTCACCTCGGGTAGCCCGGGTGTCACGCCTTCGCTGCTCTGCCCATCTTCCAGCACGAAGTCCGCCGCCGCCAGCAGTTCTTGTGAGATCTCAATTTCCTGAGCCGCCGCCATATCCAGATTCACCCCCACGCTCATGTCGTTTTGCAAATTGATGCCGGCGGCGGCAATGTCGATTGCGCCCTCCCAATGCGCGATTAGCATCCGCGCTGCGATGACGCCTTCCTTGAAGTAGCTGTAGACGCCGGCGCCGATCGTCGCGCCGCGATAGACGGCATTCCCCGCGGTATACATGACGGGAAGGCCATGTT
>DAOULD010000223.1:0-2353 GCA_034420635.1 Anaerolineae bacterium | reverse complement strand
CGCCACCGTCTTCGGGCACGGTCTCCAGCGGCGGACGTTCATCCCAGCATTTCTCGAGATTAAGGTATTCGCGGATATCGCAGCGCGGCGCAAAGGGACAGCCGACGGGCTCGTTGCGCATATCCGGTGGCGAGCCTTCGATCTGGGTCAGTTTCTCCTCGCCGCTTGAATCCAGACGCGGCAGGGAACCCAGCAGACCCTCGGTATAAGGATGGCGGCTATCGCCAAAGACCTCATGCGATGAACCCGATTCCATGATGCGCCCGCCGTACATCACCTGAATACGATCGGCGATACCAGCGACCACGCCCAAATCGTGCGTGATCCAAATCATCGCCATGTTGAATTCGTCTTTGAGCTGCTTGACCAGCTCGATGATCTGCGCCTGAATAGTCACATCAAGCGCGGTGGTGGGCTCGTCGGCGATCAGGAGTTTGGGATTGCAGGACAAGCCCATGGCAATCATCACGCGCTGGCGCATGCCGCCGGAAAACTGATGGGGGTAATCGTCAAGACGACGATAGGCATCGGGAATGCCGACCATATCAAGCAAATCGGCGGCCCGCTTGCGCGACTGCGATGTATTCATGCCTTCATGCAGTTTCAGCGATTCGGTAATCTGCGTGCCGATGGTCAGCACCGGATTGAGCGAGGTCATCGGATCCTGAAAGATCATCGCGATTTCCTTGCCACGAATCAGCCGCATCTGATCCGGCTTGAGCGTCAGGAGGTCGCGCCCTTCGAACATGACCGTGCCCGACTCAACTTTGCCGGGGGGGCTGGGAATCAAGCCCATGAGCGCGAGCGAACTCACGCTTTTGCCGCTGCCGCTCTCACCTACGATGCCGAGGGTTTCACCCTCTTCCAATTCAAAGGATACGCCATTGACCGCGTAGACCGTGCCTTCCTGCGTATAAAACCTGACGACCAGGTCTTTGACATCCAATAATGCGCTCAAAGTATTATCCTCCTCATACAACAAAATCTCAGTAGGACCAAGTTAGTCATGAAAAAAGTGATTGGAATTATATGGCAAGAGTGGGCGAGCCACCGGCTCGCCCCTACAGGGCTTTCGATATTTTGCGAGTCATTTTAGTTTGCCATATTTTCACATTATTTTGTTGGAACTACTTCTATGACTTGCTGTTTGACAAGAGCGTTTGTCGAATGATTGAGATCACCATAATGATCTCGCCGGGCGGAACTGCCTCCACAGGCTGTTTTCGCTGCTGAATCCACCCGTCCCGCAGTGCATACGGGCATCCAAGCCGACAATTGCAGCGAAATCGGACTGGCACAATGTTACCAGAGAACGCTGAAGTTTACCAACAATTCAGGAAACCGACGCCGTTCGGTGTTTCATGCGTTCAGCGCGATACCATTGAATCGTCTCGCGCAGACCAGCGCGGAAGTCGGTACGCGAAACGAAGCCGAATTCACGCTCGGCGCGCGAAACATCGAGCTTTCGGCGTGGCTGACCGTTAGGCTTGCTCGTGTCCCAACGCAGTTCGCCGCTGAAACCCACTTCGTCGGCGATGATTTCCACCAGGTCGCGGATGCTGATTTCGAATGCGCTGCCCAGGTTGACCGGCTCGGCGCCGTTGTAGCGCTCCGCCGCCAGAACAATGCCCTCGGCGGCATCGCGCACAAAGAGAAACTCGCGGGTCGGCGAGCCGTCCCCGAAGAGCGTGACATGGGCAGCGCCAGTCTTCTGCGCGTCGACCATCTTGCGTATCACGGCCGGGATCACATGGGAGGATTTCAGATCGAACTTGTCGTGGGGTCCGTAAAGATTGACCGGCAGCAAGTGGATGGCATTGTAGCCGTATTCCTGGCGATAGGCTTGGCTCTGCACCAGCAGCATCTTTTTCGCCAAGCCATAAGGCGCGTTCGTCTCTTCGGGGTAGCCCGTCCAGAGGTCCTCTTCTCTAAAAGGCACGGGCGCGAACTTGGGATAGCTGCAGACGGTGCCGATGCCAACGAATTTGGCGACGCCGGCGCGGCGCGCGTACTCCAGCATCAGCGTGCCCATCATAAGGTTTTCATAAAAGAACAGGCCGGGATGCTCGCGGTTGATGCCGATGCCGCCGACGTTGGCGGCCAGATGAATGACCAGGGTCGAATCTGGGTGATCCGCATACAAGCGGGCGACCGCTTCTTGTTCGCGCAAGTCGTATGCCGCGCTTCGGGGAATGATGACGGAGCCGGCGGAGCGCGCGTTCAGCAATTCGACGACATGGCGCCCGAGGAAGCCGGCGCCACCGGTCACAATCACAACCTGATCCTTCCAGAAAGAATCGCTCATTCGAGTCTCGCTCCGTAAACTGCCCGTATCATAGCAGAAAGTCCCTTC
>DAOULD010000222.1:0-5230 GCA_034420635.1 Anaerolineae bacterium | reverse complement strand
CTGCAATCTTGAACAAGTCTACAATGTGGGAACAACTCATTTGCAAGGTCTGGCGTCCGGTGCGAAGCGACGGGCTCGTTATTTTGTGTGAGCCAAGTTGTGACTTGCGAGCGGCTGTGGTGAATGAACTTCCCCTCTGTCGCGCATCCATGTTACAATGTCGAAACTTGCGCCGGGAGCAGAGTTCGGGAGACCTGAGGATCATGAGCAATCCCTTGCTGGACATACAGAGACACGGGCAAAGCGCCTGGCTGGATTATATCCATCGCCAAGACCTGGAAAACGGCGATCTGCAGCGCCGGATCGACGAAGAAGGCGTGCTTGGCGTCACCTCGAATCCGTCGATATTCCAGAAAGCCATCGGCGATTCCGATACCTATGACGACGACATCTTGACCATGCTCGATCTGGAAGCGGAAGCGATCTATGAAACGCTGGCTATTGAAGACATCCAAAACGCGACTGACCTCTTTCGCCCCATCTATGAGCGCAGCGAGGGCGGCGATGGTTATGTCAGCCTGGAAGTGTCGCCGCTGCTGGCGCGCGATACCCAGGGCACGATCGATGAAGCGGCGCGCCTCTTCCAAACCGTCGACCGGCCCAACCTGATGATCAAGATTCCAGCCACGCCCGAGGGGCTGCCAGCCATCGAAGCAGCCATCGCCGCCGGCATCAACGTCAATGTCACGCTGATTTTCGCTATCGACAATTACGAAGCGGTGGCTGAAGCCTTCATCCGCGGTCTGGAGCGGCGCGCCGCGGCCGGCGGAGACCTGGCGCGCGTGGCGTCGGTGGCCAGCTTCTTCCTCAGCCGCATTGACGTCATGGTCGATCATATCTTGGAAAACAACATCCGCGCGGCGCAACTGCGCGGGGATACGGCGCGCATCGCTTCCAACAGCAAACTGCTGGGGCAGACGGCTATCGCCAGCGCCAAAAGAGCCTATCGCTCCTTCCAGCGCATCTTCGAGGGCGAGCGCTTCGCCGAATTGCGGGCGGCCGGCGCGCAGGTCCAGCGCCCGCTCTGGGCTTCGACCGGCGCCAAGAACCCGGCTTATCCCGATACCATCTATGTTGACAACCTGATCGGCGCGCATACGGTCAACACGCTGCCGCCCGCGACTTTGGCGGCTTTCAAGGATCACGGCGTCGTTGCCGAAACGCTGACGCGGGGGGCGGGCAATTTTCTGCCGCCGGACGAGGTCATGGATCGCCTGCTGGAGGTCGGCATCGATTTGGGACAAGTGACCGCGCGCTTGCAAGACGATGGCGTGGACGCCTTCATCGAAGCCTTCGAAACCTTGATCAGTCAAGTGGGCGCCAAGCGCACCCTGCTGCGCAGCGGCATCATGGAACGCAGCAAGCTGGCGCTGGGCATCTATCACGGCGCGGTGGACAAGGCGGTGGCGCGGCTGGAGGCCGATTTCGCCAATCAGCGGCTTTGGAACAAGGACGGCAGTCTGTGGAAGAATCACGGTCCCACGATGGAGAAGATCGTCGCGCGGCTGGGCTGGCTCGATACCGACAGGACCATCGACCGCGAGCGGCTGCGCGCCCTGCGCGAGAGCGTCCGCGGGAGCGGATTCAAGCACGTCGTGCTGCTGGGCATGGGCGGCAGTTCGCTGGCGCCGGAAGTGCTGGCTGATACCTTTGGACCGCAAGCGGGCTTCCCGAGCCTGATCACGCTCGACAGCACCGACCCCGCGCGCATCCGACAGGTCGAGGCGGAGATCTCGCTCGCGGATACCCTCTTTGTCGTCGCCAGCAAATCGGGCGGCACCATCGAGACCGTAGCGCTGGACCTCTACTTCTGGGAACGGACCGGCGGCGCGGGCGAGCAATTCATCGCCATCACCGATGCCGGATCGCGCTTGCAGCAAGTCGCCGAGAAAGAGCGCCTCCGCGATCTCTTTCTCAATCCGGCCGATATCGGCGGGCGTTACAGCGCCCTGAGTTACTTCGGCTTGGTGCCCGCGGCGCTGCTGGGGCTGGATCTGGACGGCCTCTGGGAGAGCGCCGATACCATGATGGCTTCCAACCGCGAGTCGATTCCCGCGCATTATCATCCCGGCATCCTGCTGGGCGCGGTCATCGGCGCGCTGGCGAAAGAAGGCCGCGACAAGGTCAGCATCTATACCTCGGCCTCCTTGACGAGCTTCGGCAACTGGGCGGAGCAACTGCTGGCGGAAAGCCTGGGCAAAGAGGGGGTAGGCGCGCTGCCCGTTGTGGGCGCGACGATCGGCCGGCCGCACGATTATGTCAGCGACAGGCTCTTCATCTACCTGCGCGTCGACAACGACCCTGACGTGGTCGAAAAGGACGCGGCGATACGGGCGCTGCGCGAAGCGGGGCACCCGCGCGTGACCATCCGCGTGGCGGAGAAAAACGGCATCGCCGGGGAATTTTTCCGCTGGGAATACGCCACCGCCATCGCCGGCAGCTTGCTGGGCGTCAACCCCTTCGACGAGCCCAATGTCACCGAAGCCAAAGAGGCGACCCAGGCGCTGCTGCAGAGCGCGGACGACAGCGGGCGCCTTCCCGCTGACGAGCCGATCATGCGGCGCGAAGGCTTGCAGATCTACGCCGACGAGACCACGCTCGAGCCGCTGCGCGAGCTTTGCCAACAGCACGGCTATGACGGCGGCGACCCTGTGCAGGTGATCGCCGCGCAGATGGCGGCAACCCAAGCCGGGGACTATTTCGCCTTTCTGGTTTACTTCAGCCCCGACGAAGCGGAAAAACAGTTGCTCCATCACATTCAGCGCCGGCTGCGCCATGTCACCAAGCGCGCCGTCACCATCGGCTACGGTCCGCGCTACTTGCACAGCACGGGCCAGTACCACAAAGGCGGCGGAAACAACGGCGTCTTCTGGCAGTTGACCGCCGATCCCGCGCCCGATTTGGACATTCCCGGCTTTGATTTCAGCTTCGGGACGCTCTTCGCCGCGCAAGCGGCCGGCGACCTGCAAGCCCTGCACAATCACGAACGGCGGGCGATCCGCTTGCACTTGAGCGGGGATCGGTCCCAGGGTTTGCGGAAGCTGCTGACGGCTATCGAGTTTGTGGAATCGCGGCGGGGCTGAGGATTCGCCGCAGGGATTCGCCACAGGGATTCACCACAGAGGCTCAGAGGGCACAGAGATTGTAGGGGCGACCAATCTGGTCGCCCGAAACCGCGCCATCGCATCGACGGGCGACATAATATGTCGCCCCTACATTTTGGATGATTTATGTGGCGACACAAAATGATTTTGAAGCGATTGCCCTGATATCACCAGCTAATTGCTTGACTATAGATTGGAAACCTGTTATATCTTGGATAGTTTTCATTGAGATAAGAGCAGAAACATGGCAGCGTTGACCTCTACAGAAAACCGCATCACGAAACTGGAAACACATATCGAAACAGAACGACCGCATTTGGCTACGAAAGCTGATTTAGAACGTCAAACTCGTATAATTCTAATGTGGCTCTCTGGCGCTGTTGTAACACTATTTGGCATAATGATACACTTGCATAATCAGCAAGTTGCTTTGATCGAAACATTTATTGGAAAGTAGGCATGAAAAAAAGTAGGTAGTGTATCCTTTTCGGTTGACACAAAAACCTTAACCACCGAGAAAAGATTGCAAGAATAAAAGTAGGGGCGACATACCATGTCGCCCGAAAAAAATCTCTGTGCTCTCTGTGCCTCTGTGGTGAATCCCTGTGGTGAATCCCCGCCGCTGTGTTATACTCCTTCCCCGTTAATGACCCCGACCTGCGGGTGGAGCACATGACGGATTTGACGCGCTTGACCATCACGGAGGCGCTGGAACGGCTGCGGGCGCGCGAGATCAGTTCGCTGGAGTTGACCGAGGCGCATTTGCGGCGGATCGAAGCGCTGGACGCGCGACTCCGCGCCTATCTTTGCGTGACCGCCGACCTGGCGCTGGCGGGGGCGAAAGCGGCTGATCAAGCGCGCGGGTCCGGCGACGAGCGCCCCTTGCTCGGCATCCCCGTCGCGCTGAAAGACGTGCTTTCCACCAAGGGGGTTGAAACGACTTGCGGGTCCAAGATCCTCAAAGGCTACCGGCCGATATTTGACGCCACCTCGGTAGCGCGTCTCCAGGAGGCGGGCGCGGTGCTGCTGGGCAAACTCAACATGGACGAATTCGCCATGGGCTCGACCACGGAAAACAGCGGCTACTTCCCCACGCGCAATCCCTGGAACCTCGAGCGCGTGCCCGGCGGCAGCAGCGGCGGCAGCGCGGCGGCTGTTGCGGCGGAGATGGCGATGGCGACCCTGGGCAGCGATACCGGCGGCAGCATCCGCCAGCCGGCGTCTTTCTGCGGCGTCAGCGCCATCAAGCCGAGTTACGGGCGCGTCTCGCGCTATGGGCTGATCGCCTATGGTTCCTCCTTCGATCAAGCCGGTCCCTTCGCGCGAACGGTGGAAGATGTCGCGCGGGTGCTGGCTGTGATCGCCGGGCACGATCCGCTCGATTCGACCAGTATGCCGGTTGACGCGCCGGACTATGTCGCCGAGCTGGCTGGCGACGCGCGCGGTTTGAAGATCGGCTTGCCGCGGGAATACTTCGCGGGAGGATTGCAGCCCGAGGTCAAAGAGGCTGTGCTTGCGGCGGCTGCGCTGCTCGAGGACATGGGCGCCCATGTGCAAGAGGTCAGTCTCGCGCAGGCTGAATACTGCCTGCCCGCCTATTACATCATCGCCATGGCGGAAGCCAGCGCCAACCTGGCTCGTTACGACGGCGTCCGCTTCGGGGACCGCGCCGAAGGGGCGGACCTGATTGATACCTACAAGCTGACGCGCGGCCGCGGATTCGGCGAGGAGGTGAAGCGGCGCATCATGCTCGGCACCTACACGCTCTCCGCCGGCTACTACGACGCCTATTATGGCAAGGCGCAAGCCGCGCGCGCGCTCATCCGGGGCGAATTTGACGCCATCTTTGAAAAGGTAGACGTCCTGGTGGCGCCGGTCGCGCCCACGACCGCCTTCAAGTTCGGTGAAATGACCCAGGATCCGCTGCAGATGATCTTGGCGGATGTGCTGACGATATCGGCGAATTTGGCGGGCTTATGCGGCTTGAGCGTCCCCTGTGGCTTTGACGCGGAGGGTTTGCCGATTGGCATGCAGATCCTGGGCGCGCCCTATACCGAGCCGACGGCGCTGAAATTGGGTCAGGCTTATCAAATGGCGACCGATTGGCACTTGCGCCGGCCGGGGAT
>DAOULD010000221.1:0-59018 GCA_034420635.1 Anaerolineae bacterium | reverse complement strand
TTATTCAACACAGAGAGCGCAGAGAGCACAGAGATTTTTTGGGAGAGAGGCATTGGATTGTGGGTTGTGGGTCTGGCGGGGATGGCGCGTTGGCGGGGGCGGTACATTTTTTTATTCAACACAGAGAGCGCAGAGGGCACAGAGATTTTTTGGGAGAGAGGCATTGGATTGCGGGTTGTGGGTCTGGCGGGGATGGCGCGTCGGCGGGGGCGGTACATTTTTTTATTCAACACAGAGGCGCAGAAGTAAATGCAAGTAAGTCGTGCGAATAATTTGATGAAATATAGAAAACTACAAAATAATCGAAAGCTGTAGGGGCGACCAACCTGGTCGCCCGAAACCGCGCCCTTGCATCGACGGGCGACATGATAGGTCGCGTAGACACTGACCGCCGGTCGCCCCTACGGGTTTTAAGCAGTGCACAGACTTCGAAATGTTCTTCATTGACAGCAATGACGGCGTCCCATATAATCCGGTACTAGAGTTGAACGGACATGACGTGAAGAAATCCCTGCACCATCATCATCTTTTGTCATCCGGAACAGGAGCGTTCTAAGGACCTGGTGCTTCACGCCTTTTGAACAGTCACTGACGCCTCGCTCCTTTGCGAGGCTTTTTCTTTTGAATTGGGGGATAGGGATGCTGGCAGTTATCGATTATGGAGCGGGCAACCTCAGGAGCGTATTGCATGCGCTTAAGCATCTTCAGGCGCAAAATTTGCGGCTGGCGCGGTATGGTTCGGAGTTGGAGGGCGCGTCCAAGATCATCTTGCCGGGCGTGGGCGCCTTTGGAGCAGGTATGGAGCAGATGCGCCGGCGCGATCTGGTTGTGCCCCTGCTGGACGCGCTTGCCAGCGGCGTTCCCTATCTCGGCATCTGCGTCGGCATGCAAATGCTCTTTGATGTGGGCGAGGAGATGGGCGAACACAAGGGCTTGGGGGTCATACCGGGGCGGGTGCTTCGCTTTCCGGAGTTTCCCGATCGCAAGGTACCCCACATGGGCTGGAACCAGCTTGATTTGAAAAATTGCTCGGCGCTGTTTCACAAGCTCGACGAAGGCAGCCACGTATACTTCGTGCACAGCTATTATTGCGCGCCGCAGGACAGGAGCGCGATCATCGCCGCGGTTGATTACGGACTTGAATTCGCCGCGGCTGTGCAATCGGGCAGCATATACGGCGTTCAATTTCATCCCGAGAAAAGTCAAGTCAATGGCCTTCGGATATTGAAGAATTTTCTGAGAATCGAGGAGCTGGCCGATGATAATCTACCCGGCAATTGACCTGCATGGCGGGAAGGTCGTGCGTCTGCGCGAAGGGGATTTGAGTCAAGAAACGGTCTTTAGCGAGGATCCGGCAGCGACGGCGCAATCCTGGATTGATCAGGGCGCGGAATGGATACACATGGTCAATCTGGATGGCGCGTTTGAGGCGGCCAACGAGAACATAAAAGTCCTGGAGACCGTCGCCAAACTTGATGTCAAGCTGCAGTTTGGCGGCGGCTTGCGCGATTTGGAAGCGTTGGGCGACGCGCTTGACGCGGGGGCTTCCCGAGTTGTGCTGGGGACGCTGGCGGTCAAGCAGCCTGACAAGGTCGTCGAGGCGGTAGCGCGCTTTGGCGCCGACGCAGTTTGCGTCGCGCTGGATGCAAGAGACGGCAAGGTGACAACACATGGCTGGACGGCATTGTCGACGGAGTCGCCGGTCCAATTTGGCAATTGGTTATTCGCAAGGGGTCTCAGGCACGCGCTGTATACCGATGTCAAACGAGACGGCATGTTAAGCGGCGCGAACATTGACGATACGGTCGCGTTGGCGCGGGAAACCGGGCTGGGGGTGATCGCGTCGGGCGGCGTCAGCAGCGCGGGAGAAATAGAGCGGCTTGCCGCAAGCGGGGTGGTCGCGGGCGCGATTATCGGCATGGCTCTGTATCAGAAAAAGATCTCGCTGGGCGATGCCCTGCGAGCGGCGAAAGGGGGCGCATGATGTTGGCGAAGCGCATCATACCTTGTCTCGATGTGAAGGACGGACGCGTTGTCAAAGGCGTCAATTTCATTGACTTGCGCGACGCTGGCGACCCGGTCGAGCAGGCGATCGTTTATGATCGAGAAGGCGCTGATGAGCTGGTTTTTCTTGATATCACGGCATCGCACGAGGCGCGCAAGACTAGGTTGGCAATGGTCAAACAAGTGGCGGACAGCATCTTCATTCCCTTTTGCGTCGGGGGGGGCATTCGCAGCAGCGACGATATACGCGAGACCCTGTTGGCGGGCGCCGACAAAGTCTCGATCAACAGCGCCGCTGTCCGAAGCCCGGAATTGATCTCGTCGGGCGCCTGGGGTTTTGGCAGTCAGTGCATCGTGGTGGCAATTGACCCGCGCAGAGTTGACGGCAAGTGGGTTGTTCACATCAACGGAGGCCGCATCCCGACCGACAAGGAAGCAGTTCCCTGGGCTAAAGAGGTGGAGGATCGCGGCGCGGGAGAGATACTGCTGACGAGCATGGACAAGGACGGAACCAAATCCGGATATGATATTGAGATGACACAGGCGGTAGCGGATGCGGTCTCGATTCCGGTGATCGCATCCGGTGGCGCCGGCAGCAAAGAGCATTTCCGCGAAGCGCTTGAAGAAGGCGGCGCGGACGCGGCTTTGGCGGCGACGCTGTTTCACTTCAATGAAATGCGCATCGCCGAGCTAAAGCAATATTTGAATGACAAAGGCGTGCCGATTCGGCTGTCCGGCTGGGAGGGATCCGATGCCTCTTGAAAGGCGGGTTCTGGAGGCGATTCAATGGAACGAGCGCGGGTTGATACCGGCGATCGTGCAAGACGCGTCGACGCTTGAAGTTTTGATGATGGCATATATGAACGCGCAATCTTTGCAAGCTACGCTGGACAGCGGGAAGACGACCTTTTGGAGCCGCAGCCGCCGAACCCTGTGGCAAAAAGGAGAGACCTCCGGCAATACGCAGCAGGTGATTGATATACGCATCGATTGCGATAGCGACACGCTCCTAATCCTGGTCGAACCCGCCGGACCCGCCTGCCACACCAATGCCCGAAGCTGCTTCTTCCGCAGTTTTGACGAGTTTGTTCGCGAGCCGCGGCAATATTAGACGGGGACAGGACGATGAGCGAAATGCTCAACAAGCTGGAAGCGATCATCCATGATCGCAAGCTGAATCCAGCAGAGGGAAGCTATACAAATCAGCTATTCGACGAAGGTCGCGGCAAGATCGCGCAGAAAGTGGGCGAAGAGGCGGTGGAGACTATCGTCGCCGCTTTAGAACAGGGTCCGCAGGAACAAGTGAGCGAACTGGCGGACCTGTTCTATCACGTGTTGGTCTTGATGGCGGAACTGGGCCTTTCGCTCCAGGATGTAGAGTTGGAGCTTCAAAGACGTCATCAACCCAGGGGCTAGCTGCCGGGCATGTTGTCGAATTCTCCGTCCATGTATTGGCTGTAGCTCAGATAGCCTTTCCAATTGTCGAATGGCGATGTGCTGATGACTTGATTTATTTGCTCTTCTGTAGTGTATATTGCTGTGACAATGGGAGAGGACTCGTCCAGGACGCCGTCGGCGCCCGAAACTACGGCGTAGAGAAGGGCGGCGTTTTCCGGATAAACCAGAACGAGCAGATATTCTTTTTCGCTAAAGGGCATGCCCGTCACGTACTGTGGTTCACCCAATTCTTGGATCACTTCTCCGAGGAGCGCCTGTGGCGCCAGTTGCAGTACCATCCCGGCTACCAAGCCCTCGTCGTCACTGACGATTTGGCAGCAAGGGGCGCCGGATTGGTAGGCGAAGGTAATAATCGCGTCAGTCGCTTCCGTGATCCTGATCGAATCAAGCCCGCTCACAATCTCCAGCGCGTCCCGCATGTCCGTTTCGCCGGGACTAATGTTTTGCCAGCAGGGCGGTCCACAGGGATCTCCCGTAAGCAAGCTGATATCGGGCAGCATGGCGGGGTCCAGAACGGTGAGTTCGGGGGGACCGATGGTGACCTCTGGCGATCCATCCGCCAGGGCGACCAGCAGATCCAAGGGCGTCCCGCCGCGATCCAGGGCTTGCCCTCCCGCGAAAATGACATCGAGTTCGTCACCGGCTCGCCGGGCGCGGATAGCCGGCGTGCCAGTAACGCCCTGCGTCTGTCCCAGTCTGGTATCGATAAGAAACTGAATTGAACGGTCCATACAGCTTGCGAGCGCTGCAGCGTCGAGATCGAGTGATGCCGCGACATCATCGGCGCTATTGGCGCTGAGTTCGCGTTCTTGCGCCATCTGGAAGAGCAAGTCATGCGCGTCCCAGAATTTTCTAATGTCAAGGTGGCCGACGCATTCAGCGATGCGAGCGGTCTGCACAGAGTATTGAGGATCAATCAAGGGGTAAAAACGATACTCGAATTGCGCCATTCCCGTCCGCACGTGAGACTCTATAAAACTGTGTACAGTCTCTACGTATGCTTGACAATGGGCGCAGAGGAAATCTTCAAAGGCGACGATAGCCAGGGGCGCGTCCGGGTCGCCCAGGACGAATCCGCCGTCGGCGCTACGAAATGCGCTGATGCCCGCGTATGGTCCCTCTTCAATTGTGACAGCGTCAGCAGTCGCCGGACGCACAGCGTCAACCAGCGCGGGGAAATGTTCCGGCAGGGCGCGCGCGATCGCTAGCGGCGGCGCGTTATCGTACTGTACAAACAGCGACGGCGTGCCTTGTACGCCCAGATCCAGCCCATAACGTTGATCGGTTCGATACTGCTTCGCCTCTGAGGCGCAATCGACAAGCTGGGAATGGTCGAGGTCAAGTTGTTCGGCGACGCGAACTGTCGACTCTTGGGTGAATCCGTCGTCCGCAGCGATGTCGAACAACAGGTCGTGCGCCAGCCAAAATGAACCTGGCGACAGGGTATGAGCGCATTCCGCGACAGCCGCGCTGAGCGGAGACAAAACGGGATCAACGACCGGGAACATGCGATATTCGAATTGCGCCTCGCCGGTCACGACGTAGTCCTGGATGAATTCGGCAACAATGGGCTCGTAGTTTTGACAATGACCGCAGAGAAAATCGGAGAACTCGATGAGGCGCATACGCGCGCTGGCATCGCCGAGGACAAAGGCGCCGTCGGAGGTCCGCGATTGAGGCGCCCCGGCGTAGGGATCCTCGAGATTTTGCGCCCAGGTTGTGGAACCGGTGGCAACAGCCAACAGAATCGCCAGTACAATCGCAGTCAGTTTGAACATCACAGCCCCCTTATTCGCTCGATTCTTCTAGTGTCGCAGAAATAAGCCAGCATTCAATGCTTGTGTGTCGCGGGCATCAACGGTTAGACTATGCGGTCTGAAGGAATTGTACAGGGATGTTGATGGCGCCGGCCGACCGTTTTGTGAGCGAGATTAGTTTCCATGTCCGTTACGCCGAAACGGACAAGATGGGCATCGTGCATCATGCCGCCTATTTGGTGTGGTTTGAAGAGGGGCGCAGCGCGTATATTCGAGATCAGGGATTAAGCTACGCGGCGGTTGAGCGCGCGGGTCACTTCCTGGCGGCCGGGGAACTGGAAGCAAAGTATCTAATGGCGGCGCGGTATGATCAAGAAATAACCGTGCGCACCTGGATTGCCGACTACAGGAGCCGCACCGTCAGCTTCGCTTGCGAGATCGTTGACGCGCTTAGCGGAGAGCGCTTGTTCGAGGCGAGGCTGAAGCTGGTCTGTCTGGACAGCGCCGGGCGGATCGTTCGGCTTCCCGCGGCGTGGTCGGCTTGGCTGGAGCCTTCCAGGTAAGGGATAGCGCGCCCTGTTTGGCGTGTTGGCGGGGGTTGGTACAGTTTTTTCACCACAGAGGGGCAAAGGATTTTAACCACCGAGGGTCGCGTAGACACTGACCTACGACAGAGCAGGTCGCTCGCCCGTACATTTTTTTGCGTTCTGGCGGGCGACCGGCTGAAACGCCCGCAAATTAAAAGCTGTTTCACATGGGCGGCTCACGAGCCGCCCCTACAGGTATTATTTATGGTTGAAACTGTAGGGGCTGTTATTTTCTGTTTCAACCGAAGAGGATACACTCCCCTGCATGCGGCAGTTTTACCTTTGATTTGCAGCTATGTTATACTACAGCGCATACTTAGTCAGATATGAAATCGGAGCGAGTTCTAATGGTCACTTATGCGGAGCGTCCATGGATCGAGAGCTATGATGTGGGCATGCCGACAAGGCTTGAATTCCCCGAGGTGCCATTGCACCAGTTCTTAAAGGATACGAGCGCGAGGATCCCGCAGAACACGGCTTTGATCACGCCGGCGGCTTTGCCGGTGATCGGGCGCGTGAGCAAAAACTTCACCTATGCGGAACTTGATCGCGCCTCGGATGCTTTGGCGGCGGCTCTGGCCGATCTGGGACTCAAAAAGAGCGATCGCGTCGCTATCGTGATGCCGAACTCGGTTGCCTTTGTGATTAGTTTTTATGCGATTCTCAAGGCAGGCGGCGTAGTCGCGGCGACAAACCCGACGTATCCCGCGGACAAGATGGCTCATCAGATCAATGATTGCGACGCCGAATTTGTGCTGACGATGACGCTCTTTTATGGTCTCGTGAAACAAGTTCAGCCGCAAACAAAAGTGAAGACAGTCATCGTCGCCAATGTCAAGGAGTACCTGCCGCCTTTGGCGAAGTTTTTGTTCACCATCGCCAGGGAAAAGAAGGATGGTCATTTTCTAGCCAAGTTGGAAAGCGGCGACCATTGGTTCCAGGATCTCTTGCGAGAATATGACGGCAAAAGGGCGGCCGTCGCGGTGGGACCAGAGGATCTGGCGATTTTCCAATACACCGGCGGGACCACCGGCGTGCCCAAAGCCGCGATGTCCAAGCATCGCGCTTTGGTGGCGAACATGCTGCAAGCCGAAGGCATATTGGATCTGTTAGATACCTCAAGCGAGGACGAGGTCTTTCTCGGCGCCATTCCGTTTTTCCACGTATATGGATTGGTCGTTGTGGTCAGCACAAGCGTCTACAGGGGCTGCAAGATCGTATTGACGCCGAATCCCCGCGATATCGACGATGTGCTGGGCAATATCGAGACTTTTCGCACGACGTTGTTTCCTGGCGTTCCAGCTCTTTACAATGCGATCAACAACCATCCCAGGGTTAAGAACGGAGAAGTGGACCTGAGTTCCCTGCACTTGTGTTTGAGCGGATCCGCGCCTCTGCCGCCGGCTACGAAAGAGGAATTCGAGCGTCTTTCGGGCGGTTCGGTGCTGGAAGGCTTTGGCATGAGCGAGGCGCCGACCGCAACCCACGTCAACCCGATCTATAAGGAAAACCGACTCGGATCGATTGGTTTGCCGCTGCCGGAAATGGATATGCGCATTGTCAGCCTCGAAGATGGGGAGACGGATGTGCCGGTTGGCGAGGTCGGAGAGTTGGTGATGGCCGGACCGAATGTGATGGTTGGCTATCACGGCATGCTGGAAGAGACGCAAAACGTGCTGAGAGAGAAGGACGGCAAGCGCTGGCTGTATACCGGGGATATCGCGCGCATGGACGAAGACGGCTATTTCTATATCGTCGATCGAAAAAAGGATATGGCGCTGATAGGCGGCTTCAATGTCTATCCAACAACGGTGGAGAAGGCTATAAGCGCTCATCCCGCAGTGTTGGAAGTCGGCGTTGCCGCCATCCCGCATCCGGAGAGAACGGGACAAGAGGCGTTAAAAGCCTGGATCGTTTTGAAACAAGGTCAGGATGCCACAGCGGAGGAAATCATCGAATTCCTTGAGGACAAATTGGCACAGTACGAGATTCCACGACGCATCGCGTTCATTGACGAATTGCCCAAGACCGCAGTTGGAAAAACCTTGAGGCGAGAACTGGCGCAACTGGACGCGGAAGCGGGCGGATAGATGGGTGTATTTCAGATTATTGACGAGCTTCTATCTTTCACTCTCAACCACAAAATCTGTAAGGCTTGTCCGGTACTGTGGTGTTTGCAGTTGTTTTTGCACCCCTCACCCCCCGGCCCCCTCTCCCACAAGGGGTGCGCGTAGACACAGCACTACGAGAGGGGGAGCTTAGAGAGCGCTATAAACCCTCATGACCTTTCTTTTGTATGTGATAGTGACAAGGCCTGGTCGAAAATCGTAATTTTCAACAGCGTCTGATAGGTCGTCCCTACAAGGCTTGTCCGCTACTGCATAGCGCTAGCGCGTTTTTTCTACCTCATCCCCCGGCCCAGCGCCCCCTCGGTCCCCCGCCTCACGGGGGAAGTATCCCGTAGCAACGGAGAAGAGGAGCTAACGTAGCGTGGCCTCGCTTGAAAACAACAGTTATCGACACATGTATCATCAGAAAGTTATATTGATGCAAGTATGGAAACGAGCTTCCCTCCATTGCTATGGGGGATTGAGGGGGGTAGACCGAAGACGGGAGCGAATCAACCAGTAGCGGACAAGTCTTACATTGTCTCCTTTATTTTGGGATAAGCGCAACGTAAGGACAATTCTTCATTGCATGCAATTTATGTCATTCTGCCAAAATATTGAAATGAACTCGGGATAGATTGACGTCTTCGGAACTATTCACCTCTACGGAATCAACGGTTGTTATGCTTCATCATAGTTTCACATTACTTTCTGGGAACTACTTACAGCCGGGGTTGATGTATATTGACTTCGCAAGGTATGGCTTGCGCTTAGATTATTACATTTCATTATATATAGAGCTGTGATTTTCGCGACTATTTTGGGAAAATGTAGCAGTTGTTCCGACTTATTTTTTGTGCAGAGCGCAGGCGACGCGGTTTTGGAAATGCTACATTATTCTTGCGGTTGAGCGTCGCTTTATAGATCGAGCGGAGTATGCTTTTCTTTTATTATTGCCTGTTAGCATATTATTGTTTGTGATACACTATAACAATAACAAAGCATAATCGATAAACGAGATCAGGTATCATGAGCATACAAGGCAGGGTGCAACCGGCGCTTGAAGTCTTCAATAGGTACGCAGCAGATGCAAAAATAGTGCTTTTACATCCTACAAATCGGTTACGGAACGTCTTACTTGCCTGTCTAATAGGCGACCCCGACATCCGCAGTTTCTACTATTCATTCGATCTGGACGACATTAACCTGCTCAATTTTATGACCAGTTTCACAGACGGCATGTCGAGACAGCACGCGACTTTCGGCCGTCATATCAACTTGTTGCAAAGCAAGGTTCTAAAGAATCCCTACAAGTACCTTGACGATGTCTTGCGCGCTTTTGTAAGTGAATTGAGTGAATTGCACGATGGCGAGTATTATCTTATATTGGACGAGTTTGACCGCGCCGACCGCGCCGATGACGTGCTGCGTCTTATCGAACGCCTGTCCCATGTTTTGCCGGAGCGGTGCAAGCTCGTTATCAATACACGCACCTTGCCGCGTATGCCGTGGCTGTCGATGATTGCGAAAAGGCACGCTGTTATCTTGCGCGATGACCAGCTTGTTCGCGAGGATTTTTATCAGAATCGAAATACCGAAGGCGCCGAGCTCAAGGTTCTATCGCTTGGCCCGGGCTACGTTTTCCTGGGCGATCATCTGGTTGACCGATGGGAAGGGCATTTACCGCGCTTGCTGCTATATTTCACGCTGGATCGGCCCGTAGTGACGCGCAATGAAATTTGCGAGACATTTTGGCCGGGGCTGGATATTGATCAAGCTGTCAACGTTTTCCATGTTACCAAACGGCGGTTGCACAAGGCGCTGGGAATCGACGCGCTGATGCACGATGGAACCTATTACCGTATCGACCCGGAAGTACCATTTTACTTTGACGCATTCGAATTCATTGAAGCGCTGATGATTGGACGATACGGCGAGCCCGATGATCCCTTTGAAGTTTGGCAGCGAGTCGCCAATTTGTATCGCGGTCCGTTTTTGCAGGGGCATAATGACCAATGGATCCTGGAGCGGCGAGAAGCTTTCCAGATTGCTTATATCGAGGCGCTTGAAAATACCGCGGCGTATTGGGCGCAGGACGGGAAGCACGAATTGGCGCTGCATACCTTGACGCGGGCGCTTGATACCGACTACGGGAATGAAGTGATTCACAAGAAGCTGTTGAGACTGTACGTACAGCTGGGGCGTCGAGCCGAGGCAGTTACGCACTACCGGTCGCTGGAGAAATGGGCCAAGTCATCAAAGACAAGACTTTCCGGTGAAATTCAGCAGTTATTCAGCGACATTATCGCGTAGAATCAGTCGCGCCTAGTGCTTGAAGGATTGTGAAACGCCCCTGGCAGGACTCGAACCTGCGACCAACGGTTTAGAAGACCGGTGCTCTGTCCACTGAGCTACAGAGGCAACTGGCAAAATTGTAGGAGTCGCCCCCAAAGCTGTCAATGCTGCAGGGGATTAAAGTGCAGGGCAATCGCTTCACAATGGCGTTACTAGAAGGATATATACTCAAACTGAAAATTAACCACAGAGGCACAGAAGTAAGTCATGAGAATGCGAGAATGCCTTTATTCAACCCCACCCCCCGGCCCCCTCCCCGAAGCATCAGGGAGGGGGAGCGCATTCGGCGGGACTAGGATTACATCCAGAACTTTCGCTACAAATGTGGTTATTTCTCATTGTTTTCTTGGAACTACTGAGAAAAAGGTTTTTATTGAACAATACAGTCTTGCATATTTGTTGTTGTAAATCAGATTTGGTGACAAGTCATAAAGTTATGCATGTAGCTTTTTGATTTAGATTTAGAGGAGCTTCGCTCTGTAGGAGGCGTAAACTCGGTGTCCTTCGTGTCTTTGTGGTGAAAGAATAATTTGAAGCGATTGCACTGAATTGCCAGCCCCGCCCGTTGTCCCATCTTCTACAGTCTAGTATAATTAATGAAGAGAATCATCACCTTTCATTCGGGGAAAAGACAGTATTCTTGTTGGCATTTTTCGATGAGAATCGGGACCTATAAATAGCTTCGTCGGTTAATGTTTGGCTGTTAGGAGACACCATGGCGAAAGACAAGGAAATAGTGGAACAGCAGCAAAAAGACTATACCGCGAAGAATATCCAGCAGTTGAGTCCGCGAGAGCACGTTCGCAGACGCCCGGGCATGTACGTTGGGGGCACCGATGCGAGCGCGCTGCATCACTTGATCTATGAGGTCGTCGACAACTCAATTGACGAAGCCCTGGCCGGGCGCTGCGATCGCATCGAAGTGACGTTGCACGAGAACGGCGGCGCGACGATCCTGGATAACGGCGTCGGCATTCCAGTCGATATGCACGAGAGCGGCAAGCGAGCGCTCGAGGTCGTCATGACAGTGATAGGCGCGGGGGGAAAGTTCGACAACGAGGTTTACACTGTTAGCGGCGGTTTGCATGGCGTCGGCGTGTCGGCTGTGAACGCCCTGTCCGCTGAATTGACCGCCACCATATATCGCGATGGCCATGTTTGGCGGCAGACCTATGCGGAAGGCTTGCCCACAAGCGGCGTCAAAAAGGGGCGGAAGCTCCGCGACGGCGAAGAAACTGGTACGGTAATTTCCTTCGTGCCAGACTTCACGGTCATGGAAGAGAACGCGTTCAACTTCAATACCTTGATGACGCGTTTTCGAGAAATGGCTTTTGTGACTCGGCAAGTGACGATCAGGCTGCGGGACGAACGAGCCAAGCCGATTCCGCGCGAGGTCACCTTCTATTTTGACGGCGGCTTGCGCTCCTTCGCGCGTTATTTGAATCGCAGCCGTCGCGCCATCCACAATATCATTCATGCGGAGCGGGACATTGAATTTGTGGATCGCAATGAGGCGCCCTACAAGGTCGGCGTCGAAGTAGCGATGCAATACTCGGACGTAGCGATCACAACAGAACTCGCTTTTACCAACACGATCAATACGCCGGACGGGGGCACCCACGTCACGGGCTTGCGGTCGGCGGTGACGGGCGTGATCAACCGCTACGCCAGGAAAGCGGGTTTGCTGAAAGAAAAAGAGGGGAACTTTTCCGGCAATGACACGCTGGAAGGGCTAACCGCGATAGTCAGCGTCAAGCATCCGGATCCGCAATTTGAGAGCCAGACCAAGGTCAAGCTACTGAATCCGGAGGTGCAGGGCGCGGTTTCGCAAGTCGTAACCGAGTCGCTGAACGAATTCATGGAAACCAATAGCCGCGAGGCGCGCCGCATCGTTGACAAGTGTATGACCAGCAAACGCGCTCGCGAGGCGGCCAAGAAAGCGCGGGATTTGGTTCGCAGCGGTCCCAGCCTGCTGGAGAGCAGCACCTTGCCGGGTAAATTGGCTGATTGCTCGCAGCGCGGCGACAGCGCCGAAATCTACCTCGTCGAGGGGGACTCGGCCGGCGGCAGCGCCAAGCAGGGCAGGGATCGCCATTTTCAAGCGATTCTGCCGCTGCGCGGCAAGATACTCAATACAGAACGGGCGCGCATCGACAAGATACTTGACAACAACGAGATCAAGTCTCTGATATCCGCTTTGGGCACGGGCATCCACGACGAGATGACGATTGAAAAGCTGCGTTATGGCCGCGTGATAATCATGACAGACGCCGATGTCGATGGCAGCCACATTCGCACTTTGCTCTTGACCTTCTTCTTCCGACATATGCCGCAGATCATCCAGCAGGGGCATCTCTACATTGCGCAGCCGCCGATTTATCTACTGAGAAACGGCAGAAAGGCGGAGTACGTTTATCCTGAAGCCGGACTGGACGACGCGCAACTGTTGGAGCGATCGATCAAGGCTTTCAAGAATAGGGACAGGGTCAGCATTCAGCGCTATAAGGGTCTGGGCGAAATGAATCCGGAGCAGTTGTGGGAGACCACCATGGATCCCGATAAGCGGACGCTGCTGCAGGTGACGATAGAAGACGCGGCCGACGCGGACAAGGTATTCGATATGCTGATGGGCGCCAGCGTGCCGCCGCGCCGACGTTTCATTCAAACGCATGCCCGGCAGGTGCGCAACCTGGATATTTAGAATCATCAGCCAAGTTCGTAATTACAGCCCGGAAGTCTTCGCATCTTGTTCTGTCCAGCCTTGCGCGTCGCGCAGGGCTGTTTCTTGTTGAGCGCGCTCTAGCGGACGGCGTTCGAACAGGGCGAACAGGATCGAGAAGAGCAGGCTCAACAGCGCCAGACCGACGAGGATCACGATGATGGGGCTGAGCGTGATGCCGGCTACTTGCAGCATATCCGGATGCAAGACCAGGACCGATGCGCAGACCGCGGGCAGGATGGCCGCGAAGCATAGTCCGGAAAGGAAGTTGAAGATGGCGGCCGGGGCGCCGCCATAAATCGCTTGCTGTCTGATTGAGCGCCGGTGGACTTGCCAACCGAGCCAGGCAATCAGCGCCAGAAGCGCAACCAGTACGATCGTCTTTAGATCCACGGCATCATCTCGCTCTTGATAGATTCATGGGATGGCAAAGGTACACCTTTTCATCGGGCGCGATATCGCTGCAAAACCCAATATGGTTCTGTGATTTTCGGGCGACCTGATAGGTCGCCCCTACAGGCTTGTCTGGTGATTGCCGCTTGGAACCCACTACAGCGAACCGTCCTAGAATAGCGAATAGATGAAGACGCCGGCGGGACTTGCGCTGCCAAACATGATCACGAGAGCGAAGACCAGGAGCGTGATCACCAGGGGCAACATCCAATACAATTTGCGTTTCCACAAAAAGGCGAGCAGCTCGCCGAGCACGCCCAGGCGCATGAAGAAATCCTGAAGCGCGCTCGGCGTGTTCTTGCTAGTTTTTGCTTTGGAACTCATTCTGTCTCCTCGCCAAATGCTTGCCGATTAGAGGGGTTTCCTTACCACATGTGAACCAAGGACCAGCATATCAATATCGCTATTGCGGAAAGTGTTGAAAGCCTCTTGGGGCGTGTTGACGATTGGCTCGCCCCGCAGGTTAAACGACGTATTGAGGACAACGGGCACGCCAGTGGCGTCGCCAAACTGCTTGACGACATCATAGTAGCGTGGGTTGGTTTCACGGTCAATGGATTGCAGCCGTCCCGTGCCTTCGTGGTTGACGGCATGGATTTCCGACTGTTTGTCCGATTTAATCGGGGCGACCATCAACATATAGCGAGGCGTATCGTGTTCGGCAACCTGCGGATAGTCAAAATATTCTGGCGACCGCTCGCGGAGTATGACCGGGGCGAAGGGCCGAAAGGGTTCGCGGAATTTGATCTTTGTATTAACGATTTCTTTCATTTCCTCGCCGCGGGGATCGGCCAGAATACTGCGATTGCCCAGGGCGCGCGGACCCCACTCGAATCGGCCTTGGTGGAATCCAATAACCTGCTGCCGGGTGAGCGCGTCGACGATGGTTTCTGTCAATTTGCATTCGTCGTCAAAGGATTCGTAGCGCAAGCCGGCCGCCTCGAGGAATGACCTGCAATCAGCGTCGTCATAACCCTTGCCAAAATAGGCGTGCGACTGCACCCATCGGCGCGGTTTGCCCAGGACGATATGCCATGCCCAAAGAGCCGCGCCCAAAGCGCCGCCATCGTCGCCCGCCGCCGGCTGAATCCAGAGTTCTTCAAAAGGCGTTTCGTTCAGGATGCGCCAGTTGGCTTTGGTATTGAGGGCGACGCCGCCAGCCATCACCAGCTTTTTCATGCCGGTCTTGCCGTGCAGATAAGTGGCGATGTTAATGAGCGTATCTTCGGTGACCTGCTGTACGCTGGCGGCGACATCGGCATAATATTGATTGGTTTCCATCGCCAGTTTTTCGTCCTTGCGATGAGGCTGCGTGCTGGCGGTGAAGAATTCGCTGTCGGCGTCGCGCTTTTCCCCAAACAGATCGAGAAACTTATCGCTATAACTGCGCGATGTGGAGCGATGAAAGTCGAAATAGGACATATCGAGGCGAAATGACCCCGTTGTCCGGTCACCCGCGACAACTTTATAAACTTTGTCCAAATATCGCGCCTCGCCGTAAGGGCTCATACCCATGACTTTGTATTCGCCGTTATTGACGCGGAAGCCGAGCCAGGCGGTAAATGTCGAATAGAGCAGACCTAATGAATGCGGGAAACGCTGCTCTTCAAAAAGGTCGATGCTCGGCGACATGGCGTCAGCCTCGCCGAGCGAGCTTTTGCCGACGCCCAGGGTGGTGGTCGTCCATTCTCCAACGCCATCCACGGTCAGAATCGCGGCTTCCTTGTAGGGACAGGCGAAAAATGCGCTGGCGGCGTGGCTCATATGGTGATCGCAAAAGAGTATTTTGTCGTAGGGAACGCCGATTCCGCGAGCCAGGTGGCTGCGCACCCAGAGTTTGTCGGTCAACCAAGTGAGCATGGACTCTCGCCAGAGGCCGGATGAGCGAGGAAAGGTGTTCAAGGCTGTTTGCAATATGCGTTCAAACTTCAGCAGGGGCTTTTCGTAAAAGACTACGTAGTCAAGCTCATCAGGGGTAATCCGCGCTTGTTCGAGGCAGAATTCCGCGGCAAGTTGGGGAAAGCCATTGTCGTGTTTCACCCGCGTGAAGCGTTCTTCCATGGCGGCCGCCACCAACTCGCCATTCTTGATTAGCGCGGCGGCGGAATCGTGATAAAAAGCCGATATGCCCAGAATATACATGTTCAACCCTGCTCTCTTGCCGAGTCAATATCAGAAGGGACCGGTTCGCGCGACTGCCAGGAAACTTCAGCCTTGCGGGTGCGCAAGGGATCCATGAACAGCGCGGATAAAAGCCCAAAGGGCAAGAAAATCGTGAAATAGAATAGCGTGGCGATGAATCGTCCATTGCCGTCGGCCACGATGCTGGAATTGAGACTGAACCGCTCCCAGGCAATTCTCCAGAGTTTTTTCAAGCGCTTACTTCTCCCGTCCCCTAGTCGTTCCAAGTTAGTCCTGCGAATTTAAGCCTTTCCAGCCGGAAAGCGGGCGACTCGCAGGGTCGCGTAGGGCGCGTAGACACAACCCGCCGACACTGACCGCCAGTCGCCCCTACAAGGCTTGTCCGGTATTGGTGAATAAGAGTTCCATTTGTCCTTTTCAAAGCGGCCATCCAACCACTCCTAGCCGGAAAGCGGGCGACCCAATGGGTCGCCCCTACATGGCTCGTCTGTATTCAGTGGCTTGGCTCGTCACATGGCGCCATTTTCTTGCTTTCGGACGGGTATTTGCGTCTGTTCTGTTTGACATAGCAGTTCGACGTGTAACCGGCGAAAAGGGCTACCGCGCTCAAAACAATTATCAAGCGTACACTAGTTCAGGAATTTCTGCAGTTCCTGACGGGCAAGATCGTGTCCCAATTGATTCCAGTGCGTATCCGCAAAGAAATAGGGCGAGTTCCCGTTTTCTATCGCTACTCGCAAAGCCGGCGTCATATCCAGGAACTCGATCCGCTGCTCCAGCGCGACCGACATCCAGAGATCGCGCTGGGCGGAGAGATTCTTGTCAATCATCTCCGGCGCAATCGGCGAAAAGTTCTCTGTAAGGTAGGACGCGATTGCTCGTTTGCTCTCGGCGTCAAGATAAGCCCAGAACAACTCGGCCTTTTGTGGGATATACATCATGACAAAGCGGATTCCGCGCGTTTTCAGATCTTGCGAAATCTCTACTATTGAGCTCAGGGTGGCTTGGAACATATCACTGGCGCGCAAGGCTTCGGCGTCCAAGGCGAGGATCGGCAGCATTTCGTCGAAGAACGCAACCGGCATCGCCGGGTCTGCATCCGCGACTTGTGGATAGTGACAGTCGTTTATGTTGGCTTTATGGATGGCATCGCGCAGATACAACGCCATATGAACGGTGACCAGATACTCGAATGGAGAGCGATTCTGGTGAACTCGGTCGGCAATCGACATGCCTTGACGCCGCATTTCCAGGAAGACTAGATTGTCGGAGAGATCGTTGCCCGCGAAATAAGCCAGGACGACCGTATCCGGTTGAAGCGGCAATCCGTAAGCCTCTAGCAAGAGAGTTTGTTCGATTGTGCCGCTGCCGGGGAAGGCTAACGAAAGCATCGAGTCGGAAAGCCCGGTCCAGAAGGGATTCAGTATCGCTTCCGCGGCCGTGAAGGAATCTCCAAGGACGACCAGATCAAGATCTTCGTTCCATGGTTCTTCGTTTCGGAATCCGTGTTGGTCGCGCGTGAATCTCACCGTGTAAGGCTCAAAGAATTGCGCGTGATCCGTCGAGAGGCAGGTTAATCGGAACAGGTCGCCAGAATACTGGTCGACGGGTATCTCGACAACTTCCCCCGCAGGCGATTCTCGCGCGCCGTGGTCCGTAACTAAAGCAAATCCAGATCGCTCGCGGTATTGCGGCATACGCCCTATCAGTTCCCCCGGCAAGCTGAGAAAGGCAAGTTGAAATGCAATCTCAAGCAGGATGGCGGTGGCAGACAGTACAAGGGATAGCCGCAACAAGAATTTGAGGACGCTTATCAATGGCCTACCTCTAAACCTGGCTTATGCTGATCGGCGCTGGACTTCAAGCGATTATCCGCGGCACGATTCTACCATGTCTGACAGATTGTAGTATTCCACACCGGGCAGTCGCTTCAAAACTAACCACAGAGGACACAGAGGGTCGCGTAGACACTGACCGGCAGCACAGAAGTAAGCGCAAGTAAGTCATGCAACGAAATAAGCCGCGTGTAGGGGCGACATATCATGTCGCCCGTCGATGCGATGGCGCGGTTTCGGGCGACCTGTGGTGAAAAAAATAAATTGAAGAGAATGCTTTGGTATGCCACATTAGTTGCTGGAAAAGGGTCCAATGTTAAAGTCATCATCGGGCGGGTTCAAGCGCATACCCAGTAGCATGGTTTCCAAGCGATAGATTTCAACCAGCAAGTTCAAAAGTTGCGCCATTGTATCCTGGCGCAGCAGTTCCTGTTTCTGCGTATTGTCAGCCTGCAAAAGTATAGCGGCGATTTGGGCAAGGGACTTGGGCGAATGGGGGATTTGCTCCGGATCGAAGTCCACTTCTTCCGCTGAGGCGAGGATTTCCAGGTAGCGAATGATAAGCGGACGCAGACTTCTACCGAAGCGGCGCATGGCTGCTTTGTCGTTTTCTCGCGGTACAAAGTACTCGACATCGCCAACCAGGTAGGGCTTGCTGTGATCCAGCGCGCGAAGGCGAAAGCGCCGCTGGCCCACGGCGACAATATTCATGCGATCAAAGGGGAGCTTCTGCACCTCGATAATCTTCGCCGTGCAGCCGACGTCATGGGTAATTGCGACCGGACCCAGCGCTTCGCGACCGCTCTTGATCAAGATCACGCCAAATGGCGCTTCGTCATGAATACAGCGACGGATCATCAACTTGTAGCGTTCTTCAAAGATATGCAGTTTGAGTTGCATGCCGGGGAACAAAACGGTGTTCAGCGGAAACAGCGGCAGATCATGCATAACAAGAATCTATTTTCCCATCTCCTCTTCAAAAAGCATGCGCCGCAGTACTTTACCGATAAATGATCGCGGCAACTCCTGCCGAAACTCAATCTCCCAAGGCACCGCATATTCTTCCAGCCGCCTCCGGCACAAGGAGACCAGCTCCTCCTTGGACAAGGTGGCGTTCGGTCTGGGCACGACAAAAGCCTTGATCTTTTGTTTGCCGGATTCTCTGCCGACGCCGACGACGGCAGCTTCCAGAACCTTATTGTTCTCGTAGAGAACTTCTTCAACATCTCGCGGGTAGACACTGAAATCGCCCGTGAAGATGGTGTCGCGTTTGCGGCTGATGATCTTGAAGTAACCTTCGTCGTCCATAATCGCGACATCGCCGGTATGCAACCAATCTTGGCGCAGGACGGATTCATTTTCTTCGGGAGAGCGCCAATACCCTTGCATAATTTGAGGACCGCGGACGATCAACTCGCCGATCTCTCCCGCGGGCACCTCGTTCCCATCAACAAGGTCGACAATTTTGGCGTCTGTATTAGGTAGCGGTACGCCAATCGATCCGATCTTTCGCAGTCCATATAGTGGGTTGGAGTGCGTCACGGGCGCCGCTTCGGTGAGCCCGTATCCCTCAACCAGACGCCCCCGCGTGAGTTTTTCAAAAGCCTCCTGCACTTCCACCGGCAAGGGCGCCGCGCCGCTGATACAGGCTTTTATGGAGGAAAGTCCGTAGCTTCTGACCTTGGGCGCCTGGTTGATCAAGGTGAACATAGAGGGCACGCCCGGGAACAGCGTCGGCTTGTGTCGCTTAATCTGCTCGAGCACCTGCTTCAATTCAAATACTGAAACGATCACGATCTTGGCTGCGATCAAAATCGGCAGATTCATGGCTGCGGTCATGCCATAGCTGTGTTCGAAGGGCACGACCGCCATGACGGTTTCCTCGCCATATTCGATTTCGGGCATCCAGTGTCTCGTTTGCAGTGCATTCGCGACCAGGTTTCTGTGCGACAGGCAGACGCCTCGGGGTTTGCTGGTGGTGCCGCTGGTAAAGGAGATCACCGCGAGATCTCTTGGATTCACATCAACTTGAGGAGGAGTCGGCAGCTCGTCATGCATCACATCAGACATGAACTTGCCGATGCGTTCGGCGATTGCTTCGTCCGATTGCGTTGGGTGCTTATGCCTGCCAAAAGCCTTGCTCTGGCTGGTCGTGACGTGCTTGCCAATCCGCGTGAAGATAACGGTTTGGGCTGTTGTGGTCTGCTGAATCAAGTCCGCCAGTTCGCTAAACGCGCTAAGCGTGATGAGAACTTTGGCACCGGTGTCTTGCGCTTGCGAAACGATCAATTGCTCGTTGGCGTCGGGGTTGGAAAGCACGACCACGGCATTAAGTTTGAGAATCGCGTAATAGGCGATGATGAATTGCGGCGTGTTGGGCAAGACGATCATCACGCGATCGCCCGGTCCGACCCCAATCTTGCTCAAGCCGCGGGCGAACTGATTGACTCGCGCCTCAAGTTCACGATAGGTCATGGTCTTGCCATAGAACACTGTGGCAATTCCTCTGGGTCGCCAGTCGGCGGCGCTCTCCAGAAAACGGAAGAGCGGCTGATTGGGAATAGGAATTGTGTGTGGCGTATCGAGGTGATAGTGGCTCAACCAGGGTCTGCCGCGATTGAGTTTATCGAGCGCGGATTCGCTGCGCCAACTGCTGTGCTGGGCGGCCAAAATGAACCGTTCAATGACGCGGTTGACCGCTTCGTGACGCTCCAACTGAACTTTGTGTTTCGCCGATCCGATGTCATAGACCTCGGCATCCGGCATCATCTTGGCGACATCGTCATATATGTAGCGCGGGAAATAGGTATCTCGTTCACCTGTGATAACGAGCGACTCCGCCGTGATATTGCGCAGAAGCGACCAGCCCTGCCATTGATGAAGTGCGTTGAGGAACATCTTCTTCAGCACGTGATATTCCGCGTCCCATTTGCGGCGATAGCGCCAAAAGGGAACGGCGATTTTAATGGGAATGTGAAAGAGCAAGGAGGCCGCCCTGGGCAGGGGATATTCCCCGGCTGTTGCAACCAGCACGAGTTTGGCGATGCGCTCCGGATAGGCATTGGCATATTCAACACAAATCGCGCCGCCAAAGGAGTGGCCGATCAGGACAAACTTTTGCGGGAGATTTAGCGAAGTAACGACGGTGTGCAAATCTTCCACGAGCTCCTGCATATCGTACTCGCTGTGCGGGGCGTCGCTCTGCCCATGCCCGCGCAGTTCCGGCGCTATAACGCGAAACTGATGGGCAAAATGCGTGAGCTGGTATTCCCAGGATTCGGCAACGCCGGCGAATCCATGCTGGAAAACGATTGTCTGCTCGATGTCTTGCGGGGACAGATCAATGACACTGAGATGGGAACCGTCATAGCCGGGTATTGGCACCTTGACCCGATACAGATCGAAATCCAACTGGAAGGTAGCCCGTTTTAATCCACGGATGCGCTTTTTCATCGGCAAACTCGGTCAACTTTGGATATATTATATCGGAGAGACGCGTCTTGAAAAAACATCAGGCTGATGGGTAGCGGTGAAAATCGTGGATTCTCCCCCTTATGCGAGTTCAATACAGGGGGATTCACCACAGAGGCGCTGAGAGCACAGAGGATTTATAAGAAATGACTTTGTGTCTTTATGGTGAAATATTGCGATACACGCAGAGCCACCCGGCGCGTAATCTGCGAGAAGGTTCCAGAAACGTCGCGCAGGGGCAAAATAGTAAGCCTGCTTGTCGCATGAGCGCCGCAGTTTGCATAAACAGTTCACCACTCCCGGCTGGAGGCGGTTTTTGAACGAGGACGGTATCGGTCTGATAAATGTTGCGTATTTGGAGGAGCTTATGGGTTCGCCATTGGTAAACACGGCATGGCTGGAAGAACATCTGAATGACCGTGATCTGCGTATTATCGACATACGCGGTAAGGTGCTGCCGCCGACAGCGCCGCCCCCACATTACATTAGCGATCGCGCCGCTTACGAAGCCGCGCATATTCCCGGCGCGGTTTTTGTCGATTGGCAGGTTGATATTGTCGAGCCGGGTTCGCCGTCCAACGATATTGCCGCGCCGGGCCGCTTTAGCGACTTGATGAGGCGGCTGGGCATCAGCAATGGGGATCTCGTCGTCGTCTATGACGATGCCGCAAGTATGTTTGCCGCGCGCATGCGCTGGTGCCTGCTATATTATGGTCACAATAATGTTCGGATCCTCGATGGCGGTTGGCAGAAGTGGACAGCCGAGCATCGGTCGACGGAAGACGCTCCGCCCGCAGCGCGACTGGGGACTTTCGCAGCGGCGAGAAACGCCCGCTTGAAAGCGAACGCGGAGGATATTCTGAGCGGTATCGACGCCGAGACCATTCAGCTACTGGATGTGCGTTCGCCCGCCGAGTTTGCGGGTGAGGCGTCGCGGGCCCAATACGGGGGACATATCCCGACGGCGATCAACTTGCCAGCAAAGAGCATGGTCGCCGGTGATATGACGCTGAAGCCGGTCCCCGATCTGCAAGCGCAGTTTTCAAAATTGGGAATTAGCCTGCATGCGGAGGACACGGTTATCTACTGCAACTCGGGCGTTTCCGCCAGCTTAGTATTGCTCGCGCTCGAGGTGGCGGGGGCGAGCAATTTACGAGTTTACGACGGCTCATGGAAAGAGTGGGGCAACGATCCGTCGACGCCGAAAGTTCCGGCTGGTTAAGCGAAGCAATGCGGCGCGCGCTTCGTAAGAATGGATAACCCAGCATTGTCACAGGTAATGAGTTGACTCCCTTACCCGAAGCTCGACTCCGACGAAGGACAGCCGCTCGGCGCGTAACCGGCGAAGTGGTCCCAGGAATGTCGCGCTGACAGAAAATAACAAGTCTTCTCCTTGCGCGAGCAAGGGGGGGTTGTCTAAAAAGGGGCAAAAGTGGAACTAAGCGTTCACCGTGAAGCGACGGTATTTGACGCGCTGCAAGCGGAATGGAATGATCTGCTGGGACGCGCTCAATCCGACTGCATCTTTTACACATGGGAATGGCACTCGACCTGGTGGCAGACCTACCAGCCCGGCGAACTGCTGATTTTGACTTGTCGGGAGGGCGAAAGGCTTGTCGGAATAGCGCCGCTATTCGTTAGCGAATCCGAGCGCGGGCGTACAGCCCAGATAATCGGCTGTGTGGACGTAACGGATTATCTTGATTTCATTGTGGACGAGGACCATTTGCAGCCGGTCTTTGAAGCCTTTGCCGATTACTTCGCAAAAGAGCGCGCTAGTATCGATTGCTTCGACCTCTGCAATATCCCTCAAGCATCCCCAACCCGCGAGATTCTTCCTGATTTGTTACGAGAACGCGGATTCACAACTGTGGTGGAACCGCAGGAGGTCTGTCCGGTGATTGATCTTCCCAGTGACTGGGGCGGATATATGCTGTTGCTGGACAAGAAACAGCGTCACGAAGTACGGCGAAAGATGCGTCGCATTCACGGTTCGGAAAGCGCGATCGATTGGTACATTGTGAACGGCAAAGACAACCTGGATCAAGAAATTGGTCATTTTGTGCGCTTGATGGCGGCGAGCGACCCTGAAAAAGAGCGTTTCTTGCTGGATGAAGGCAACATGCGCTTTTTCAAAAGGATCGTGCCATTGGCGCAAGACAAGGGTTGGCTGCAGTTGAGTTTCCTGACCATTGGCGAAGAGCGCGTCGCCGCGTATATGAACTTTGTCTATGGGGATCGGGTGATGGTCTACAATTCAGGTCACGATCATCAGCATTATAGCCAGTTGAGTCCCGGCATCGTTCTGCTGGCGTATAACATCCAACATGCCATTAAAAGCGGCTACAAGTTTTACGATTTTCTGCGAGGCGACGAGAGCTACAAGTACCGCATGGGCGGGCGCGATACCGCCGTTCTGAATATCCACGCAACTTGACTGCGCGAGTCAATTGATGTCGATTCAACGCATTGCCCTGTTGAGCCTCCACACGAGCCCGCTGGCGCCAATGGGCGGGATGAAGACGGGCGGGATGAACGTCTACATCCGCGAGTTGGCGCAAGAATTGGGCAAAGATGAATACCACATCGACATCTTTACACGCAAGTCTTCGCCCTTTGAACCGGATGTGGATCATTCCTTAGGTCCCAAGGTACGCGTGATCTATCTCCAGGCAGGTCCAGCGACGCCCTTGCCTCCCGACGAACAGTACCCTCATCTTTCTGAATTTACCGCCAACTTGATGGCTTTCGCCACCTTACACAATCTGCATTACGATATCGTTTACAGTCATTACTGGCTAAGCGGATGGGTGGCCGCCAAACTGAAAGAGGCTTGGGGCATCTGTTTTGTCCATATGTTTCATACGCTTGGCCACATGAAGAAGCGCATTCACGCGAATGAATTCTATCAACCCGATCGCCGCATCTTGACCGAAGCCCATGTTCTAAACTGGGCGGACCGCGTCATCGCGGCGACGCCTGCCGAACTGGCGCAGTTGCGCTGGCTGTATCGCGCCAGGCGCAAGCAATTGGTTGTGATCCCGCCCGGCGTCAATATCGAGCGCTTTAACGGCAACTTGACGGCGGCAGAGGCGCGCAAACAGCTCGGCATTGATCCCGAAAGCCACGTTTTGCTTTTTGTCGGGCGCATCGAGCCGCTGAAAGCGGTTGATACCATTCTTGAGGCGCTTCATGTTTTGCGGGAGCGACAGTCGTCCCTGCTCAAGCGACTTCATTTCATGATCGTAGGCGGCGATCCCGAATCTCGGCGCGATCTGGAACTACAGCGCCTTCAAGATCTCAGCCGCAGATTGGGAATCAACCAGATCGTGAGCTTTGTGGGCGCGAAGGAACAGGCGCATTTGCCCGTATATTACTCGGCTGCGACGGCTGTCATTGTGCCATCGGATTATGAATCGTTTGGGATGGTGGCGCTGGAGGCAATGGCCTGTGGCACCCCGGTCATCGCATCACAAGTTGGGGGACTGCAATTCCTGGTAAGGGATAGAGAGACAGGCTTCCATGTGCCGGCGCGGGAGCCGATATCTCTTACGGAAGCCATCATCGCATTGGTGAGCGATCCTGCGAAATCGGCGTCTATGGGCGCGACCGCGGCGCGGGCAGCGCAGGAATATGCCTGGTCGGTCATCGCCGAGCGCTTAATCGAGGTATTCGAAACGGTCGCCTGTCAGAAACTGCCCAAGACCTAGCCGCCGTAAGCGTTGGGGGTGTCGGCGACGGCAGCCTCAATATAGGGGTCCTCGTCCATGTGCTCCAGCGCAGCGTCTTCGGTCAGCAAGGTTTGTCCCTTGTGATAAAGCGTATTGTTGAAGCCATCATAACGATAACGGCGGTTCACCCAGCCATGCAAGTTATGTTGAAACAGCACATGGAACTGGATCGCTTCGTCAGATTCAAATAATTCCTCGCTGATGATCCAAACCGGCGCATACTGTTCCAGGTGAGGCAAGGCTTTTTCATCGCGCATTTTCCGCAGGTCGTCCACAGTCGTCATCTGGCACTCCGATTCAAGAAGACAGCAACACACGCCACTTATTCTAGCCGCGCGAGCAGTTCAAGGCAAGCATGGTTTGTTGTAGGGAAGCGGTGAAGATCGTGGATATCCCCTATGCGAGTTCCATACGGGGATTCACCACAGAGGCGCAAAGGGCACAGAGAGTGAAATGAGAAATTCAACAGAATCCGCCGAGCTGCCCGCGCAAAGTGACCCTCAATTTGCGGGCGTTTCAGCGAAACGCCCCTACAGATTAAGAAAATGATGATGAAGTTATCGATGGCCCGCACAATATGAATTTGACGCGATTGCTCTGTGTCGCAGCGGCGCGAGGGGACCATGTCAAGGTCGGCTAGCGACCTCTTCCAAAAGTCGCAAGATTGATTACACTTGGCGACATTCGATGACGTTCAGATGGAGTTGGTCGATGGCAACATCCGATATTTCAAAAGTAGTACTTGCTTATAGCGGCGGTTTAGACACGTCGGTGATCGTACCCTGGCTGAGGAACAACTACGGTTGCGAAGTGATCTGTTTCTGCGCGGATCTGGGACAAGAGGAGGAACTCGACGGCTTGGAAGCGAAAGCAATCGCGTCGGGCGCGTCGAAGCTCTATATTCGGGATTTGCGCGAAGAGTTTCTCAGTGACTTTGTGTTCCCGACAATGCGAGCCGGCGCGATCTACGAGCGGGAATACCTGCTCGGCACTTCCTTTGCTCGCCCGTTGATCGCCAAGCATATGGTCGAGATTGCCGAAATGGAAAGAGCCGATGCCGTCGCGCACGGTTGTACCGGCAAGGGTAATGACCAGGTGCGCTTCGAAGTATCGACGATGGCGCTGAATCCCAAGCTGAAGACGATCGCTCCCTGGCGCGAATGGGATATCCGGGGCAGGGAAGACGCGCTGGCTTACGCGGAAGAATTCAACGTGCCGGTCTCGCAGACCGAGAAGGACATCTATAGCCGCGACCGAAATATCTTCCACTTGTCGCATGAAGGCGGCTTGTTGGAGAATCCCTGGAACGAGCCGGAAGACAGCATGTACCAGCTCACCAACAGTCCGGAGGAGGCGCCTGACGAAGCCGAATACATCGAGATTGAGTTTGACGAAGGGTATCCTGTCCGCTTGAACGGGGAGGAACTAAGCGCCGTCGATCTTTTTTTGAGTCTCAACGAGATTGGCGGCAAGCATGGCATTGGCCGTAGCGATATTGTGGAGAACCGACTTGTGGGCATGAAGAGCCGAGGCGTATACGAGGCGCCGGCCGGCACAATTGTGCATCGAGCCCATCAGTTGCTGGAAAGCATCTGCCTGGACAAGTATACAATGCAGTACAAGGATATCCTGGCTGCCAAGTACGCCGAGCTGGTTTACAACGGCATGTGGTACAGCAAGCTGCGCGAAGCCTTGGACGCCTTCGTGGATGTCACGCAGCGTACCGTCTCCGGCGTCGCGCGCTTGAAGCTGTACAAAGGCAATATCGCGGTGGCTGGCCGCAAGAGCCCCTATAGCTTGTATCGCGAAGATTACGCGTCTTTCGGTGAAGAAGACGTCTATAACCAGCAAGATGCCCACGGTTTCATTCAGTTGTTCGGTTTGCCGATTAAGGTGGAAGCCATGTTGCAAACAGAGGGCGGCGGCAAAACCAGCTATCGGCAGCCGGACTACAGCAAGTTCAAGCGAGACTAACTCATGTATTGCGCAAGGATGAAGGTATGAGCCTTTGGGGCGGACGGTTTTCCGAAGCAAGCGATCAAGACTTGCGGGCGCTAAACGATAGCATAGGCTTTGACATTCGCTTTTACCGGGAAGACATTGAAGGCAGCATCGTCTATGCTCTGGCGCTTGCGGATGCCGAAGTCATTAGCTCCGACGAAGCGCGGGCGATAGTTGCGGGATTGCGCGAAGTCTTGCAGGAATTCGAGACCGGCGATTTCGAGCTGCAGGAAGCCGATGAAGATGTGCATACCGCCGTCGAACGCCGTCTGATCGAAATCATCGGCGATGTCGGCGGCAAGCTGCACACAGGTCGCAGCCGCAATGATCAAGTGGCGACGGATTTTCGGCTGTGGAGCATGCGCGCAGCCGATCGCTTGGCAAGCGAATTGCGAGACTTGCAAGCCGCGATCGTCGAGACAAGCGAAAGCCAGACAGAGACATTGATGCCGGGTTACACGCATCTGCAACCGGCGCAGGCGATCACGGTCGCTCACTGGTTGATGAGCTTTTTCTGGATGCTGGAGCGTGACCAGGATCGTTTGGGATCAGCCCGCCAGCGAATGTCGATTTGCCCGTTGGGGTCGGGCGCGCTCGCCGGCAACCCGTTTTGTCTGGATCGCCAGCAAATCGCCGCTGACCTGGGTTTTGACGCGCCGAGCCAGAACAGTCTGGATGCCGTCAGCGACAGGGATTTCGTCGCCGACCTGTTATACGCAATCGCTTTGTGCGCGAGTCACCTGAGTCGATTGGCCGAGGACATACTCGTTTACTCCAATCCTTCCTTTGGCTTCATCACACTGGATGATCGCTATAGCACCGGTTCCAGTTTGATGCCGCAAAAGCGCAACGCCGATCCCATGGAGTTGATGCGCGGCAAGGCAGGTCGTCTCGCCGGCAATCTGGCCGGCTTTTTGACTACGCTAAAGGGATTGCCCAGCGGCTACAACAAGGACTTGCAAGAGGACAAAGAAGCGCTATTCGATTCTTGCGACACCATGCATCAGTTGTTGCCGGTGATGACAGCGATTGTCGCCAGCCTCCAGGTGAACGCCGCAGAAATGCTTGCCGCGCTGACAGAGGAGTTGCTCGCGACGGACTTGGCCGATTACCTGGCGCGCAAGGGCGTGCCTTTCCGTCAGGCGCATCATATCGTCGGCGAAGTTGTGCGCCTCGCAAGCGAAGGTCAGACGGACTTGTCGGCTCTGCCGCTTCCCAGCCTGCAAGCCATTTCTCCGCTATTTGGCGATGATGTCGCGGAGGTGTTTGATTTCGCCCGGTCGGTGGCGCAACGCAAGACCTACGGAGGGACCGCGCCTGATGAAGTTAGAAAGCAGATCGCCCTGGCCAAGACGCGATTGACAAGCTAGTTGGGTAGTATGCACAGGGTATCCCTGTAAATATCTATGAAACACCCGGTCCTTTTGAAGAGACAATCCGCCAAATTGCTTGACAGATGCGAGAAAGTTCGCTATTGTAACACGTATTCCTTGTTAGGGAGACCGCGTAAGAAATGCATACCAGTTCCGCGAATACTGTACTTAGCCTCCTCATTCTTGTCATTGTCCTCTTGATTATCAGTGGACTTTAAGGGCTTGGGCAGGAAGCGCGACAGCAAAGCAGCAGACAACAGCCTCCCAAGCCACGGGAGGCTTTTTAGTTCATTATGTAAAGGGCAAGCGGACACAGGCTGACATGAGACAAGGAAAGTGGCGCTACCCAAGGTCAAGCGATGCGCAGCGATTTGCGAATTGTCGATACGGCAATCCGCAACTACGGTTTTGTGTGAACACGCCCCTCTCTTGTCAGCAGCTTTGGTCAGAGGCGGGCGTGTTTCATTTAATGGCTACCAAGGGAGATAGTAGATGACTGCTGAATGGGTTTGGCGCAACGGCGAGTTTGTAAAATGGGATGATGCGACAGTACATGTCAGCGCTCATGCCTTGCATTATGGTTCCAGCGTCTTTGAAGGCATCCGCGCTTATGACACGCCCAAGGGTCCAGCAGTCTTCCGTTTGCGCGAGCATACCGAGCGGCTGATGCAAGGCGCTCGCGTCATGCGCATCGACCACGAGTACGATCCCGATTCCCTGGACCGAGCCATTGTGGAAACAATTCGCAAGAATGGTCACGAGTCTTGCTATATACGTCCCATAATCTTCCGCGGCGGCGGCTCTCTTGGTTTGGAAGGACGGGGCCGTACCGAGACAGAAACGATCATCTTCACCGTGGAGATGGGTCGATATTTGGGGGCGGAAGCCATTGAACAAGGGGTTGACGTACAGATCAGTTCATTCCGCCGCATGGCGCCGGACACGCATATGGCGCTGGTCAAAGCTGGCGGCAACTATGTCAACAGCCAATTTGTCAGCATGGAAGCGCATGATAACGGCTTCGAGGAAGGGATCGCCCTGGACGTCAACGGCTACGTCAGCGAGGGCGCCGGGGAGAATATCTTCGTCATCCTGGGTGGCGTCGTTTACACGCCCGGGGCTTGGTCGTCGATATTGATGGGCATCACGCGCGACAGCGCTTTGCGCATTTTGCAAGCGCAGGGACTTGAGATTCGCTTCCAACCGGTTGCCCGCGAGATGCTCTATATGGCCGACGAGATATTCTTCACGGGGACGGCTGCCGAGGTCACGCCTGTGAAATCGGTTGACAGAATCCAGATTGGCTGTGGCAGTCGCGGTCCCGTCACAGAAGCGGTTCAGAACGAGTTTTTCGCTATTACATCCGGGGAAATGCCGGACAAATATAACTGGCTGACTTTCGTCAAGGGTTGATGCGACCGCTGTTTTGGGGCGAGTCAAGCGCGTTAAGGAGGCGATGATGAAACTTACAGGTTCGGAAATCATCATGGAGTGCCTGCTGCAAGAAGGCGTTCACGTCATGTTCGGCTATCCTGGCGGCGCGATATTGCCAACCTACGACGCCATAGCCAAGTATGACGACCGACTCCATCATGTTTTGGTGCGGCACGAGCAGGGCGCATCGCATATGGCGGACGGTTATGCGCGCGCTACCGGTGAGGTCGGCGTTTGCATCGCCACCAGCGGACCAGGCGCAACCAACCTGGTTACCGGCTTGGCTACGGCGATGATGGACTCTTCTCCGATTTTGGCGATAACGGGCCAGGTGCCAATTCCAGCCATCGGCTCCGATGCCTTTCAGGAGACAGACGTCACGGGTGTGACGCTGCCGATCACCAAGCACAATTATCTGGTTACCGACGTCCGGGACCTGGCCTACACGATGAAAGAAGCCTTTCATATCGCGCGTACGGGACGTCCGGGACCGGTGCTGGTTGACGTCCCCAAAGACGTGCAGTTGGCTCAGACCGAATTTGTATATCCGGAAGGCGAGATCGTGCTGCCGGGCTATCATCCGCCCTCGTCTGCGGACGAATCCGAAGTCAGCGCTGCCTTGCGGTTGATCGAAGAGGCGGAGCGTCCGATTATCCTTGCCGGGCACGGCATCATGATGTCTGGCGCCATGAGTGAACTGCGGGAACTGTCCGAGCGGGCTCAGATTCCGGTGGCTCTGACCTTGCTGGGCAAGGGGGGCATGCCGGAAGATCACCCTCTGGTGATCGGCATGATGGGCATGCACGGCGAGGCATCCGCGAACTTGGCTATTCAAGAAGCCGATTTGCTCATCGCCTTGGGTATGCGCTTTGATGATCGCGTTACCGGCAACCTCAAGACCTATGCTTTGAACGCGCGCAAAATCCATGTCGACATCGATCGGTCGGAAATCAACAAAAATGTGAAAGCTGACGTCGGCATCGCGGGCGACTTGAAGACCGTGCTCGCGCAGATGCTGCCCAAACTCAAGCAGAAATCTCATCCGGAGTGGATTGGAAGAATCCGTGACTGGCTGGAAGATTCCAGTGAACGCGACATTCTCAACTATGAAACGCCCGGTCGGCTTTTGACGGCGCAAGTTATCAACGATATTTGGAAGCAGACCCAAGGCGAAGCCATCACTGTCACTGATGTAGGGCAGCACCAGATGCTGGAAGCGCAGTATTATCCGCATCAACGCCCAGCGACTTTGCTGACCAGCGGCGGGCTCGGGACGATGGGCTTCGGCTTCCCGGCGGCGATCGGCGCCAAGTTCGGGAAACCCGACGAAGAGGTCTGGGCGATCGTCGGCGACGGCGGTTTCCAGATGACGCTCTGCGAGATGGCAACAGCCGCGCAGGAAAACGTCAATGTTAATATCGCGATCATCAACAACTTCTTTCTGGGCATGGTGCGGCAGTGGCAAGAATTATTCTATGAAAAACGCTATGAAGCGACTCCACTGTTTAATCCAGACTTTTGCAAGCTGGCCGATGCCTATAGAATCCCCAATCGCCGGGTGACAGAACGAGGCGAGATTGCGGATGCCGTAGAGTTCGCCCGCGATATTGATGGTCCCACGTTGATCGAATTCGTAGTTGAAAAAGAAGAGATGGTTTATCCGATGGTACCGGCCGGCGCGGACTTGCATGACATGAAACGCCGTCCCAAGCCAGGGGAGGCATAATGACCAGCCAAGTAGACATCAACAAGGTAACCGTTGTCGCTTTGGTGGAGAATGAACCCGGCGTATTGAACCGGATTGCCAGTCTCTTCCGGCGGCGCGCCTTCAATATCGACAGCTTGACTGTCGGGCGTACACACAAGCCGCATATCTCGCGCATGACTATTCGCGTCGTCGCGGGTCCCGAATACGCCAGGAAGATCGCGACCAACTTGCAAAAACTCGTTAATGTCATCGACGTGCGCGTGCTGGACAACGAACCCCATGTCGAGCGCGACCTGGCGCTGATCAAAGTGCGAAATGACGATGCCAACTCTCGCAACACGATCACCGAGATCTGCGACCGTTACCCGGCGCGCATTGTCGATGTCGGTCCCAAGGTCGCCATCATTGAGATGGTAGGTACGGAAGAAATACTGGAAGAGTTCATTGAAGAAGTACGGCCTACCGGCATCGTTGAAATGATCCGGACGGGCGTGGTGTCGATGGGGCGCGGCACCCGGATTCACGACACCAACTTTACCCGCCGCGATCTTGCCAAGATTCAGGACGAAATCTCGACCGGCGGCAATGGCAATGTGATTTGACATGTTCATTTGCGGCCCTTCGCTCTGGGCCGCGGCATCTTGCTTAGCGATCTTTTGAAAAGGGAGAATATCCATCAATGGCGAAACTCTACTACGACCAGGACGCGGATCTGAACCTGCTTGATGGCAAGACCATCGCGGTGATCGGATACGGCAGCCAAGGGCACGCGCATGCCTTGAACGCGCGGGACAACGGCCAGGATGTGATCGTCGGCCTGCACGCGGGCAGCCAGAGCAAAGCAAAAGCCGAGGCTGACGGGCTGCAAGTCTTCACCGTTGCGGAAGCGGCCAAACGCGCCGATGTGGTCATGATTTTGATTCCCGATACCAGGCAGGCGGCTGTGTATGACGAACACATCGCGCCCAATTTGAAAGACGGCGCCATGTTGATGTTCGCGCACGGTTTCAATATACACTTCAAGGAGATCGTTCCGCCCGAAAGCGTTGACGTGGCGATGGTCGCGCCCAAGGCGCCGGGGCATCGCGTCAGGGAAGTATTCACCGAGGGCGCGGGGACGCCCGGGCTGGTCGCGATTGAACAGGATGCCAGTGGCAATGCGACAGCGCTGGCGCTGGCATACGCGAAGGCAATTGGCTGTACACGCGCGGGCGTGATTGAGACGACGTTCAAAGAAGAAACCGAGACTGATCTTTTTGGCGAGCAAGTTGTCTTATGCGGTGGCGTAACCGCCCTGATCCGCGCCAGCTTCGAGACCTTGGTCAAAGCCGGCTATCAGCCGGAGGTCGCGTATTTTGAGTGCCTGCACGAATTGAAGCTAATTGTGGACCTGCTATATGAAGGCGGTCTGAGCTATATGTGGTATAGCGTCAGCAATACGGCGGAACATGGCGGCTATGTCATCGGCGACCAATTTGAAGATACGGTCAAGGAAGAAATGGCGGGGGTCTTGCAGCGGATCCAAAACGGCGAATTCGCGCGTGACTGGATTGATGAAAACCGCCAGGACCGTCCCAATTTCAATGCCCGCCGCCAACGCGAACATGATCTGTTAATCGAGAAGGTTGGGGCGGATCTGCGCCAGATGATGCCTTTCCTCGACGCCAAGAATATCAAGCAAAGAGACTAGCGGGATAGCAAAAGCCGTTGTTCCACAGACATACGGATGGAAAGGAGGTGTTGACATGTCAGAAGATGGTCTCGTTGATCTTAGACGACGATTGATGTACGTACTTGACCGGATTCGAATGACGAAAGGAACACCTCTCAATGGTAAAGCGAACTTACGACGAAAACACTGTCATCGTCTTTGACACGACGCTGCGCGACGGGGAGCAAAGCCCGGGCGCGACCTTGTCCAGCGCCGAAAAGCTGGAAGTTGCCCGGCAATTGTCGCGCCTTGGCGTCGATGTGATAGAAGCCGGATTCCCCGCCGCGTCCCCAGACGATCTGAAAGCTGTACAGCGGATTGCCCGCGAAGTTGGAACGCCCGAGGGGCCGACGATCGCGGGCTTGTCGCGCGCGCTCGAAGGCGATATTTTGGCGGCCTGGGAAGGCGTGCGCGAGGCTGCCAAACCGCGCATTCATACCTTCCTTGGCACATCACCGAGCCATTTGGCCATGCTGCGCATCGACAAAGACGAGGGCTTGCAACGCATTCGCGAGGCGGTCACCCTGGCCAAGAGCCTCTGCGATGATGTCGAATTCAGTCCGATGGACGCTGGGCGGACCGACACGGAATACTTGATTCAAGCCTGCGCCGTCGCTGTCGAAGCCGGCGCCACCACCTTGAACATCCCGGATACAGTCGGCTATGTGATGCCCACAGAATGGGCGGAAACGCTGGAGATGCTGATCAACGAGACGCCCGGCGCCGGACCCGGCAGCGGGGTGATCTGGTCCGTGCATTGCCATAACGATTTGGGGCTGGCGACCGCCAATACTTTGGCTGGCTTGAAGAAAGGCGTGCGCCAGGTCGAGGTGACCATCAATGGGATTGGCGAGCGCGCGGGCAATACCAGCCTGGAAGAAGTTGTGATGTCTATCCAGACGCGCAAGGCTTATTACGGTCTGCGAACTAATATCGACTCGACTCAGATTATGAAGACGAGCCGCATGGTGCGCAACTATATGGGCATGGCGGTACAAGCCAACAAGGCAATCGTCGGCGCCAACGCCTTCGCGCATGAATCCGGCATACATCAAGACGGCGTACTCAAAAACGCCGAAACCTTCGAGATCATGATGCCGGAAGATGTCGGCTTGACCCAGAGCAAGCTGGTATTAGGCAAGCTGAGCGGCAGGCACGCGTTACGCGTGCGCCTGCGCGAGCTGGGATACGAGATTGATGGCGAAGAACTGGTCGAGATCTTCAAGCGCTTTAAAGATCTGGCAGACGTCAAAAAAACCGTTACCGATGCCGATCTGGAAGCCCTGGTCGCGGATGAAGCCGCTCAAAAGCCGGAAGACCATTTTCGCCTGGTCGATATCCAGGTCGCTTGCGGCACCATGGGTTTGCCAACAGCGACGGTCAAGATGGCCAATCAGGATGGCGAGGAATTTGTTGTCGCGTCGGTTGGGACCGGACCTGTGGACGCGTCTTACCGCGCCATCGACGAGATCATTCAAGCGCCCAACGTCTTGCTGGAATTCAACGTGCACAGCGTGACCGAGGGCATCGACGCGCTGGGCGAAGTGACCGTGCGCATCTCGCCGGAAAACAGCAATCGGACCTTTGGCGGCTATGGCGCTGACAGCGATATTATCGTATCCAGCGTTAAAGCCTATGTAGCAGCTTTGAACCGAATGATATCCAGCCTGGGCATCGGAGACGTTGCGCCGGAAGGCGAAGCGGCGACGGTGGGACTGACATCCACTTCCTAAGCGCGAAGTACCGTATTCAGCCTATGATTTGCAAGAGGAACATAACATGACAAATAACGGGAAGCCCCGCACCCTTTTCGAGAAGGTATGGGATGCGCATACAGTTAGAGATCAGAGCGAAGACAGCCCCGCTGTGCTCTATATTGACCTGCACCTGGTTCACGAAGTGACGTCTCCGCAAGCCTTTTCTATGTTGCGCGAACGCGGACTCAGGGTTCGACGTCCCGATCTAACAATTGGCACTATGGATCACAGCACGCCGACCACGCCCCGAAACGAGTTGGGCATCATACCGGTTGCGGATGCGATGGCGGCCAAGCAACTCGATACGTTCACTCAGAATTGCGACGATTTCGGCATTCCCATGTACGCCTTGGGGGACGAACACCAAGGTATTGTCCACGTCATTGGTCCCGAAAAAGGCTTAACGCAACCTGGCATGACCATTGTCTGCGGCGACAGCCACACCAGCACGCATGGCGCCTTCGGAGCTTTGGCTTTTGGCATCGGCACCAGTGAGGTCGGTCATGTCCTGGCTACGCAGACGCTTTTGCAGAACAAGCCCAGGACCATGGCCGTCAACGTCGAAGGCAAGCTGGAAGAGGGGGTCACGGCCAAGGATATTATCCTGGCGATCATCGCTCGTATCGGTATCGGAGGGGGAACGGGATATGTCTTTGAATACCGCGGAGAAGCCATTCGGGGTCTGGGCATGGAAGGACGAATGACCGTTTGCAATATGTCGATTGAGGGTGGCGCTCGCGCCGGCATGGTCGCCCCCGACGATACCACATTTGAGTACATCAGCGGGCGCCAACACGCGCCGTCGGGCGCCGATTGGGATGCCGCGCTCGCCAAATGGCGCCGACTGCCGACTGACGATGACGCGGCATACGACCAGGAAATCACGCTGCGGGCTGAGGAATTGATCCCGATGATTACTTACGGAACCAATCCCGGCATGGGTATGCCTATTACCGCCGCAGTTCCCGCCCCCGACGATGAAAGAGACTACAACAAGAAAACAGCTCTCGACAAAGCGCTCAGCTACATGGACCTGCAACCTGGGCAACAGTTGCTGGGAAAGCCGATCGACGTGGTCTTTATCGGCAGTTGTACGAATTCGCGGATAAGCGATTTGCGACAGGCTGCCAAATTCATTGAAGGACGCCAAGTGGCTGAAAATGTGCGCATGATGGTTGTGCCGGGCTCTCAGCAGGTCAAGAGGCAAGCCGAATCCGAGGGGCTCGACGAGGTATTCCGCGCGGCGGGCGCGGAATGGCGGGAAGCGGGCTGTTCGATGTGCATCGCGATGAACGGCGATCAACTGGAGCCAGGTCAATACGCGGTTTCGACCAGCAACCGCAACTTTGAAGGGCGGCAGGGCAAAGGCGGGCGCACCTTCCTGGCTAGCCCTTTGACCGCGGCCGCTTCCGCTGTTGCCGGCGTCGTGAGCGATCCGCGCGCCATGCTTTAGTCCAAGAGCCGCCAAGGAGAAAAGAATGGAAAAAGTGAAACATATCCAGGGGACTATCGTCGCCATCCCGGTTAACGACATTGATACGGACCAGATCATTCCCGCGCGCTTCCTCAAAGTGACGGACAAGGATGGCTTGGGCAAAGCGGCTTTCTGCGACTGGCGCTATCTGGAAGACGGCACGACGCCAAATCCAGACTTCATTTTGAATAATCCAGCCTATGCTGGCGCATCAGTCTTGATAGCCGGCAACAACTTTGGCTGCGGCAGCTCCCGCGAGCACGCGCCCTGGGCGTTGATCGGCGCTGGTTTCCAGGCGGTCATCAGCACCGAGTTCGCCGACATCTTCCGGAACAACGCGCTCAAGAATGGCTTGCTCCCGATCATTGTTGATGAAGAAACGCAACAGCAGTTATTCAGCCTGGCTGATGAAGATCCCACGACATCGGTAAGCGTTGATGTGGAGGCGCAGAGCTTGACGCTGCCGGATGGCCGCCAAATCCCGTTTCCCCTGGATGGATTTTCCAAGTACTGCCTGTTGAACGGGGTGGATCAATTGGGATACTTGCTCAACCTGAATGACGAAGTGCGCGATTTTGAAGCGCGCAATCCGCAGCGAGTTGAGACAACTGCCTGACTGAAGCTGTGACGGGAGGTCCCGCGGGTAGGGGAGGTTTGAATTGAAGCAAAGTGTGACAATCTACGATACGACCTTGCGCGATGGCAGCCAGCGGGAAGGCATATCCTTTTCGGTCGCGGACAAACTTCACATCACGAGGCTGCTCGACGAATTAGGCGTGAAGTATATCGAAGGAGGTTGGCCCGGTTCCAACCCCAAAGATGCCGCTTACTTCGAACAGGTGCGCGAGTTGGATCTGCGGCATTCTCTGATCACCGCCTTCGGTTCCACGCGACGAAAAGGCGTGAGGCCCGATGAAGACGCGAATATTCGCGCTTTGGTGGATGCAAATACACCTGTGGTGACAGTGGTTGGCAAAACGTCCATGTTACACGTCACCGATGTCTTGCAGACTACCGCAGCGGAAAACCTGAACATGATCGCCGACAGTCTCGCCTATCTCAAGAGCCTGGGCAAAGAAGTCATTTATGATGCTGAACATTTCTTTGATGGCGCCAAGCTGGACATGGAATACGGATTCGATACCTTGGCCGCGGCATGCGAAGGCGGCGCCGACGTCATTGTGCTCTGTGATACCAACGGCGGCTCGACGCCTTGGGAAGTGGCGGAATTCATGTACAAAGCGCGTGAGTTGTTTCCCGAGATGGATTTCGGCATCCACACGCACAACGACAGCGAACTTGCGGTTGCCAATTCATTGGCGGCCGTGCGCGCGGGCGCCATCCATGTGCAGGGAACGATCAACGGTTATGGCGAACGCTGTGGCAACGCCAATCTCTGCAGCATCATTCCGGATCTGATTCTCAAGATGGATATTCCCTGTTTGGCGGAAGATGGCAATCTCGCTACGCTGACGCATCTGTCGCGCGCGGTCGCCGAGATCGCTAATTTGGCGCCGGATACGCATTTGCCTTACGTGGGCAAGAGCGCGTTCGCGCATAAAGGCGGCATCCACGTGGCAGCCATGCGGCGCAACGTTGACAGCTATCAGCATATAGAACCAACGAAGGTCGGCAACCAAACTCGGGTCTTGGTGTCCGATCTGTCAGGTCGCGGGAATCTGCTTAGCAAGGCAGAAGAACTCGGCCTTGATGTCTCCAAGGACGAGGCAGTACGGGTCCTTAACGACATCAAGCAGTTAGAGAACGCCGGATTCGTATTTGAAGGCGCTGAGGCATCGGTCGCGGTGCGGTTGCGGCGAGCCCGCCCGAACTACCAGCCGCTCTTCAACTTGATCGACTTCACAGTCATTGTTGAGGATCGGCGAGGTCGCGGGCAATTGGCGGAAGCGATGGTCAAACTCGATGTGGATGGCGATGTCGTGCATACGGCTGCCGAAGGCAACGGGCCCGTGAACGCGCTGGACCTGGCGCTGCGAAAGGCTTTGTTGCCGAAGTATCCAGCGCTGCGAGACATACAGTTGGTAGATTACAAAGTGCGTATACTGGACAGCGAGAACGCAACCGGCGCCATGACGCGCGTTTTGATTGATTCCTACAATGGCAGCGAACGCTGGAGTACCGTTGGCGCGGGCACCGACATCATTTGCGCCAGTTGGCTGGCGCTGGTCGATAGCGTCGAATACGGCTTGTCGGTGGCTGACGAAAAGAAAGCTCATCCGTCCCTGATGATGAGTGACTAGGACAGACTTTATTCATTTGCGCTGTGCGATCCGCATTTGCGCCACAGCGCGCCTAATGGAGTGAATTTGATATGAAGGCAAGGATTGCCGTATTGCCAGGTGACGGTATTGGTCCTGAAGTCGTAGGTCATACGACTCGATTGTTGTCGGTCATAGCCGACAAGCACGGTCATGATTTCACCTTTGTTGAAGGGATGATCGGTGGCATCGCTATCGACGAAACTGGCGATCCGCTACCCGAAGAGACGGTCAAAATCTGCGAAAACGCCGATGCGATACTGCTAGGGGCGGTTGGGGGACCCAAATGGTCGGATCCGACAGCGAGCGTACAACCGGAACGCGGATTGCTCGGGCTGCGCCAGCACTTTGGTCTCTTCGCTAATTTGCGTCCGGTGAAGACATATCCGGCTCTGGTTGAACATGCGCCTCTGCGCGCCGAGTTATTGCAAGACGTGGACATACTTTTCGTGCGTGAACTGGTCAGCGGCATTTATTTTGGCGACCGGCAAGAACAGGGTAGCGGCGACGAGTCTCACGATACCATGCGTTACACGCGCGCCGAAGTTGAACAGGTGGCGAACGTCGCCTTTCGCGCCGCGCAAGGTCGTCGCAAAAAGTTGTGCTCGGTGGACAAAGCCAATGTCTTGGCGTCCATGCGTCTGTGGCGGCGCACGGTTGTTGATGTTTCTGAAGATTACGCGGACGTGGAATTGGAGCACCTGCTGGTAGATGCCGCGACCATGCACTTGCTCACGCGTCCGGGCAGCTTTGATGTCATTGTAGCGGGCAATATGTTCGGCGATATTCTCAGCGATGAAGCCTCCGTTTTGGCTGGCAGCCTGGGGATGTTGCCCTCTGCTTCGCTGCGGTCGGACCAATTTGGCTTGTACGAACCCGTACACGGGTCTGCCCCGGATATCGCCGGGCAAGGCAAAGCCAATCCCATTGGCATGTTCTTGAGCGCGGCCATGCTGTTGCGTTACAGCCTGCGCTTGGAAGAAGAAGCCTCGTCTATTGAGGCAGCTATCGATGCCGTGTTGGCTGATGGATTGCGCACGGCCGATATAGCCGGGGAAGAGAACGGGGCGGTCTCCACTGAGGACTTCGCCGCGGCGGTAATCGCCAAGTTGTAGATTGCGCCATACGCCCGCCGCCTGGATTCACCAGGCGATCGCCGGGGCGGGTTGGGTTTCGATGCGCGTGATATCAGCGCCGAGCTGGTTGAGCAGATATTCAATATCTTCGTATCCGCGGTCGATTTGATAGACGTTTTCGATGACGCTTTCACCGGCAGCGGCAAGGGCAGCCAGCAGGACTGTGGCGCCCGCGCGGATGCTTTCCGCCCTGATGCGCGCCGGCCGCAGCTTGTTGACACCCTTGATAATGCAGACATCGCTTTGGCTGATGATAATATCCGCCCCCATTTGCAGCAGCGCGTCCACATAATCGTAGCGGTTGTCGAATATGCGTTCTCGGATATAGCTTGTGCCCCTGGCCACGCTGGATAAAGCCGCAAAGCAGGGTTGTAGATCCGTCGGGAAGCCGGGGTAGAAGTCCGTCTGAATATTGATCGGATTCAGGTCCCGATTCCGTGGACGAAAAACGCGAATCGCCTTGTCGTCAACTTCGATCCCTACTCCCATCTGTTCCAGCTTCGCGATGGCAATACGCAGGTGATCAGGTTCGACATCGCGAATAGTGACATCGCCCCCGGTGATGGCGGTGGCCACCATGACTGTTCCCGTCACCAGGCGATCCGGCATCGGCGTGTATTCGATAGCTTGGAGTTTCTCAACGCCGTTGATCAGGAGCGTATGCGTGCCCAGACCGCGTATGTCGGCGCCCATCCCGATCAGAAAATTGCCAAAGTCGAGCACTTCGGGTTCGACCGATGCGTTTTCCAAGATGGTCTGTCCATCAGCCAGCGCCGCGGCTAACATCAGATTCTCAGTGCCGGTGTGGCTAGGCAAGTCAAGATAGAGCGACGTACCGGTGAAGCGGCGATTCTCGAGATCAATCACTGTGCGACCGTCCTCGAAGTATTGAACCTTTGCGCCAAGGCGCGCGAATCCGCGATGATGAAAGTCGATCTTGCGCGTGCCGATATCGCAGCCGCCGCTGCCCGGCAATTCTACGTAACCGAGGCGAATCTGCAGCGGCGCCAAAAAAAGCACAGAGCCACGAAACTTGGAAGCAATTTCCTCCGAAAGGGTGCCGGTAGTCACGCCTGAGGCGTCTATACGGACAGTCCCGTTCAGTTGGTCGTGATCGACAGTCGCGCCGACCGAGCGCAAAAGCTCAAACGCGCGCTGTACGTCTTCAATGTTGGGGACGCCATGCAATACAGTCTCGCCTTCTTCGGCGACGATGGAAGCCGCAATCATTGCGAGGATCGCGTTCTTCGCCCTTTGCACTTGAACCGTGCCGCGCAAGGGCTTTCCACCCACTACGCGGAAAGCTGACGTGTTCATGATCCTGGAGACCCTCCCGATCTCGGCGCTCGTTATTGGATAAGCATAGCACAATAGTTTGTGAATTGATAACGAGAGCGGAGCAATCGCTTCAAAATCATAGTTCATCAATATATTATCAATTCAAACCAAAATATAACCACAGAGCGCGCAGAAGTAAATGCAAGTAAATTATGCGAAAAAGTTGATGAAGTATAAACAGCCACAAAATAATCGAATCCCGTAGGGGCGACCAATCTGGTCGCCCGAAACAGCGCCATCGCATCGACGGGCGACATGATATGTCGCCCCTACACGCGGCTCATTTCGTTGCATGACTTACTTGCGCTTACTTCTGTGGTGAATCCGTACGTAGAACCCGTCAAAGGGTGATGCGCTTTTGTAGTTCCTAGAGCATCCTGCCAAAGTATTGAAATGCGCCCCCGCCCTGACGAGCTGTTGCAGTCGTAGCCCCTATGTGTTATGATCAGTGTCATTAACAATTGAAGACTAAGTTTTACGCTTATCCAGAGGTGGTGGAGAGACCGACTCTACGAAGCCACAGCAACCCCCAGATGGCAATGGGAAGGTGCTAAATTCGGCAGATTTTTCTGGAAGATGAGGGTAAACGCCTGAGAAGCATGCAGGTTATTCCGTGGACTGTGCCGCAGTCACTTGTTTTTGTCAGCTAACGGAAGCCCAAACTGGCGTAGGTGAAGCCGCCGTTTGGGCTTTTTTGATTGGGTGAGGCAAGACGATGAAATTATCGAATGAGCAGAGTGTAGCGAGTTTTGAGGGCGCCAGCACACAATCCGTCCACGGAGGGGCGCCGCGCAAGAAGGGCTTTCATTCCCTTACTACGCCCATTGTACAGTCCGCCACCTATACATTTGAGAATACGAGCAAGCTAATCGAGTTTCTCGACGCGAAGGTATATGGCGGCGAACTGGATCGCGAAGAGTACGGGCGATACGGCAATCCAACCGTCTGGTCGGTGGAGAATCGCATTGCCGAACTGGAAGGCGCTGAAGACGCGGCCATTTATCCCTCGGGCATGTCGGCTGTTACGTCGCTCTTCTTGACGGTGCTTCGACCGGATACCCATATCATCATGACAGATGATTGTTATCGAAGAACGCGGCAATTTTGCGATACGACGTTGAGGAAATTCGGCGTTGCCACCACTGTTGTTCCTATGGGGGATTATGAAGCGCTGGAAGCGGCCATCGTTCCCAGGAAAACGCGTTTCATTTTCACTGAAACTCCCACCAACCCGTATTTGCGCGTAGCGGACCTGGATCGGCTGGTGGCGATTGGCAAGCGCTACCGGGCGATGACGCTATTGGATACGACTTTTGCCACGCCAGTCAACTTGCGGCCGCTGGAATACGGCGTCGATTTTGTCCTGCACAGCGCGACCAAGTATTTCGGCGGACATAACGATGTCTTGGCCGGCGTTATCGTCGGCGGCGAGGCGCGGATCAAAGCGCTGAAGGATGCCCGTGGCGTACTAGGCAACGTGATTGACCCGCATCAAGCCTTTCTGATAGAGCGCGGCTTGAAGACGCTTGCGGTACGCGTGCGGCATCAAAATGAAACTGCGCTTGAGACAGCGCGCTTTCTGGAGCGGCACCCGAGGATCGAGCGGGTGTTCTATCCCGGGTTGGCATCTCATCCCGATCACGAGATTGCCAAGAGACAAATGAGCGGATTTGGCGGGGTCGTGAGTTTTCAGGTAGCGGGCGGCTTGCACGACGCCAGCGACTTCATTGATCGCTTGCGCATACCGTATATCGCGCCAAGCCTGGGCGGCACGGAAAGCCTGATCGAGCAGCCCGCGTACGTGAGCTATTACGACCTGAGCGCCGAGGAACGGCGAGCGATTGGCATTGAGGACAATCTCGTTCGTCTTGCGCTGGGCATTGAAGACGCCGAAGATATCATCGCCGATCTCGAGCAGTCGCTGTCCAAAGTTCCCGCTTCGTAACCCTTGGAAGGCGCCGGTTGGCAGTGACCTGGCTAGAGTGGCAAGCCCGTTATCGCCCGGTCTTTGAGCAATTCGACGATCTGCCGAAGGTCATCTTCAGTTTGCAAGGTCGCGTTTTGGAAAGCGGGATCTATCATATTCAGATTGTTGGCGTGGTAGCCCATGGTTGCTTCCGGGTCTTTGAGCACATGACCGGTCAAGACGCCGACCACGGTGTCTCCGGGGGATATGACGCCTCTCTCAACCAGCTTCCTGGCGCCGGCGACGGAGCAGGCAGAGGCAGGTTCGCAACCGATGCCGACCCCGTCGACGATGGCTTTGGCATCCATGATTTGCTGATCGCTAACTTGTTCCACGACGCCGCTCGTCCATTCGAGCGTGCGGATCGCCTTTTGCAGGTTTACGGGATTGCCTATCTTGATCGCGGTGGCGATCGTCCGCGCCTCCACCGCTTGGAAGTCCTTGAATCCGTCAGCGAAATGCCGATATAAAGGATTCGCCCCTTCCGCTTGAATAATGGCCAGGCGCGGCATCCGGTCGATCAAGCCGAGATCCAGCATTTCCAGCAGCCCTTTGCCGAAGGCGGAACTGTTCCCTAAGTTGCCGCCGGGCAGGACAATCCAGTCAGGAACTTGCCAGCGCAACTGCTGCAATGCCTCAAACATGATCGATTTCTGCCCTTCAAGCCGAAAGGGATTGACCGAGTTTAGAATATAGATTCGCAAGCGCTCCGCGACTTCGCGGACGAGCGCCATATTACGGTCGAAATCGGCATTGATCCGCAAGCATGTCGCGCCATAGGCGATGCCTTGCGCCAGCTTTCCCAGGGCGATCTGCTGATTCTGCAGAAACACGATGCCCTGCATGCTTGCGCGCGCGGCATAAGAGGCCATGGACGCGGAGGTGTTGCCGGTCGAGGCGCAAGCCACACGATCCATGCCGAGGATCTTGGCTTGCGTAACGCCGGTTGTCATGCCGCGGTCCTTGAAGGACCCGGTTGGATTCTCGCCTTCGTGCTTGAGATATAGCGTATCGACGCCGATATACGAGGCCACGCGCGGCAAGTGGTACAGGTTGGTGTTGCCTTCCGCCCGGCTGACGATGCGCTCGTCGTCGATGCCGGGATAGATCAATTCCTTGAAGCGCCATACGCCGCTATTGTACGGAACTTCGAGCGTTCCCAGTCTGTTGTCAAAGAAAGCTCGCGTCAGTTCGGCGGCGGATTCGCGGAAGTCATGCCTAACATCAAGCAAGCCCCCGCAAACTTCGCAGTCGTAAATGACTCGGTCGATTGGGTATTGTCCCCCGCAATCGATACATTGTAGTATGCTTGGCATTCGATCGACCTCTCGTTAGGAAACCGCAGCCGCTCGGCGCGCAACCGGCGAAAAAGTCCCAGGAATGTCGCGCTCACAGAAAATAACAAGTCTCCTCGCCGCATGAGCAAGAGGCTCTGTTAAATCAGCCGCTCGGCGCGTAACCGGCGAGAAGAATCACCGCGCTCACGCCAATAACAAGCCTTCTCGTCGCTTGAGCGACGCGGTTCATAAAGAAAATAAGGATAGCGATCCTTCATGTCATTTTCCAGAGCCGAAGCCTTTGCGCCGGCCACCGTTGCGAACCTCGGCGTCGGTTTCGATATTCTGGGACTGGCTTTGGAAGGCATGGGCGACCGCGCCATCGTCGAATTCCAAGAGTCACCCAAGGTCGTCATTAGCAAGATTGAAGGAGACGCCGGAAAGCTGCCGCGCGATCCCGAAAAGAATGTCGCATCCGTTTCCGCAAGCGCTTTCCTTGAGCATATGGGTGAAAAGCGGGGCCTGCGCATTGAACTCTTCAAGGGCTTGCCGCTATCCAGCGGTCTTGGCAGCAGCGCCGCAAGCGCGGTGGTCACGGTTGTCGCATTAAACAAGCTATATGGCGAACCATTTAGCCGCGAGCAACTGCTGCCATTCTGTTTGGAAGGCGAAGCGCTGGTCAGCGGCTATCATGCGGACAACGTGGCGCCCTGCCTGCTGGGGGGCATCACTCTGGTTGCCGGGATTACTGTTGAAGCCATCCAGCCATTGCCGATCCCCGATAACTTGCATCTGGCTTTGGTGACGCCAGAGGTCGCGATTCCCACTGCAGAAGCGCGAGCCGTGATGCCCTCGCATGTCAGTTTGCCGACGCTAATCCACCAGACCGGCAAAGTCGCGCGTCTGATTGACGCTTTGCACCGCGGCGACCTGCAGGCGATGGCTGAAGCGATGGAAAACGATCTCGTTGCTGAACCGGCCCGCGCCAGCCTGATGCCGCATTTGCAGGATGTGCGCAGGGCAGCGAAAGCTGCCGGCGCCTTAGCCGTCTTTATCGGGGGCGCCGGACCGACGCTCTGCGCGCTCTGCGATGCGAAGTCGGCGGCGGAAAAGGTCGCCGGCGCCATGAAGAAAGTTTACAGCGACAGAGAACTTGATTCCCGGGCGCTATCCACCCGGGTTGACCGCCGCGGTTCGATTGTCATTCACGCCGAATGACTTGGCATGGAGGCGATTGTGGCTGCATTTCAGATTATTGGCAAATTACATGGCTTTGCCGTTCAAAAGCAAAATTAACCACAAAGACACGAAGAACACGAAGTTTTTTCTTGAAATCTCTGTGCCTCTGTGGTGAATCCGTACCTAGAACCCGTCAAAGGGCGATGCGCTTTTATAGTTCCTAGAGCATCCTGCCAAAATATTGAAATACACCCGGCGATTGTGAAATTCTTGACAATCTCGGCCGCGCTCTTTATACTTGCTGCACGATTCGGCGCAGCGGCATGAATGTCAATGGCAGGCAAAGGGCTTGCCGAATATACGAGTGTCTCTTGACAGGTTCTGCATTTGGCGCTTCTTTGAGCGAGCGCGAGCGCGCCGCCGTGTTAGAATAGGTTGGTCATGAGTGACCAGCGCCTGGATTGGGATTCGACCTACGAAATCGTTTTGGCATTGAGGGATCTTTATCCAAATGTAGTCTTGGAAGACTTGACCTTGGATGATCTGAACGCGCGCATCGTTGCGCTGCCCGGTTTTTCCGATGACCCCGAGTTGGTCAATGACGCGATTTTGCGAGCAATTCTGCGTGAATGGTACGAGGAGATCGGTGACTAGATGGACTTGAACCTGCAAGAGTTAGAGAGAACCGAGTTTCCCGTTCCGGCCGAATTGGAGAACAATATTGCCATCACCAGTCTCAGTCAACTGTATAACTGGGGCCGGCGCAATTCCATGTGGCCGATGCTGTTTGGCTTGGCTTGCTGCGCAATTGAAATGATCGCTACGGCGTCTTCTCGCTTCGATTTCTCCCGATTTGGTTTCGAAGTGATGCGGGCGACTCCTCGTCAAGCTGATCTTATGATCGTTTCCGGCACCGTGACCAAAAAGATGGTCGTGCCGATCGTGCGCTTGTATAACCAGATGCCGGAACCGAAATACGTTTTGGCCATGGGCGCGTGCGCGAGCGGGGGAGGTCCCTTTAAGGAGGGCTACAACGTTGTTTCCGGCATTGACAAATACCTGCCGGTCGATGTCTATGTGCCCGGGTGCCCGCCTACGCCCCAGGCGCTGCTCTTTGGCATGATAGCTCTGCAAAGGAAAATCGACGGTCAGAGCATCGCCAATGGCGATGACGTGCCATGGTATGGCATAGGACCTGCCGAACCGACTCCCGTTCCTGTATTGGGTCCCGATATCATTGATCCGCGTCAGATGGATATGATTCGGCGTCAAGCCGAAGCAGCGGCTGAAGATATGGCTCAGGTAGGGCAACGTGAATTGCCCAGCGCGACGCAATTGGTTGCGGCCAAGGTGGATACCGCGGACGCCACAGTTGCCGCTAGCGCGGCGATTTCCGATGACGCTCTCAGTTTTGTCTTGCCGACTGGCGGGAATCCCTGGACAGAAGCCGAAGAGATCCGTGAAAAGCGACGCCTGCGCGCTCTCGCAAGAAAAGCGGTTCGCGCCTCGCGCAGGGCGGCGGAAGCAGAAGAGGAATAGCGCAATATGGTGAGTCCCGCTTTAGCCCCGGATGATGTTGTCAAGGCTGTTTCAAAGGCTGTTTCAATTGAAGACTCAATTGCCTATCTGAAGTCAAAGCATCCCGACGCGGTCACTGATGATGAGCGCGAAGGATATTCGGGCGTCCTTGTGCAAGCGAGCAAGCTGGTTGAGGTCGCCTGGGCAATACGGGATGATCTTGGCTTCGATTATCTATCAAGCGCTACTGCGGTCGATTACCTGGGCGCGGGCGATCACATGGAGATGGTTTACCACGCCTACCGCACGAGCGGTGGCGGCGCGCTGGTGTTCAAGGCGCAGACAGAACGCGAAAATCCCGAGATTCCTTCGCTGGTACCCGTGTGGCGCGGCGCCGATTTTCAAGAGCGCGAGGCTTGGGATCTATATGGCATCAAGTTTCCCGGCCACCCGAATCTGCGCCGGATTCTCATGTGGGAGGGTTTCCACGGTCATCCGATGCGCAAGGATTGGCGCGAAGCCTATTACGAAGAAGAACAGAAGCCATTTGACAACCGCTGGCCCGGCGGGCATGTTCATCGGACCGAAGAAAAGAACGTCTTCGGCAAGAATGTGACCTATCCACCTGATATTGACCTCAATCGCCTGATGGATACTTCCGAGAGCGAGGTATACGCTTCGCTTGGTTTGGGAGTCGATGTCGAGCGCATATTGGACAAGGACGGCTTCGAGACAAACGAACTCGTCGTTAACATGGGTCCGCATCATCCCAGTACGCATGGCGTCTTCCGTATGGTGCTGACGGTGGATGGCGAAACCGTGACCTCGTTGGAACCGGTCATGGGTTACTTGCACCGGAATCACGAAAAGATCGGCGAGCGCAATACGTATCTGCACAATATTCCCTTTACCGATCGCCTTGATTACATCTCGAGCATGGGCAATAACCACGGCTATGTGCTTGCCGTCGAACAGTTGATGAGCCTGGGCCGGAAGTACAATCCGCCGACTTATCGTTGTGAGGCGATTCGCGTGATGATGGTAGAGCTGAGCCGCATCGTGAATCATTTGTGGGCGATCGGCTTCTGGTTGAATGACATTGGCGCCTTCTTCACGCCCGTTCTGTATTTCATACAGGAGCGCGAACGAATTCTTGATTTCTTCGAGGCGGTGGCGGGCAGCCGCATGATGTGCAATTACATGCGTTTCGGCGGTTTATTTGGTGATTTGCCCGAGCGTATAAAGAGTGTCAGCAACCTGACTAACGATCGCATTCGCGATTACAACACCATGCAGTTCCTGACCGAAATGGTCAATGAACGCATCCCGCGCACCATTGACGAATTGGAACAGCTCTTGACGCAGAACGAGATCCTGCTGGAACGCTCCATTGGCGTGGGTATCCTGAGCGGGGATGACGCCATCAATTACAGCGCGGCGGGTCCATTGTTGCGCGGCAGCGGCGTCGCCTATGATGTTCGCCGCGCCGATCCCTATAGCATCTACCCGGAACTGGACTTTGATATCGCGGTGGAAGAAGACGGCGACATGTACGCCCGTTACCGAGTTCGGGTCACCGAATTGCGGGAAAGCGTGCGCATTCTCAAGCAGATTTTGCCCCGCCTGGAGGCGACAAGGGGCGAATCGATATGGGCTGACGGAAAGCCGGGCGCATACGCGCCCCGCATCCCCTTCGGCGAGGCTTACGGTCGTGTAGAGAACGGCAAAGGCGAGTTAGGCTATTATGTCGTCTCGGCCGGCGGCAGGGGCGGGTCATCCAATCCCTGGCGCTATCATGTGCGCGCGCCCAGTTTCATCAATTTGACGCCGATGGGTTTGATGAGCAGCGGGTACAAGGTGGCGGATATCGTCGGCATTCTGGGTAGTATTGATATTGTACTTGGGGAAACCGATCGCTAGGTCGTAGATGTCATAAAGAGCCTAAGGCTGCAAAAAGCGGCGAACAAGGCGAGCCTAGGAGACAACATGTACGGAACGGGTTTGGCAAAAGGATTGATGCTGACCTTGCGCCATTTCATCGACTCTTTCGTCGATGATCTGCGCTATGGCTTGCGGAAGTATTCGCACGCGACCGACAATTTTGGCCTCCGGCAAGGAACTGAGGCAAAAGGCGTCATCACGGTGCAGTACCCCGATGAGAAAGTGGCGGTGCCGGAACGCTTTCGCTTTGTGCCCTTCCTGATTGTTGAGGACGAAGATCATCCAACGCGCAGCGGAAAAGACTGGTGCACCAGTTGCGGCATTTGCGCCAAAGTTTGCCCGCCGCAGTGCATTTGGATCGTGCGCGGGAATGACCCCAATACCGGGCGACCGGTGCCGGAACCCGAGGCGTTTTTCATTGATATCGACATCTGCATGAACTGCGGTTACTGCGCCGAGTACTGCCCCTTCGACGCGATAAAGATGGACCACGACTACGAATTAGCCAGTTACGATCGCACCAGCCACCACATTCACGACAAGGAAAAGCTGTCCAAGCCCGCTTCATACTGGCGCAGCATCGCTCCGACGCGCGCTTATGAAGAGATGTTGGTTCGCGGCACTTGGGAACATAAAGATGCCGCCAAGGAGGCGCGTCGAGGCAGCGCCAGCCCCCGCGCCAGTTCTCCCGCGCAGGAAACGCAGGCTGAGGCTGCTCCAGCCGCGGTTGCGACAAGCGCTGAGGCGGCGCCTGCGCCCCCCGCAGCCGCGCCCGCAGAAGGCGCGACGCCCTGGAGCGAAGACGACGCCAAACGCGAAGAGCGCCGGCGGAAAGCCTTGGAACGCAAAGCGAAGCGCGCCGCCAGGAGCGGCGGGTGAAGCATTCCCCGATTACGAGCGCAGGTTTGACCCGACTGCGCGAGCCCGCGCTGTGATTTTTGGTGTATTCCCTTGAATACGCGCGGTTGGCGATCAACGCAGGGCAATCGCACAAAAACAAATTGCCTTTCCATCCCCATCCTGAATCTTTCCCCGCAGGTCAATACCGGCGGTCAGTGTCTACGCGACCTACCCGCCTTGCGCGACCGACGGTCAGTGTCTATGCGATCCTGCGAGGCGCCCCCAAAAAATCGCTTTTCGGCAATCTCGAAATACGCGAACATCCGTTCTTCCTTTCTGCTCAAAATGATGATATGCTCTCCCTATGGATCAATTATCGCAAGCCCTCAATCTCGCTCCCCAGCCGATGCCCTCCGCCTATTCCCGCCTTCACGGCACGACTCTAAAAAATATCTCCCGAAAAAACAGACTGTATCTATACGGTGTCGATATACTTACGGAATTTAGCGAGACAGCTAGGGGCGGTTCAGGGGCATGTCAGGGGCGGAAGCCGACTTTATGGCGGCGGCTTTGCGATTGGCGACGCGACCGGCGGTCAGTGTCGGCGGTCAGTGTCTACGCGACCTACGCGACCCTCGCTGTATCCGGGGCTAAGAAATAATTGATGCGATTGCCCCGGCGGTCAAGGCGACTTGCATTCGTCAATAGCCAGAAGAATGGTATAGTACGTCGACGTCGGAATCGGATTCTCGAGGTATGGCATGACATCAGTCCAAGATCGTGTAATGGAGGCTTTGACTACGGTAATCGAGCCGGAGTTGAACCAGGACATCGTGACGCTCGATATGGTACGGAACCTCCAGGTAGAGAATGGCGTCGCGGAGTTTACTATCGTCCTGACAACCCCCGCTTGCCCGTTGAAAGACGTGTTTGTCGAACGTTGCAACGCCGCGTTGATCGGTATAGTCGAAGGGATCAGCGAGATCCGCATCAAGTGGGACGCGCAAGTGCCGACGGATCGTCGCATACATGGCCGTCTGGACGTTCCGATGAATTCGATTGTCGCGATAGCGAGCGGCAAGGGGGGCGTTGGGAAAAGCACGGTGGCGACGAACCTGGCTGTATCGCTGGCGGAAGCCGGCGCTAGCGTGGGATTAATTGATGCCGATATTCTCAACCCCAACATTCCGCAGATGTTCGGCTTGGGCAGCGGTCGACCGAAGGTCAGCAACAACAAGATGCAGCCGCTGGAGGTCTATGGCGTTAAGCTCATCAGCACCGGTTTCCTGACCACGCCGGAGAAACCGATGATCATGCGCGGACCGATGCTGCATAGCGCGATACGTCAGTTTTTCACGGACGTAGACTGGGGCAGGCTGGACTATATGATCGTGGACCTGCCGCCGGGCACAGGCGATGCGCCGCTCTCGCTGGCGCAGTCCTTCCCGCTGACGGGCAGCATCATTGTGACCCAGCCGCAGGCGGTCGCGGTTGCGGATGCTTTGCGCGCGGCCGCAATGTTTGAGCAACTGAACGTGCCGGTTTTGGGCGTCGTTGAGAATATGTCCGGCGAGTTCTTCGGGAGCGGTGGCGGAGAGGCTTTCGCCAATCAGCGCGAAGTTCCGTTTTTGGGGCGCGTTCCGCTGGCAAGTGAGGTTCGCGAGAGCGGAGATCTTGGGCGTCCGGTAGCGATCCATGACCTGGATTCGGAGTCGGGCAGAGCTTTTCGTCAGCTTTCCGAGCAGGTAGCCGCGCGCATCAGTTTGGCGATGTTACAGGGCGCCGATGTAGTGCCAATCAACATTATCGACTGAGATCGGCCCAGCGGGGCTAGTCGTCCATTCCGATGACGCGGATTTCGTCGCTGTTGCCGGGCGGGTTATACCTGCCGACAAGCAACCAAAACAAGGCGCTTAGAAACAGTCCCAGGACAAAAGCCAGCAGCGTCTCGTCGTGCAGGTCGTCCTTGATAAACGCGTTGTGACGGATAATCAGCAGGCAGATAAGCACGAATCCGGCCACCAGTCGTCGACGGGCCGGTTCCGCGCGCTGTATCATGATGAGAAGCAGCGTGACCACGACGGATATCAAAGCCAGGTAATTCAGGTCCATGTCAGTTGGCGGTCTCCGTCATAATAATCTGGTTTGATCCATTCCCGATTTCATATCCCAAGCGAAGGCGATGCAGTATCATTGTAGCACGAGCGGATAAGCGGTGGAAACAGGTTGATCAGCGTCAATTTGGCCAGCTACGGCAAGATCGGCGTCCTCGAAATCGCCGGAGAGTTCGATGCCACAGGCGTCTCGGCGCTTTCTCAAGTGATCGAGGAGGCGCTTGAGGCGGAGATGCGAGCGCTTGTGGTCGACTTGTCCGGCATAAGACTGCTGGATATCGATGGCCTTCGCGGACTCAATGCGGGACTGAAGCAAGTTCGTCGGGCTGGCGGCGATATGCGCCTGGCGGAGCCGTCTGACCCGGCTCTTGAGTCATTGCAGGCGGCAAAACTGGATGAGATCTTCACAATCTTCGCGTCGCCGCAAGCGGCAATCGCCAGCTTCTAGCGCGAAGAGTCGGATTCCGATGAAAGTACGGCTCACGGTTGAGAGCGGGGGACCATTTTGAAGTCAGGCGCAATAGCTTATCTACGCTTCCAACTGTTGATGTCATTGAGGTCGACGTATTCCGGCCCCGGCGGCAGATAGTTTCCTTCACACTCTTGCGCAGTGGCGGGCAGATTAGCGCGAGGCACGAGCAGGGTATTTTCCGGATTGAAGAAATTCCATGCGGCGCGCGAGATCTCTTCAAGGAGCGGCCAGAGTTTTTCATAGTCCTGGAATTCTGTTTCTTCCCAGAGATAAACTGAAATGACATAGTGATGGCCGTTGGGCGAATAAACGATGCCAGCGTCGCCAACGGTGTCGAATATCCAGCCATTTTTATGTGAGATACGCACACCCTGGGGAATGCCGCCTTGCAGCAAGCGTTCGAGGTCATTGGCGCTGGTCAGTTCCAGCATTTGGCGGCATTCTTGCCGGGTGATGCGGCCTTCTGGAAACGCAGCGGCCAAGCCCGAGCCGAACTCCGCGCAGTCGTAAAGCAGATTGAATAGCGTACCCATGTCCTCGGCAGTCGTCTGATTAAACGGGTCCGCGCCGGTAACGTAGGTCTGGTTTGGCGCTGTCTCCGGCGCTTGAATCGAACCAAGGCGTTGACCTTCCACGCCGAGATAAAACGGCGCCGTAATGAAGGAATTGAAGGCGCCCGCTCTTTGCAGCGTGCCAGTGACGCTCTGAATGCCCGCAAATATGTCTCCGCCGCCGATGATTTCCATCAGCAGATTTGACGATGCGTTGTTGCTGCACAAGAGTGAATTGGCTAGCAGCCAGGCTTCATCCTGTGATGGACTGTCTGCCCGCGCGCGGAAGTAATCAATCATGATCGGCAGCTTGATGGTGCTGGCTGCGGAGTATGCGACGTCACCGAGAATGTTCAGCTCTTCGCCGCTGATCAGGTCAAGTATAAAGATCGAGGCTACTGTCCGTTGGCCATCGAAAATGAAACCAATATCATCCAGGTAGTCAATGATCAATTCACGCAAGGTGTCCAATAAGGGCAACTCGCTGTCTATTGCCTTAACCGGCAAAGCCACTGCGCGAGACTTTGCGGAACGCAAAGAACTGTCTATGACATGCATCGCGGCGGGGATATCGAGGGCGTAGCCGCTTTCGCCCGCATAAACGGTCAATGTTTGCAAGTCGTATCCTGGCGAGCCGGGCGCATTGTCATATCGCAGAGCGAGGTCCTGCAGGAATGCCTCCAGGGCGTAACTCTGATAGTCGGCAACGAGAGTAATCTCTCTGGAGACAATCAATTCGTTGCCCAGCAGGTAGTCCAGAAAGCGTTGCCAGAAGCCGCCGCCGGCCTCGCCCGATGCCAAAGCGTCAGCGAGCATAGGGTCGCTGCTAATTCTCCAGCCGACCTGGTCGGGGTGCAAACGAATCGGATGTGGCTGTCCCCCAAGGGCATCGGGGTAGAGCAACAGCAAGGGCTCCGCGTAGGCGCTTTCCCAACGGGAGACCGCGTCACGACCGCTCAACCCGCTGACGTTTACTCCGGCAACAATGATCCCGGAGGGCAAAAGCTCTTCGCGTCGACTGAATGCCACAAGTTCGTAGACAAGGATGGCGCTGGCAGCGAGGAGCAACAGCAGAGAAAAAGTAAACAACAGCGACGATCCACCTTGGCGACGACGGGAGGTCAGTTGCGCTCCCATTTGTCCCCTCGCGCGCCGCAACCGACAGCTATCTTGATCGACTGACGGTGAAACTCGTGAAGATCTGGCAGATTGTCAGGGTCAGCCCAGCGAAAGTCGAGCAGTTCCATGCTTAACTTGCCGACGGGGCTGAGCGAATTGCATAGAAAAGACAGATCAATATGGTTTCTGAAGGGCTTGGAAGTATGCAGGACGGTGGTAACTTCGGCAGCGAGTTGGAGTTCTTCGCGGAGTTCGCGCAAGATTGCGTCGGCCGGATCTTCATCTTCACCAATCCAGCCGCCCGGCAGCCCCCAGGGATATCGAGGGTGGTAGGCATGTTCCACAATCAACACTCGGCCCTGCTCGTCAAGGACAACGCCGGCCACCCCGACCGTGTATCGAGATTGCAGTCTGCGAAATATCAGAAAGGGAAGGCGCACCAAGGCGGGAAACCGGCGGATCAAGGTCGCGAATTGACGGGACACGGAGCTAGATCTCGTAGGACTGGATTCAGGACGAGTCTAGCGGGGCGCAGGTGTATCGTCAACAGCAAACATGGCAGTTCAAGATAGTCACAGCCGCTCGGCGCGCAACCGGCGTAAAGGTCTGTCGCGCTCACGGAGAATAACAAGTCTTCTCCTTGCACGAGCAAGGGAGGGTTTGAAAAAAGGAGATATATTCGGTGATTTTAGGCTTATGAAAGGCGCCTAGAAGACTGTCATTCCAGAGCGTTTTTTGACAGCGCCAAGTCCATGCCGCTTATACGCGTTGTGTTATACTTGTTAGTCAAATGAATCGCCGCCAAGCGCATACAAATGGGGGTATTGTGTGTGCGGTTGCTTGTGTTCACTTGCCGAAATAACATGCGACTTTGTCGCGAAAATCTTAGCGCGCGTTTGGATGGTGCCAGTTGCCCCAGATTCCACTCGATTTTCTTGACCTGTTAATTGAATCGCCTGGCGACCTGATTTTTTTTCTGCTGGTATTCGGGTTGAGTCAAGCCACTCTATTCCTCGCCTTTGGTTTGCGCTCTCGCTTCGAGACTGAACAAGCGACATATCGCTATGTTCCGGCAGCGATTGCTTTGGTGAGCATCTGGCTAGCCCTGATGGCGGTTGCTTTATTCTCGATACTGACACCCTTTGAGGCGTCAATGCTCATGCCTCCGCTGGAGAGGTTGGGCATGTCGCTCTCGCTCGTTTTCATGACGTGGGCTTTCCTGAGCGCAGACAACGCGCAGCGGGGCAGCCGCGCGAACCTTTGGTTAAGCGGGACTATCGTCCTGATCCTCCTGCTATACCTGTACACTGCCGGAGAGTGGTTCGGCCAGTTTGAAACAGGCGCCATGTTCAATATGAGCGAATTGGCGCCTTTATGGTCCATTTTGCCCTTGGCCATCGGACTATCAGGTTTTTTCGGTGTCGCATTCAGTTTCAGTCGCATCGTCGACGCGCCCTTGAAATGTCTCTTCTTCATTCTAATTGTCCTGGGCAACGGCTGGGATATCTGGCAGTTTGCGGATTCCGAGTTGTCGGGCAATTATCTGGGCAGCGCCCGATGGGCATATCTTGCTGCCTTTGCCCTGGCGCCTGTAGTTATCCATCGGCTCATTGTCACATCGCTGGATCGTCGCCTGGCTGAAGGCGAAGCGCCAAGCAGTGAACGACGGATAGAAGATAAAAGCGTTGTCCCGCGCGAGCGGGAAATAGCGCCGGGTAGAAGCGACGAGCCCCTCAGGCCGACGCGCCCGGTCGAATCGACAGCCGCCCTTGAAAATAGGCAACTGTTGCGAGCCTTGGGCATCATGATGGACAGGCGGGAAGAATCTGGAATCCCGCGGCAGGTCGTTGCAACCGCGCTCGAATTGCTGGATGCTGAAATCTGTCTGTTGCTCCGGATGGAAGATGAAGTCTACGCCAATGTCATCGCGGGCCATGACACTGTGAATGGCCAAAGCTTGGAGGGCATGTCATTAAGCTTGGAAGGTCAACCAACAATAGTTGATGCAAGGCTGCGCCGTGAACAGCGATCTCTGGCGGCTGATCAACAGAAACAGGAAGTTGAAGGGTTGTTCCGTGTTCTGAAGATCGGCGCCCTTGGGACGGTTTATGTTCAGCCGATATCCTTTGAAGACCAAGTCCTGGCGGTGTTGCTGGTCGCAATGCCTTATCGGCAAGGCGAGCTTTCTCTGGACCAGCGAGCGCTCTTGGGCGATATAGGTCAAATGGCGGGTTATATCCTGGCTTGGAGTTTTGACGCCGAGGCTGCGACGTATTTGGCAGAAGAGCAAGCCATAAAGTCCATACTCGATCCTATCGCTTCGCAGGATGAAGGCAGAGAGATACGCGACAAGGCGCGCCGTGGACTGGAAGCAAGCCTGGAAGAAAACACAAGCCAGATAGCTAGGCTGCGCCTGCAAATTGCTGATTTGCGCGCGCAGTTGCATGACGAGCGGACAACATTGTTGAACAGAGTAAGCGATAGCGACGATGGTCTTGCTGTATCGCAAGTGTTTGATGAGCAAGCTCAACTAATGGAACGATGCGACGCGCAATCCAAACAGGTCTTGGATGGCGAAACCGTATTGCAAATCTGCACTGCCGAGAGCGACGAGACGCTGGCGCAAGTGATTCATGAATACGCGCATAAGACCCATAATCTGCTATTGAATACAAGCGACCGACTGCGTGATCTTATCAACAGGCTGCGCGCCCAAAACGAGACTAGCGACTCGGTTGATCCGCAAGCGGTACTGGAATCACTCTCCGGCGAGCTTAGCCAACTGGCATTGGAGCGCGAGCAATTGCAGCGGCGCCTTACTGCTATTGCGTCAAAACTACGAATGCTGGGCGTAGAAGCAGAGATGACCAGTATGACACAGGTGCTCATCCAACTGTATGCCGAGCGACGAGCGTCAAAGCGACAGGCCGCTGCGGTCCGGCATGAGCGTGCCATCCTTGCGCGGGAACAAGCCAAGCTTGTCGACGGCAATGGCGGCAAAACAGTTGAACTGCGCAATCAACTCAAGCGCTTGAGCGCCGATCATGAATCACTTATGAACCTGCGTGAGGAGATGCGGCGAGATTACCAAGATCTCTTGGATCGCTTTGAATCTCGAGACAAGGACAATCGCGCTCTGCAGGACCGCATTCGGGATTTACACAGTCAACTGGAGATCGGCGGGGAGAAGCGGCATGAATTGGAGCGCAACATCGCTGAACTGTCCGGCGAAAGAGAAAATCTCTTGCGCATCCGCAATCAATTGACCGCAAGGCTGGCCGACAGTTCGCCCGTCTCTACAGGGGCGTCGGGCGAGCCCCCGCTGCGGGCGCGGCTGCAAGAACTGCAGGAAACAGTTTCCACGCTGAACGAACAGCGGGAGAAGCTAGCGCTGGAGCTTAGCGACGCGAAAACTGCGCTGGCGGCTGCTGGCCTGAGCCAAGCGGAGCGGGCAGAATCAAGCGAAGAGGCGACTGCGGCCAGCCGTCTTGTCGAAGTGCAGCAGACGCTTGAGCTTGTTCGCGAGATGCAGGCTCCCGTAACCGCAATATCGGACTGCACAGATATTCTCTTGAAGGAGTCGATAGGCATTCTTGGCGCGGCTCAACTCGAGGTCTTGCAGCGCGTCTCAGTTAATCTGGGGCGGCTCACAGCATTGCTGGAAGACCTGATGAATCTCGGTCATGATGAACATGACGGTTTTGCCTTGTCGTATGCGGAAATTGACATTGTGGACCTGCTGGACGAGACAATCGCTTCGCTTTCGGCAGATATACGCCAAAAGAAACTGGCGCTGGAGTTGTCTGTGGACGATGGGCTCCCGAAGATCGCGGCTGATTCCAATTGCATAAAGCAGGTCTTGCGTCATCTGCTTCAGAATGCCTGTGACGTGTCTGGCGAAGGAGCGCCTTTACTCGTTACCGCAGCGATGGCGTCGACGCGATCCTCAGCCAATGAACAACCTGTTGAAGCGATTCGCATTAGCGTTGAAGACAAAGGCGGCGGGATCTCGGCAAAGGATCTTCCTCGTGTCTTCGCCCGCAAGTATCTGCAGGAAAACCCCAAGATTGAAGGACTCAGTGATACCGGTGTTGGTATGACAGTTGCCAGAGCGTTTGCCCGCGCACACGCTGGCGATCTATGGATCGACAGCAAAGCGGGCGAAGGCAGCGTCTTTCACCTCGATTTGCCGACGCGACTGATGCCATCAGTCGGGGAATAGCCATGCGGCGCAACATTGGCAGTGAGCTTGTTGTCGCGCTATTGGTATTGGCGGCTCTCTTATTCGCATTGGCATTCGCCATCGTACTTTCGACCGCTACGCGCGGCGTAGCGCCGCCAGTGCCTGCGCGTGTCCCAACCGCGCTTTCCTCCCCGACGGCTATTGCCGAAACAAGCGCCTCCTTATCGCCAGAAGCGACAGTCGCCGAAACCGCAACAACCATAACAATTACGCCGAGTGCGACTGACTTGCCACCTGCTACAGAAGCCACGTTTGCGAGCCCATCCGCGACCGCTTCCGCCACCGCAAGCGCGAGCCCCGGGCCCCTTGCGACAGAAGAAGCAAGAAAAGAAACGCCCGCCGACGTTCCTCCGCCGTCAACGGCGGAAGAGCGAACGGCGCTTGCCAAGACCTCTACTCAAGAAGAGCCCATAGAGCTAACGAAGGCGCTTGATCGCGTTACTACCTCGCCCACCGAAACTGCTTCTGTCGTTCACGACATACGTGATACGCCCGCTAGGACTCCGCCGGCTACCAGCGTCGGAGCGACGGAAGAAGGTCTGGACGTCGAACTGGCGCCACTTGAGACGCCCGACGTGATCACTGGCACTGCGACGCCTATCAGACGGACGCCAGTTGTTCAACCGAAGGCGACGGATGTGCCAAGCCCGACTGCGACTGACAGGATCCCGGAGACAGCGACAAGCGCAGAGCGCGATATCCGCGCTAGCCTCACGGCTCTTGTGAAACGGACGGCGACGGCTACCTTCACGCCAACGGCTACCACGACAGATGTGCCGAGTCCGACGGCGACTGACGAGATTGCGGAGACAGCGACAAGCGTAGAGCCTGATATCCGCGCGGGCCGAACGGCTCTTGTGAAGCGGACGGTGACGGCGACTGCCACTTCTACCCCGTCGGATGTTCCAAGCCCGACGGCCACTGACGAGATTGCGGAGACAGCGACAAGTGAAGAGCGTGATATCCG
>DAOULD010000220.1:0-53492 GCA_034420635.1 Anaerolineae bacterium | reverse complement strand
GGAAGAGCCCTTCCTGTCCTCCGGTCGTGACCATGACATTTTCGGCGCGGACAGGCAAGCCATTGTATGCGCGCATGTGCTCGGCGATAGCGGCGCGCAATTGCGGCAGACCCTTGACCGGCGTCAGTCCCGTACGCCCCTCGCGCATGGCGCGGTTGGCCGCTTCGACGATGTGCGGCGGGGTCGGCAAGTCGGGATCGCCGCGTCCCAGCGTGATGACATCGGCCATCTGCCCCGCCATCTCCATCAAGGCGTAGCGCAGTTGCGTCCCGTCAGCGGCGACGGCGCGAACAGAGTCAGGAATGTTGGGATTGGTGAGGGTCATGATTTACGAGACCTCAGGAATTCCAGCCCGGCCCATTGCGAGACAGCGGTTGTGCAAATGGTGATGGCTTGCTTGCCGGCGCGCAAGCGCAGCGCCGCCGCCGAGCCCGCCATCCAGCCCAGCCGCCAGCCGGCCAAATCGGCCGACAAGGAATCGATAGTGACCACGCGGGAGGCCAGCTTTTCGTTCTGCGCCGGGTGAAAGGGCGGCGCGGTCCTGGCGAAACTAAGATCGTAGACGATCCACCAGTCGGTTTCTTCCGCCCGCTGCAAAAGCTCGATGCTGGTTTCGCGATAGACATCGGGACTGAGGTAAAGCAAGCTGATGTCGTCTTGCACCGAATCAACGATATCGGCGCCCAGAATTTGCAGCGCCCCGCGGATACGCGACGCGTCGCCGGGGCAGAGCACAGCGCTGCCCGCTTCCGCCAGCAGCGTCATCGTCACGAAACGGGCTTCCGTGCTGCCGCAGGTGATAGTGACCTCCGTTGGGTCGATACGCAGCCCGAAGCGTTCCGCCAGATGATCGGCCACCCAAGCCCGAAACTCGGGGATGCCGGGACGGTCGGTGTAGTGCGTTTCACCCCGTTCCAGGGCGGCAACCGCCGCTTCGATTACATTGGGCGAGAGTTGCGCTCCCCCTCCCTGAAGCCTCGGGGTTTCCGCCCCCCGTTTAGCGGGGGGATAGAGGGGGGACAGAGCTGGGGGCTGGGGTTGGTCACCGGCGACGCGCCCCGCCAACGGTCTGCTGAGTGTCTGTGGACTTTGCATGGCGTTGATTAACCCCTCCCTAAATCCCTCCCCATTGCAATGGGGAGGGATTTTTCTGTCCTGGCGCGATCTTGTCTCTTCACCGCAATTTAACACATAGCGCTATGCTGCCTTCCCGCCAACCCAAATCTTGTACGGGCAACTAGCCCCCCTCCCTGATGCTTCGGGGAGGGGGGATGGGGGGTGGGGTTAGAAACTCAATTCCCAGCCTGTCCGCCAAGCCGCGCAGGCTTTCATAGACCTGCGCGTCGAGTTGCGCCCCATCGCGGCGATAAGCCTGCTCGCGGCGGTGGTCGATCTCGCCCGGCACCAAGATCTCCTCAAAGCCCGGGCGCAATTCGCTGCTCTTGATCTCGGCGATGAAGGCATCCATGCGCGCTTTGAACTCCTCAACCGGCATGAACCAGGCGATGTCGATGGCGATGAAGGTATGCGCGACATCCAGCTTGGCGATCGAGCGGTCTTGATAGGGCGCCAGCCCAAATCCGCCGCCGCTGAGGACGCCGGTCAAAATATCGGTGAAGAGCGACAAGCCGTATCCCTTGTACTGCCCAATGCCCAGCAATGCGCCCGCCATGGCGGCGCTGGGATCATCCGTTTCCAAGCCCTCCGGCGTCAGCGCCCAGTCAAGCGGCATGGATTTGCCCTCTCGTTCATGCCAGCGCATCATGCCCTTGCCAGCCGTGGTCAAGGCGATATCGAGCACAACCGGGAAGTCTCCCCCGGTTGGCGCCGCCATTCCCCAGGGATTGGTCCCAACGCGCGGCGAAGTCCCGCCCCAGGGCGCCATCTCCGCCCCGGCATTGGTGATGGCGATGCCGATGCAATCAGCCTCCAACGCCCGCCGCGCGTGATAGCCGGAGGAGCCGAAATGCGTGCTATTGAAGACGACGCACGCGCCGATGCCGCAGGTTTTGGCTTTGTCGATGGCCATGCCCATGGCTTCTTGCCCGACCACCGATCCCATGACCATCTTGGCGTCAACCAGCGCCAAAGCGGGCGATTCCTTGATTACTTCCATTGCCGTGCCAGGCTGATAGAGTCCCTTGGAAATGCGCTCGTAATAGCCAGTCAGCCGGCCAACGCCTTGTCCCTGCCCAGGCAGGCAGCGCAGCTCGCTACTCATCAAACCCGCCGTACAGGTATCGGCTTCCTTGTCCGACAAGCCCATCGCGATGAAAGCGCGCTGAACAAAGTCTTCCAGATCATCAACCGGCACGCGCGCAAGCGTGATGCCCATCGCTCAGATGCCCCGGATCGACTTGTATTGTTCGAGCTCATCCGGCGTATAAACTTGCATCAGCTCGAGTTCAACGCCGCCGGTTTCCTGCTCCAGGAAGGCGACATAACCCTCCGGATGGGGGTGGCTGCCCGTTACCTTGCAAGAACTGCATTCCTTGAGCGTCCCGCCCTCGGCCTGCGCTACTTCCAGCGCGCTGTCAATGTCTTCGACGGCGTAGCAGATATGATGCAAGCCTTCAGTGCCGCGCTCCGCGATCCATTTGCTGAAGCGGCCCTCCGCGTCCAGCGATTCGTTCAACTGGTATTCGATATCGCCGACATCAAAGATCGCCACCTTGATGCGCGCCTTTTCCGCCACCACCACGCGCGCGTCCAAGCCGACGCCCAGCAGCGTCTGATAGCGATTGAGGGTTTCGTCCACGCTCTTCACGGCAAATGCCATGTGTTTTATGTAAGTCATCACACGTCCCAATTTCACCTGTTCGGGCGACTTGATCAGTCGTCCCTACAACTCTCACATTACCACGGGCTTTGTAAGGCTTGTCCGCTACTCTATCTGTGGAACAAAACAGACGCAAATACCCGTCTCACAGCAAGAAAATAACACCATTTGACGACCCAAACCACAACATAAAGACGAGCTATGTAGGGGCGACTCTGTGAGTCGCCCGTGTTTCTCAATTCAGCAGCAAATCCTTCAAATTCACGCCCGGCGTCACCATCGGCTCAATATTGCCGCCGGCTGAGGTCATGATCAGCGTGATGCCGGGTCCATAACCCGCGCGCGGACTGTCGCCTTGCGCGATCACGCCGATGCCGACCGCATCCCGCAGATAGCCGTGATTCCAACTGCTGTCGTAATCCGTCAAGGAGACGACATCGCCCAGCCGCAGTTGATCCAAGCCCGCTTCCCTGACCGCGTCGCTGTCGGCGGTCTGAATATGAATCGAGCCGCCATCGCTGGTCAATCCAGCGCCGGCGCCCAGCAAATGCGGCGGCACTTGCGCCACAACCGGCACCGAAAGCTTGCCCTCCGCGTTGGTCGTGACCTCCAGGGCATCGACCAAATCCGGCGAGCAGCCCTTGAGCATGATATCGGGATGGTCATCAAACTTGAGTCCCACGCCCTCCGCTTTGATGACGATCTTGTCGCCGATAGCCAGTTGCTCGCGTACGTCTTGGTCGAAGTGGATGATGACATGCTCGGAAAATCGTCCCGTCTTGCCCGTGACCATGCCGCGCGCCCGCTGCGCGTTGCCGGTCATGACGATGGCGGTATTGCCCACGCAGGACAAGACGTTCAGCCCGCGATTGCCGGTGGCCTCATTGAGCATCACGCTGACGCCGGGATGCACGCAGTCCGCCAGCCAGCCATAAGCCGAATCGCCGATCGAGACGTTATAGACGATGCTGCCATAAGCCGGCAAAAGGAAGGGTGTGCCGTCAGCCGCCAGGGAGTAGGGCATGGCTGGCAAGGGCGGCATGCGCGGCGGCGTGATCACGCCTTGTACGGATACGCTGACAACTTGCTGGGCATTGTTTTTCGCGCTCATGATACCTTCCGAATGTTCAAGTAGTTGGCAATATTTGCTTCCGGGTCAATCACCCACTCGATGCAGGGTTCGTCGCAAGTCATCAGGGTCAGGATGCCGGGTCCATGCCCGGTCATGATCGAATCGCCGTGAATGCACAAACCGATGGTGACGGCGCCGGGTTTATAACCGCGCCCAAAGCGATGATCGGCATGGTTCACCACAACCAGGTCGCCCAGCCGCATCTGATCAATACCGAGCTCGGCCATGAGCGCGCGATCGCCGGACATCAAGTCCTGGTCTACGAAGTCCGGATTCAACTCGGCGCCGGAACCCATGATCCGAATCGGCAATTCCATCGTCACCGGCACACGGATCCGACGCGCGTCAAGCGCTTCAATGGGCAGGCTGTCGATCAGCCGCGGGCTGCATTTCTTGAGCGTGATATGCGGGTAATCGAGCAGTTGCAAACCCTGTCCCTTGGCGCGGATCTGCACCGCGTCGCCGACGCCGATCAGTTCAGCGGCTTCCGGCGGGAAGTCCACCAGCAAGCGCGCATGCTCCCCGGTGACGATGCCCTCCGTTCCTTTCGCCAGGCCGCTCATGACAAAAGCCTGGTTGCCCATGCAGGTCAAGTAGTGCATGGCATAGTCGGCATCCAGGTCGGGATGGGCGATTGAAGCGCCCGGCTCCAGATGATCCGCCGCCCATCCAAAGGCACCATCCCCGACCCGCGCGTTGTAAATCATGCCGGACATGCCCGGCAAGATCGTGGCTTCGCCGCTGGCATGGGGGATATAACCCCGAACAGTCGGCTGGCTCACATAGCCGACCACGGCCATTTCCACCAATTGCTCGGCATTTGTCGCTAATCCCATGAATAATCCCTTCTCGCGCTAATCCGGCGCGTCCGCTCTCGATGTCATTCAAAGACGCTCTTTTTAATGAACCTCCTTGCTCATGCAAGGAGCGCATTTTTATTTTCCGTGAGCGCGACATTCCTGGGACTTTCTCGCCAGTTACGAGCCGAACGGCTGTGAGCATAGCCGCGCCACATTGTCGACAATCAGTAATTGCCGAGAATGTAACATAACTCCTGGAAAAATACAAACTTCCCGACGCAGCTTTTAGGGCAATCGCTGCAAATTGCGACGCCCATATCCAACCCGCAAGTTTATATCCACCGAGGACACCGAGGCTCGCGAACGTCGTCCGCCAGAACACGAAAAAATAAATGTACGGGCGAGCCAGTGGCTCGCCCCTCGCTGTCCTCGGTGTCGTAGGTCAGTGTCGAAGGGCTGTGTCGGCGGTCAGTGTCTACACGACCTACGCGCCCTACGCGACCCTCGGTGGTTAAAATCTCTCTGTGCTCTCTGTGCCTCTGTGGTGAATTAAAAATGTACCCTCCCCACCACGTATACATACTGTATCTATACTGTTACCAAAAAAGGGGGCAAAATGAGGGCATCTTCCCAGCACTTGAGGACACATTGCGCCGCACAAAGCGCCCGTCCCGAGCAATCAACAGCCTGTCGAGCGCTGGCAAAAGTATGTCAACCGAAAAGGATACACCGCTGGAATTGCGAGCTGCTTGACAGCCTTCGTCCCTGTTCCTATAATCGTTGCAGCCTGGCAATCGTGTCGATCAATGCCAAGCGCTTGCGGCCCGCTCGCAAATCCAGGCGCGAGCCCCTGGTCAGCGAGCGTAGAGAAGCGCATAACAATCGACCTGAATGGGCGAGAGGTTGAGGGAAGCGAAATGGAACCGATTCAGACCTTGCCGCTGCGAGAACGTGTCATCAATGCGCTGCGCGACGCGATCGTGAATGGCGAGTTGCTGCCGGGACAGGCTTTGGTCGGTACAGAACTGGCCAACCAGATCGGCGTGAGCCAGGCGACCTTGCGCGACGCCATCTATGCCCTCAGCCTCGAAGGCTTGGTCGAGACGGTGGCATATCACGTCTCAACGGTCAAAACGCTCTCGAAAAAAGATATCGAGGATCTCTTCAGCGTCCGCAGCATGCTGGAAAGCTACGCCATACGGCAGATCGTGGCCACCGGCCAGGCAGCAGCCGCCGTGAGGGAGCTCTATGCGATCTGCGATGAGATGGAGGGCGCGGCCGAACAAGACAGCTTGACAGATCTCAACCGGATTGACCGCATGTTTCACGATACCTTGATCGACTTCAGCGGCAATCAACTGCTGGGTGTCTTATGGAACAGCGTGGCGCAGCGCGTTCAGCAAGCGCTGTCGCTAAGCAACCAGCAGCAAGAGAACCTGCGGCAAATCGTCTTCAACCATAGAGAGATCGCGCAGGTCATCGAGAACGGAGATGCCGAAGCCGCTGTCGGCTTAATGAATACGCATATCAGCTTCGTCGCGGACGAGATCTGCGGCAACTGGCATCAAATTGCGCTGGGAACAAACGGCGGACAATAGCGGACAATAGTAGACAATAGTGGAGAACCCGCAACATGGCGAATGCAGTCGAAACGCACACAGTATTGGTTGCCGATGCAGGATACGAAGCGGCAATCACGGATCTTTCGGGCCAGTTTCCAAACCTGGACATACTTGGCGCCAGCGAAGACGCCGATGCAGCCGCGCTGGCAAGCGACAAGATAGTCGGCTTGATCGCGGATACGGCGTCAATAGACGAAAATCTGCTGGGCAAGATGAGCAATTTGCGCGCGGTATTGAAGCTGGGCAGGAGTTACTTCAATATTGATGTTGGTGCCCTGCGCGAACGCGGAACCCATTTTGGCTGCGTCCCGCGCAAGGGTCCGAACTGCGTGGCGGAACTGGCGCTGACGTTGATCATGGCATTGAGCAAGGATTTGATCGTCGGCAACGAGGCCGTGGCGATGGGCGCCTACCGCTACCGCGGCATGAAACCCGAGTTGACCTCGCAGCGCAAGATCGCCTTCCACTGGATGAAAAACGAACGCGTTCACGAAGTCACAAGCAAGACACTCGGCATCATCGGCATGGGCGAGATCGGCTGTGAACTGGCGCGCCGCGCCAGCGTCATGGGCATGCGAAATATCTATTACAAGCGCAAGCCGCTTTCGGCCGAACTGGAAGGGGTTTTTGACGCCAGCTATCGCGATCTCGACGACCTGCTGCGCGAGAGCGATTACGTCTGTGTGGCGACCCCGCATACCGCGGAGACCGAGGGCATGATCGGCGCCGAGCAGATCGCGCTGATGAAAGAAAGCGCCTATCTGGTCAATATCGCCCGCGGCGGCATCATTGACGAGGAGGCGATGATCGCGGCGCTGAGCGAGAACCGCATCGCCGGCGCCGGCCTTGATGTATTCGCCTACGAGCCCTTGCCGCCGGAAAGTCCGCTCTGCACGCTGGACAACGTGATCCTCTGCCCGCATATCGGCGGCGGCACCGGCACGAATCGGGTTATCGAGTTGGGCGCTGCCTTGGAGGAGATGAACCGGGTATTGCCTGTTTAGCCCCCCGGAGGCGTCGCGCTCATCAAGAATCCCGCGATAAAGGCCGTTTCACCGTTCTCCAGACGGACTTCGTACCAGTCTTTGGAGTCATCGATTACTGTCAGCGCCTCGCCGTTTTGAGTTGTCGTCACAACGCTGCAATTGGTGGAGGCGCAAGAGCGGATATTGGCGTAGGAATTGGCGGTGACATAGTAGGTCTTTGCCGCGTTTCCCGTATCTTCAGCAAAGTCCTTCAGAATGGTATGGTCCATAAACGTCATCCAGCCCCCCAAGGCTCTAAGCATATACGGGCTGTCATCTGTATCTATGCCGGACAGGCTCAACGCGAATGCCGTAGCAAAGTCTCTGGCAACCACACCCATTAGAACGCCAAGTTGGACCGATTCGGTACAAGCCGGCAGACTTGTCCAAATCCTTTCCCGCCAATCGACGTGCGCTTCGCCATACGCGATCAAATCGGCGCTCGTCTCCACCTTCAAAACCGGCCCGACCAATAACTCGTTGAAATCCGAAGCGATTTTGTCCAGGGAGGTCTGTTCAGCGACGGTGCATTCCGCCAAGCTGCCGTCGTCCCCGGTCAGAGGCTCGTGCCATCCTTCCTCATGGATGTAGGCGAAAATCTCGTCAAAGCGCGCCGATCCGAGCTCGGCCTGCTGTTGATAGAAGTTGGCCTCCGACGCCAGGCCCGCAAGTTCCAAAGCCCGCGCCGCCGCAAAATCACCGGCAACCTGGCTCACGAACCAACTGACTTCGACGGCTTCCGCGCAAGGCGGCGACATCTCCCAGATGCGTTGATCAATGTCTTCGCCAGCAAAAGCGAGCAAGTCATCTATCGATTCCAATTCCGAGGCTCGCGTTATGATCGACTTATGCGGCAAGACAATGCGGATGGTGAGCAGCGACCCTTGAAAGACAGAACAGGCGGGTAAATCGCTGCCATAGACCCACATCAGGGGGATGCCCTCGCTGGTTTCCGCCGACTTGTCGTCTTGTTCTTGCGCTTGTGTCACCGGCGCCATGTTTATCAGGACAAGCAGGCAAAACAATATAAGACTTCGCATTCTGTTGATCTCCTCCCAAGCACATGTAGTTTGAACCATTATCTTTGTCGGTTACGGATGCCGCCTTCAAAACAGATCCCGCGCATCGTTATGCCTCACCAAAACGTGGTATCACATCCCGCCCAATCGCCTCTATCGCCGCGGGAATATCTGGTCCCAACGGCGGACCAAAGCTGATATGCCGCGCGCCCATCGCCGCCAGTTCCTCCAGCCGCTCCATGAGAACATCAGTCGTGCCAGCAATGCCGATGCGTAGCATCCGAGCTGTCACCATCCGCCGGGCTCCCTCGGTATCGCCTTCGAGATGGTAGGCGCGTCGAATCGGCTCGAAGTCGTTTTGCGTCAAGCCCAGTTGCCCCAGAATCAGCGGACTCATGGCATGTCCGTAATAGGCGATCTTGTCGGCGAGCACAGCCTCCGCCGCTGCTTGATCGGCAGAGATCGAGCACCAGATACAAGCGGCGAGGTCGATGTCATCAAGGACTCTGCCCGCTCTTTGCAAGCCCCGCTCGACATGAGGCAAGACATTCCGATAGTGCTCCGGCGGGAAAAGCAGGGGCAAGCCGCCGTCGGCGATGGCGCCGATTTCTTCCAGCATTTTCGGGCTCATGGCGCCCAAATAGATCGGCACGCGGCGGCTCGATTCAAAGCGCAGCCAGGCTTCTTCCGTCCAGCGCAGGACCCGTCCACGGGCCGCGGCGTTTTCGTTTGATGTCAGCTTGTTAATCGCCTCGATCGATTCCACGATGCGGGTGCGGGGCAAATCGAAATCCAAGCCCAGCCAGCCGATGAAATCCTCGGCGCCGCTGGATATGCCCAGGTTGAAGCGACCACCGGAGAGTTCGTCGAGGGTAGCGGCGAACATGGCGATTTCCGCAGGATGGATCGTGTAGGGGTTGAGAATACAAGTGCCGATCTCGATGCGCTCGGTGGCCGTCGCGATAGCGGAAAGAATGACCGGCGCGCTGCGCAAAAAGAGATCGTTACTCACCCAGAATTGATCGAAACCAGCGGCCTCAGCCGCTTGAGCGTAGGTCACATAGTCGCGCGCGGGCAGGTCATTATTGAAGCGCAGGCTGAACTTCATGAGTCGGAATCAGCGATGATCGCTTCGGCTTCCATTTCCACCAGGTAATCGTCGCCGACCAGCGCGTGGATATAGAGCAGGGTATTGGCCGGGCGGATATCGCCGAAGTATTGCCCGTGCATGGCCGCGACCGCTTCCCAATCGGCTCCCGGCGTCAAATATATGCGCGTTCGCACGACGTCCGACAACTGAGCGCCGGCTTCAGCCAGCGCGCGTTCGATCTTCTGAATGATGAACTCGGTTTGCGCGCCGGCGTCGCCGATGCCGACGACCTCGCTCGCGCCATCGGTGGCGGTTGTGCCGGAGACGTGTACGACATTGCCCAGCCGCACCGCCCGCGAATAACCGGCGATTTTTTCGTAATGTGTGCCCGAAGATATATTCTGCCGCGCCATGCCAACTCCCGGATTACTCATTTTTAATCATCCGCGTTTGTCGCGTTTGTCAATTGCGTCGCTAAATCGAGCAGCTCCAGGGCGCAGCCCCAGGACAAAGTGAAGCCGATCGATCCGTGTCCGTAATTGTGAATGACAGCGCGCTCGCGGGATCGTTTTTCCACTTCCAGCCGTACCGCTTGGCGCCCCGGGCGTATGCCGACCGCTGTGCGGATGATAGCCGCATCAGACACAGTTGGCTCGATCGACGAACAGCGTTCGAGGATGTCCCTGGTCTGTTCCGCGTCAGCCTCCGGATGCCAACTGTCGTATTGGTAAATGCCGCCGAGCAGCAGACCGTCGTCGCGGGGAAAGAGATAGGTATCGTCGCTGGCGCGCATGTAACCATCGCGGATTTGCGGCGCATCGACGAGAAGCGTCTGTCCGCGTATCGGAAATACTTCGGGATCCGGCGTGACATATTTCGCCCATGCGCCCGCGCAATTGACGAGCAGGCGACTTTCAGCCTCGAGAGCGTCAAGGGACTCCACTTCGCAGACTTCCAGTTCGCCGCCAGCCCCAAGGAACTGGTCCTGCAAGTTCTGTAAGTAGCGGGGCGGCGCTACGATCGGCAGATCCATAATCCAACCGTCCTGGCCATCCGACGGCAATTCCTCGGGCGGCATTTTCGCGAAGAAGGGCAACCGGTCTTTGAACCAGGGATCGCCCACTTGCAGCGGAAACACCTGGCGCATCCGCCGCAGACCAACGCCGCTATCGGCGCGTTTCGCCAGCGTGAGAAAATGCGAAAGCGAATCATCCGCCCAGCGCCGCGAGCGACCCGATACGCTGCCGCCCGACCAAACAGCGCCGGCCGCCGATGAAGCGGTCGCTCCTGGCCGATCGCGCGTCAGGATGCGGACATCAAAGCCCGCAAGCTGCAGGTTGAGCGCCGAACTCAATCCGGAGACGCCAGCGCCGATAACCGTAACCTCAGACATTTCCAATCGCCTCGCCTTGACAGGAAAACGGGAACAGAAATCCCTGACACGCCACTGTGTCAGGGGCGAATTCGCCAGTGCCGATTTTAGCACAGAACGCCGTCCTCATGTGAAGGGCGCAGATCAGTATCAGGGCAATCGCATCAAAATTAACATCCGCTGCGATGACAATAGTCAAACTAAAATATAACCACCGAGGACACCGCGATATTTTTCACCACAGGTCGCGTAGACACTGACCGCCGACACAGCCCTTCGACACTGACCGTCAAGACACGAAGGGCACGAAAGTTTTTGGGAAGGAGGCAATGGATTGCGGGTTGTGGGTCTGGCGGGGGCGGTACTTTTCTGATTCACCACAGAGGCGCAGAAGTAAGCGCAAGTTAGTCATGCAAAAGTGCTATGTGTGGATGGCGCAATCGGGCGACTCAGCGAGTCGCCCCTACCAACGTCGTTCATATTTTGGGTTAGGGATCTCATATCGAGGACTGGATAAAAGTATTTCAACCGAAAAGGATACTCTACCCAATCTATTGATTTGTCATTATGCGTTGAATGCGCTAATCTCTAATCGGTATTCAAGATCAGAATTGCGCGGATTCGGCTACTGACCGAGATTCTTGGACTTCGCCAGTTGTGGTAGAATGTCGAGTTGCTAGTCATGCCAGAATTGAGCCGCGCATATGCAAATTCTCGCTGTATTACTCGCGTAGGCTATCGCCTCGGCGCAGATGATTCGTTTGCAGTCATTAAGCCGTTGAGATGAAAAGGACGCTTGTCGCCTGAGTCAAGAATCCGTTTGACTATAATCACGAGAATAAGGAGGACTGTTATCGAGCAGATTGATCGTCGAAGATTATCTGTCGAATCAGATAATTGATTGTGGCAATACAACTTAGTCGGCTTAGTGATATGGAGATAGAAAGATGTCTAGACAAATGAAGATGAGTCGCCGAGATTTCTTGCGCGCCAGCGCGGCCGGTTCAGCATTGGCGGGCAGCAGTTTGGTCCCGGGCATGAGCCGCGTCTTGAGCCAGGACGTCAGTGAAGTGTCGATCATGTTTTGGGATGGTCCTCCTTTGATCGGTATTCGTGAACAGGCTTTGACCCCGTTTGACGAGGCTTATCCGGATTGCAGGCTCAATTTCATCAGCGTTCCCGGCGGCGGCTACAATGACAAATTGTTGACGATGCTCGCGGCTAATGAAGCGCCCGATGTGTTCATCATACGCATTGGCCAACTGCCGGAATTCTTGAGCAAAGACCTGCTGGTCGATCTCAAGCCCTTTATTGACGCCGAAAACTATGATCTAAGTCAATTCCCCGATCTTGCTATCGAAGCTTACACCCATGATGGCGGCATTTACGGCGTCCCGGACAATGTGGCGACAATCGCGCTCTTTTACAATCAGGACATGTTCGAGGAAGCCGGCGCCATGCTGCCGACCGCGCAATGGGACGACGAAGCCTGGACGGTAGATGACTTCTTTAGCTCCTGCGAGAAACTGACAAAACGCGAAGGCAACAGAACGACGCAATACGCCTATGACGTTAGCGGCTGGGACAAGATTTGGCAGATCTGGGTGCGCATCTTCGGCGGCCAGATTGTCGATGACCCCTTCTTCCCCACAGAATGCGTACTCAACGAGCCGCCGGCGGTAGAAGCTCTGCAATTCTACGCGGATCTGCGCTGGGAACACGGTTTCGCGCCCAGACCGGACGCGATGGCGGAACTCGGCACTGATACGCTGATGCAGACGGGCCGGCTGGCGATGTTCCAAAGCGGCAGTTGGAGCTTCCCGAACTATCGCAATGTTGATTTCAATGTCGCTTTGGGCCATTTCCCGTCAGGCAAGGGCGGCAGAGCCAATTACGTCTTCTACTATCCGCTGGTCGTTCCCAAGACCACCGAGGTGCCGGAATGCGCCTGGAACTTGCTCAAGTACTTCAACGGTCCGGCGATGGAAACGATCATTAAGGAAGGCGGCTTGCAAGGCACGACCTTCTCCGCCCAGGAACAGTGGTTTGTTACCGATCCGCTGCCGCCGGCCAACAAGCAGGTTATGGTCGATGCCGCCCGGCACTTCGTGGCGCCGGATCCGGTTTTGACCAACTGGGACGCGATCACACGGATCATGCAGGCTGAACTGGATCTGCTCTTCATCGGTGAAGAGCGCGATGCGAAGGTCATCATGGACAGGATCGTGGAACAGGTCAACCCGATGATCGTGGAAGGGCAATGGCGTCAGTAAGATTGACAAATCTTTTGGGGTGTTCGCGGCATTGACCCGACACCCCTCCCGCTTGTAAAACGCGAATGCGCCCGGCGTGCCTTTGTTTCCAATCGCCGGACACTGCTTGCCGTTGAAGGAATTGATACAAACCAGCCGTCTTAGGCGTAACCTTTACTGGCTGTGATCTCGCCGCAATGAACATTTCTGTTCCCAGCGGAATCCTCTCCAGACGAATCGGCAGAGGGTTCAAATACAACAGCGCGGAAACCCGACTGGCTTGGGTGATGGTATCGCCTTGGTTAGTCGGATTCCTCATTTTCACCGCCTTTCCCATGATCGCGTCTCTGGTGCTGTCGTTCACCGAATGGGATATTTTGACGCCGCCCGTGTTTGTCGGTTTAGAGAATTATCACAAGATGTTCTTCGTCGACAAATACGCCATGCACTCCTTGAAAATCACGGTCGTTTTTTCGGTGGTGTCGATCCCGCTGAATATCGTATTCGGGCTGGGCATCGCCATGCTATTGAATACCAATATTCGGGGGCTTTCTACTTTTCGAACCATTTATTATCTGCCCGCCATCTTGTCCGGCGTCGCTGTCGCCCTTATGTGGCGCTGGATTTTCTCCACCGATTTTGGCTTGATTAACGCGGCGCTGAATGTCGTTGGCATTCAGGGACCAGCTTGGCTGGCGGATCGCACCTGGGTCATACCCTCCTTCGTCGTCATGCGCCTTTGGAGCGTAGGCGGCGGGATGGTCATTTATTTGGCGGGCTTGCAATCCATCCCGACCGATCTCTACGAGGCTGCGGAAATCGATGGCGCGAACTGGTGGAAGCGGATCCGTCATATCACCTTGCCCATGCTCAGCCCGACGATCTTTTTCCAACTCATCATCGGCGTCATTTTCTCGATGCAGATCTTCACCGAAGCCTTTATCATGACCAATGGCGGACCGGCCAATGCCTCGCTGTTCTTCATTCTTTATCTTTATCGAAAGGCATTTCAAGACTTCCAAATGGGTTATGCCTCCGCTTTGGCATGGCTGCTTTTTGTGGTGATCCTGGCATTTACGCTCATTCTTTTCCGCACGGCGAAGTATTGGGTGTATTACGAAGGCGAATCCGAAGGGACCTAAGCGATGACCGGGCGCTTTTTCATCGGCTTGAATCTGCGGAATACGATCGGCAAATTCGTCGTCTATGCTTTGCTGGGCGCGGGCTCGATAGTGATCCTGATGCCCTTCGCCTGGATGATCTCGACATCACTAAAGGATTTGTCGCATATCTTCCGTTTCCCGCCGGAATTCATCCCCGATCCGGTCATATGGGAGAACTACCCCAATGCGCTGACAAAGCTGCCCTTTGATCTCTACCTTACCAATACCTTGATCATTGTGGCGGCGACGTTGATTGGGGAACTCGGCGTCTCGGCCATTGTTGCATTCGCCTTTGCGCGATTGCGTTGGCGGGGCAGGGACGCCTTGTTCATCGTTGTCCTGGCGACGATGATGCTCCCGAGGCAAGTGACCTTGATCCCCGATTTTCTGATTTTCCGGTTCTTTGGCATGTACGACACTTATTGGCCCCTCGTGATTCCCTCCTGGTTCGGCAATCCCTTTTACATATTTCTAATCAGACAATACTTCATGACCATTTCTCGCGAGCTTGATGAAGCGGCGCTGTTGGACGGCTGCTCCAAATTTGGCGTTTTCTGGCGCATTACCTTGCCGCTGTCGGTACCGGTTTTGGCGGCAGTGGCGATTTTCTCCTTCCAATACCATTGGAACGACTTCTTCCGGCCGCTTATCTTCTTGTCGGATACGGACAAGGCGACCTTGGCGCTCGGCTTGCGCTATTTCCAGGGCACCTATGGCACCGAGTGGAATTCGCTGATGGCAGCGTCGCTGGTAGTCATGCTGCCGCTGATTATCGTCTTCTTTTTCGCTCAACGTATTTTCATCCAGGGCGTCGTTTTCACGGGCTACAAATAGCCGGGCGGCGGCCGCGAAAACGGCTCCCACACCTGCGCAATATTGCGAGGCTGCCTGGTTATCATATAAGGTAAGTCATTAAACAAGCATTACTGAAGCGCAAACTCGATACTGGATACAAAAGGATTCAACATGCAAATGGGACAGAAACCACCATATCAGAAACTGGAAGCGCCGCCGCACGATGCCGTCAGTTGGGAAGACGGCTTTTGGGGCAATCTTCATCAGCTGTGTCGTCAGACGATACTGCCGAGCATGCGGACGGCGCTGGACGAACCCGAAAACGGCGCCGTATTCAGCAATTTCCATATCGCCGCCGGCTTGGCTGAAGGCGAGCGCAAAGGCACGATGTGGAGCGACGGCGATTGCTACAAGTACATGGAAGCCATGACACATATGTATGGCGCCACCGGCGAGCAAGCGATCATCGACGAACTGGACGAACTCATTGATGTCATCGCGGGGGCGCAAGAGGATGATGGTTATATCAGCACGCCCATGCAATTGCGCGACGACAAGGAGCGTTGGACTGACCTCCATGACCACGAACTCTATAACATGGGTCATCTGTTGACGGCAGCATCGGCGCACCATCGGATCACGGGGGAGCGCAATTTTTTGCAGATCGCCATCAACCTGGCGGATTATCTTTGCGACGTCTTCATACCCTGTCCGGCGGAGTTGGCGCATTTCGGCTTCAACCCATCCAATACCATGGGCGCGGTCGACCTGTACCGCGCGACCGGTGAAAAGCGATACCTGGAGTTAGCGAAGACTTTCGTCGAGATGCGCGGGTCGCAGCCGGGCGGCAAGGACCTGAACCAGTCGCTGATCTCCCTGCGCGAGGAGATGCGGGCGGTCGGGCATGCGGTGACCGCCGGTTATTTGTATTGCGGCGCGACCGACGTCTATGCCGAGACCGGCGACGACGAGCTCCTGGCGGGGCTGCATCGCATCTGGGACAACGCCGTGAACAGCAAGATGTACATCACCGGCGGCACGTCAGCCTTGCATTCTGGCGCGTCGCTTCGGCCCGAGCTGCAAAGCCGCGGCGGCGGACCGGTACACGAGGCTTACGGCTACGAATATCAACTGCCCAACGCCACCGCCTATAACGAAACCTGCGCCAATATCGCGCATGCCATGTGGAACTGGCGGATGCTCAACTTGTCCGCCGATGCCAAATACGCCGACGTCATGGAGCGCGTGCTGTATAACAGCATGCTGTCCTCCATGAGCCTGGACGGCATCAAGTTCTGTTATACCAATCCCCTGCGCTGGTATGGCGCGGAGCACCCGCTCTTGAGCCAGGATACCTATGAGCGCTGGTATCTCTTGTACTGTTATTGCTGCCCGACCAACACCGCTCGCACCATCGCCTTACTGCACAACTGGGTCTACAGCCAATCCGACGACGCCCTGTGGATCCATCTTTACAGCAGCAGTCGCCTGGACACAACCCTTGCCGATGGCTCGGCATTCGCGCTGCGGCAAAGTACCGACTACCCCTGGGATGATCGGGTGACGATCACTATCGACCAGGCGCCCTCGCGCGAACTCAGCTTGATGTTGCGCATCCCGGGCTGGGCGCAAAACGCGACCGTAGACATCAATGGCGAAGCGAGTGACCAGCCACTGACCCCGCAGAGCTATGTGGAAATCCGACGCCTGTGGCAAGCCGGCGATACCATCTCGTTGCGCCTGCCGATGCGACCGCGGCTGGTCAAAGCGCAGCCCAAAGCCGAAGAAATCCGCAATCACGTTGCTGTGATGCGCGGTCCGCTGGTGTACTGCCTGGAGGGCGTTGACTTGCCCGATGATGTTTCCATCCTGGAAGTCCACGCGCCGGGTGATATGCAAATGGAAGCGCGCCAGGAAAACGAACTCCTGGGCGGTGTGACCGTCGTCAAGGGCCGGGCGCGCCGCGTCGTCGAAGAAAACGGGGCGGACGCGCTCTATATGGACATCGGGAGCGAACGCGAAGAAGATCTCGATGTCACGCTGATTCCCTATTACGCCTGGAACAACCGCGGCATCACAGAAATGACGGTCTGGCTCCCAAGAAGCTCCTGACGCGGCGCCGGCGCCCCAAGCCAATTCTGGAATTGAGGGTTTTATGCCGGCTCTAAAGTCAGTAAGGTAAGGTTGCGTATCCTCGTTGATCAGGTCAGCGCGCTTACTCAAACCACCCGATTCCGGCTTTTATGGCGCAGCGAGCGAAAAAAGCACAGTCTTCTTCTTACCATGCCCCTAAAGCGGGCGAAGCAGAGCAAAGCTCCCTCTGGCGCAGTTTTAAGTTTCTCAAAAAGTACCGCAATATCGCCGCCGGCGTTTATGTTCTGGCGATCGTCGTCAACATTTTCAGCATTTTGATTCCACAGACGATCCGCTGGATCGTCGATGCTGGCATCATCCAGGGGGATATGAGCATTCTGGCTTGGTCGCTGCTGGGTTTGCTCGGGCTGACGGTCATCAAGGGCTTTGTCGATTTCTTCCTGGGGCGCGGGACAGAAGTAGTGTCCCAAGGCGTCGCTTACGACATCCGCAACGCCATCTACGACAAACTCAGTTCGCTGTCATTTTCCTATCACGATCAAGCGCAGACCGGGCAATTGCTGGCGCGGTCCATTTCCGATGTAGAGCGGATCCGCTTTCTGACGGGCCGCGCCTTTGTGCGCTTGTTTCAGCACACTGGCTTGATGGTCTTCACCTTCGTCGCCCTGCTGCTGATGAATGCGCAGCTAGCGATCTTGTCGATGCTCCTGATTCCCTTGCTCTTTTACATCGCCTATCGCTTCGGACGCATCTATCGACCGCTCTCGCTGGATTTACAGCACCAATTGGCGGAGATGACCACGGTGCTGGAGCAAAACCTGCGTGGCGCCAAAATCGTCAAAGCCTTCGCGCAAGAGGATGCCGAAATCGAGCGATTTGATCGACAAAACAGCAAATGGTTCGCGCTGGCGCGAAAGCAGGTCATCGTCAGCGCGCAGCATATCCCGCTGCTGGACTTCGTCGCCAGCTTGAGCACGGTGATCATCATCTGGCTGGGGGGACGGCTGGTGATCGACGACGCGCTCACCCTGGGCGAACTCGTGGCTTTCACGACTTATCTCGGGCAACTGATCGCGCCAGTTCGCCGCCTGGGCGTGATCATCCCGGCGCTTGCCATGGCATCGGCCGCCGGCGAACGGATCTTTACCATTCTCGACGCTCAATCCGAGGTGACGGACGCGCCGGACGCCGTCGCGCTGCCGCCGATCGCAGGTCGGGTACGCTTTGAAAACGTGTCCTTTTCTTATTTCAACCAGCGCCAAGTGCTGGACAAGCTCAATCTTGAAGCCGAGGTCGGCGAGGTGATCGCTCTGCTGGGCGCGACCGGTTCCGGCAAATCGACCATCATCAATCTGATCCCGCGCTTTTATGACGTGAGCGGCGGTCGCGTCCGCGTTGACGGCTACGACGTGCGCGACGTGACCGTCAAGTCGCTGCGCGATCAAATCGGCATTGTGCTGCAAGAGACGGTGCTCTTCGCGTCCAGCATCCGCGAGAATATCGCTTTCGGGCTGGGAGACGTATCCGATGACGAGGTCATTGAGGCGGCAAAAGCGGCGCAGGCGCATGACTTCATCCTGGAAATGCCGGAGGGATACGATACGGAAGTCGGCGAACGCGGCCTGACCCTGTCCGGCGGTCAGAAACAGCGCATCGCCATCGCCCGCGCTTTGCTCAAGGACCCGCGCATTCTGCTGCTCGACGACGCCACGTCCAGCGTCGATACGGAAACGGAACGTCTGATTCAGATCGCGCTGGAGCGCTTGATGGAAGGGCGTACTTCATTCATCATCGCCCAGCGACTCAGCACCGTGCGCATGGCGGACAAGGTGCTGGTATTGCAAGACGGGCGCGTGGCCGCTTCCGGCAGGCACGACGAGTTAATACAGAAATCAGGTTTGTATGCCGAGATCTATTATCGCAACCTGCGCGAGTGAGCGCGACAAACACGACGAGCCGACAAGGAACTGACATGGGCTTCTCGCTAGGCACAACCGGGATCGGCAGAAGCGGACCGCGCTCCACCCTGGAGGGCTACGCGGACAAAGTCGAGGGCCGCTCCTTCAATCTACGCGTGCTTTGGCACTTGCTGGTCTTCCTGCGCCCTTACGGATTGCACATGCTGGCAGCCTTCGTCGCCATGCTATTCGCCTCGGCTCTAACGCTGATCACGCCTTACCTGGTCAAAGTCGCAATCGACGGACCGATCGCCCAGGGCGATATCACGTCGCTCAACGATATTACGCTGCTCATGCTGCTCGCGGCTACGGGTCTCTACCTGGCGTCAACGACGCAGCGCTTCCTGCTCAGTTGGGTAGGGCAGCGCGTCCTGGCGGACCTGCGCTCGGCGCTCTTCCGGCATTTGCAGAAATTGCCGCTGGCTTACCACGACAATCACATCGTCGGCGTCACCATATCGCGCGTCATCAGCGATGTCGGCGTCATCAACCAGTTGCTCTCGCAGGGGCTTATAACCCTGACAGGCGACAGCTTGTTGCTGGCGGGCATCGTCATCGTCATGCTCTCGCTCAACGCGCAACTGGCGCTGGTCACGTTCTCGATCATCCCGCTGATCGTGCTGGCAACAGCCATCTTCGCGCGGCGCGCCAAGCTGGCCTTCCGCAAAACCCGCGCGCGCAACGCTCACCTGATCGGCGACCTGGCGGAGAATCTCAGCGGCATTCGCGTCATCCAGGCTTTTGCCAACGAAGACAGCACCTCCAGCAAATTTGATGAGGTCAATCAAGCCAACCGCGACGCGCATATCGAGGCCATGTCGCTGTCATTCGTCTTCTTGCCGACCGTTGAGTTCCTCGGCATCGTCGCGACCGGCATCGTGCTTCTCTTCGGCGGCATCAGCGTGGCGCAGGGTGCGCTCACGCTAGGTACGGTCATCGCCTTCCTCGGCTATGTCAACCGCTTCTTCTTGCCGGTTCAGGAACTCAGCCAGCTTTACGCCACCATGCAGACGGCTATGGCGGGCGGCGAACGCGTGATCAACCTGCTCAACACGGAACCCGCCATCCGCGACCGCGATGACGCGACGGTCATGCCGCCGATCAAGGGGCGCATTCAATTCCAAGATCTTAGCTTCGGCTACCGCGAGAATCTGCCGGTCCTGCGCGAAATCACCCTGGACTTTCCAGCGGGTACGATGGTCGCGCTGGTGGGACCCACAGGCGCGGGCAAAACGTCCATCGCCAATCTGATCGCCCGCTTCTATGACGCCAGCGAAGGCGCTCTCTTGATCGACGGCATCGATATCCGCCAGGTCCAACAGCGTTCCATGCGTTCGCAGATGGGCTTGGTCTCGCAGGATCCCTTCATCTTCTCGGGCACCATTGCCGAGAATATCCGCTTCGGAAAGCCCGACGCCACTGACGCCGAGCTCGCCGCCGCCGGCAGAACCGCCAATGTCGACGCCTTCGTCCGCGACCTTCCCGATGGCTATGAAACCGAAATCCTTGAAGACGGCGCCAACCTGTCCGTCGGCCAGCGCCAACTCATCTCCATCGCCCGGGCCATCCTGGCGGATCCGCGCATCCTGATCATGGACGAAGCCACATCGAGCGTCGACATGGTCACCGAGACGCTGATCCAGGACGCGCTGCAAAAATTGCTGGCAAAGCGCAGCTCCATCGTCATCGCGCACCGTCTCAGCACCATCATTAACGCCGATGTCATCTGCGTGGTAGACGAGGGCAGGGTCTGCGAAATGGGCAGCCATGCCGAGTTGCTGGCTCGGGGCGGATTATACGCCGAGCTGCACGAGCGCCAGTTCGTCGATCTGGCGGATTGACCAGCAAGGGCAGCAAGGCATACCCGGTGAACGTTCCGGTGAACGCCCCTTCGCCGCCGCCGCATAAACGGATCGTCGGCGTCATCTGGATCACCTATGCCCTGTTCTATCTGGGCCGGGTCAACTTCAGCGTGGTCTTGCCGGCATTGGCCGTCGCGCTGGACGCCAGCCGCGCGGAAGTGGGCGCGCTGGGCACGGTGTTCTTCTGGGTCTACGGCATTTTCCACTTCATCAGTGGCGAGATCGGCAGCCACCTCAGCCCCTTTCGGATGGTCTGCGCTGGCTTGCTGATCATCGCGCTGGTGAATATCGCCTTCGCCTTTCAAACCTCCTTGCTGTTGATGCTTGTCTTGTGGGGCATCAACGGCATCGGACAGTCGGCCGGTTGGGCGCCCATGTTTCGCATCCTGGCCGAGCGGCTGGACCGGGGACAGATCAAAGTCATCTCGACCCTCATGCCCTTCAGCTATGTCATTGGCACAGCCATCACCTGGACCCTGGTCGGGGCAGTCGCGACGGGCGGAAACTGGCAGGTCGCCTTTTGGCTGCCCGGCTTGCTGACGCTGGGCGTCCTGGCTTTCTGGCGGCGGGCTGGCATTGACGCGCCCAAAGCGACGCCACAGGGCTTAAACCTCTCGCAGATCCGCGCCGAACTGCGCAAAATCGCGGCGGTGCTGGTGGCAACTGCCTTGGCAGGCTTCGTCTTCAACGGCATGACGATATGGCTGCCAACTTACATCCTGGATAGCCGGATTGTTCCCGAAAACGCGACTGGCTCGGTCGCGGCCGCGATGCAAGTGATCGCGATCCTAGGTTTGTTCCTGGCGCGGCTGCGCGTCCTGCGGGGCAATCAAGTCTTTGTGACAGCGGCGGCCATGCTCACGGCGGCGGGCTTCGCCATGCTCTCGCTGATGGCGACGACGGGTCCCCTCGCGTTACTGATCATCTGCCTGGGCATGATCATGCTCAACGGCGCCTTCGGGCTGGTGGTGAGCGCGGTGCCTTTGCTGCTGGCGCCGCCCGGCCGCGCCTCGTCGATCACTGGCAGCATCAACATGATGTCGAACTTCTTCGGCGGCATGGCTGGTTTCACCGTCGGCGGTCTCGTCGAGTGGAGCGGATGGAGCGCTGTATTTGGGCTTTGGGGCGCGCTCTTGCTGATGGCATCGGCTCTGATCTGGATCAAACGCGGCGCGGAAGAGGAAGGGACGGCGGCGACGGCCGCTTGAAGGTCGCGATGACAGCGCGCTTGTCAGAGTGCATTTCAATATTTTGGCAGAATGACATAAATTGCCTGCGGATGAAGAGTTGCCCTTGCGTTGCGCATATCCCAAAATAAAGGAGACAATGTAGGGGCGACCTATCAGGTCGCCCGAAAACTACTGCAAACACCACAGTACCGGACAAGTTTTACAGATTTTGTGGTTGAGGGTGAAAGATGGAGCTCGCCAATAATCTGAAATGCAACCCGCTTGTCAACCCAGCTTGATGCGCGGATTCAGCGCCGCGTAAGCCAGGTCGGCGAAGAGATTCGTGAAGAGAATGACGGTCACGCTGACCATGGCGATCGCTTGCACCAGCAGCAAATCGCGCCGCTCAATGGCGGCGATCAACAAACTGCCCAAGCCCGGAAAACCAAAGACATACTCGATCACCACCAAGCCGCTAATCAGCCAGGTGATGCTGATGGCGATGACCGTAACCGTCGGCAGCAAGGCATTGCGCAATACGTGTCGGGTGATTACGCTGCGATAGGGGATGCCTTTCAAAGCCGCTGTGCGCACATAATCCCGCTTCAATTCCTCAATCACGCCGGCGCGGGTAAGACGGGAAATGTAAGCCAGCAACACCAGCGTCGCCGCAAATGCCGGCAGCCACAGCGCGGGCAACATCTCGCTGAACGAGGCGTTGGCCGGCACCGCCGAGCTCGACGGGAACCACCAACCCAGAGCCTCCGCCAGGGGACCGCGACCCCAGCGCAGCGCCACAATATTGATCAGAAACAGCCCGGTCACGAATTCCGGCAAGCTGACCACCGAGAGCGTCAGCAGGGAGATGATGACATCGGGCAATTTGTTTTCGCGCAGCCCGGCGATGATGCCCAAGACCAGCGACAGCGGTACCGACATCAGCAAGGCGACCAGCGCCAAACGCGCCGAATTGATGCTGCGCTGTACGATCAACTCGCGGTTATCCGCGCCGCGGAAGGCGATCGTCTTGCCCCAGTCGCCGCCCAGAAAATTGCCCAGCCAGTTGACATATTGCTGCGGCAGCGGCGCATTCAAACCCAACTCGCTGCGGATCTGCGCGACCTGCTCGGCCGTGGCTTCGCGCCCGCCGGCGATCACGCGCGCCGCATCCCCCGGCAAGACACGCAGCAAAAAGAAGATCATCAGCGAACTGATCAGGTAAGTAAAGAAGAAGAAAAAGAAGCGCCGCCGCAAGAACTTTAGCATAAGCCTAGCCGATTTCCTCGGACCGCAGGAAGCTGTGTTGCAGCGCCGATAATTCCTCGGGCGGGATGTGGCAACGGATGGCATGCCCGGCGTCCACTTCCCGCCAGGGTGGCGCCTCTTCTTCACAGACGGCGCCGATCTTGCGCGGGCAGCGGGTGTGAAAGCGGCAGCCGCTCGGCAGGCGCTGGGCGCTGGGCAGGACGTCATGCAGCAGCATGCGCTCGGCTTTATGGTGTGGATCCGCGACCGGTATCGCTGAAACAAGGGCTTCGGTGTAGGGGTGGTAAGGCGGCTGAAACAGGTCGCTCGCCGCGCCAACCTCAAAAAGTTGGCCCAGATACATGACGGCGATCACGTCGGACAGATATCCGACGACGGCCAGATCATGCGATATGAACAGGTAGGCGCTGCCGTGCTCTTCTTGCAATCGCGCCAGCAAATTCAAGACCGCGGACTGCACGGATACGTCCAGCGCCGACACCGGCTCGTCGCAAATGATGAGATCCGGATCGGAGGCGAAGGCTCGCGCGATCACCACGCGCTGTTTCTCGCCGCCGCTCAACTCATCGGGGAAGCGATCGGCATAGTCCTCCCGCAGGTTGACCCGCCGCAGCAATTGCGCGACCTCGGCCTCCGCTCCCGCCGGCGTCATGCCCCGCAACTTGACCAGCGGTCGCCGCAAAGCCTGCCGCACCGACAGATACGGGTTCAGCGAGTTCTGCGGGTTCTGGAATACCATCTGCAGTTTCGACAGGACATCAGGACTACGCTCGCGCACGCTGTTGCGGATGTCCATGCCCAGCAGCTCCAACTCCCCGCCCGTACGCTCTTGCAAGCCGATGATCAGGCGTGAAAGGGTGGTCTTGCCACTGCCGCTTTCGCCGACCAAACCGAGCGTCTGCCCCGCCTCCAAGGTCAAGTTAACGCCGTCGACAGCGCGGATCGGCGCCGGCGTCTTTCCGCGCAGCCAGTCCTCCAAGCTTTTCGCGACCGGAAAATGCTTTTTCAGGTTCGTCACCCGCATCAATGTATCGGTATCCGCGTCTTCCCTTTGAAGAACGCGCTCCCCCTCACTGGCGCCGACAGCAGGACCGAGGAGCGAAGGGTCGACTTCTTCCCAGCGAAAACAGCGCGCCGCGCGCCCGTCGCCCAGTTGTTCCAAGGGCGGCTTTTCGACCCGGCACTTATCGATGACAAATTCGCAGCGATCGGCGAAGACACAGCCGCGCGTCAACTCCGCCAGCGCGGGCGGGTTGCCGCTGATCGAATGCAGCCGGCTGTCGACTTTGCTTTGTCCAAGCCTGGGCACACTGTTGAGCAAGCCCAGCGAGTAGGGATGACGGGGCAGCGCGTAGAGTTGGTCGACGGGCGCCTCTTCCATGATCTCGCCGGCATACAGCACCAGCACGCGTTCGCAGAGTTGCGCCACCACGCCCAGATTATGGGTGATATAAATGACGCCGGTATCTCGTTCGGCCATCAGCCCGCGAACCAGATCGAGGATGACAGCTTCCGTGGTCACATCGAGGCCCGTGGTAGGCTCGTCGAGAATGAGCAATTCGGGATTGGTGATCAGCGCCATGGCGATGACGACGCGTTGCTGCATGCCCCCGCTCAATTGGTGCGGATAGCGATCCGCCACTTTTTCAGGATCCACCAGGTTAACGTCATGGAACATCCGCAGCATGGCATGCTCGGCTTCAGCGCCGCCCGTGCCCATTGCCGCGCCCAATACCTCAGTGACCTGAGCGCCGATCTTCATTGACGGATTCAAAGCCGCCCCGGCGTTTTGAGGCACCAGCTTGACGCGCCGCGCCCAGATAGAGCGCATTTCGGCATCGCTTTTGCTCAGCAAATCCTCCCCGGCGAATTCCAGGCGACCGCCGCTTTCCACGCGTCCGTTGCTGCTGAGGTAGTGCATCAGCGCCAGCGCCACAGTGGATTTTCCCGAGCCCGACTCGCCGACCAAGCCGACGATATGGCCCGGCGCCAGTCGCAGGTGAAAATCGCGCACGGCCGGTATCCAGCGCTTGCCGATCCGATAGCTGATAGTCAGATTCTCGACATCAAGCAGGGGCGCTGTCATCAGTTTCCCTTTTGCACGGCGCGGCGAATGCCGTCCGACATCAAGTTGACCGCAATGACCAGGATCGCGATCGCCAGCGCCGGGAAATCCAGCGCCCAAGGCGTCAATTGATAGAACCCACCGCGGTTTTCGTTAACCATCAGCCCCCAATCGGGCGAGGGCGGGCGGGCGCCAAAGCCGAGGAAGCCCAGCGACGCCACCAGAAAGATCGCATAAGAAAAGCGCAGCGACGCCTCGACCACCAGAGCCGGGATCACCGACGGCAAGATCTCTCGAAAGATGATGTAATACGTGGGCTCGCCGCGGATCTCCGCTGCTTCCACGAATTCGCGCGTCTTGATATCGAGGGCGCTGCTGCGAGCCACCCGCGCCACCACCGGCACATAGAGAACAGCGATCACCAAAAGGACGACATTATCCGCCAATTCCGACTGCCAACTGCCGACTTCGAAATCGAGGTTGCGGATGATACCGACCAGCACCAGCGCCAGCAATAGCGCCGGGATCGCCAGCAGCGCGTCGATGACGCGTCCCAGCAACTCATCGAACCAGCCGCCGCGATAGCCCATGTAGAGCCCTACAGCCGATCCAACAAGCACGCTGATCAAGGTGCCCAGACCGGCGATGCGGAAGATGCTGCCCGCGCCCAGGATCACGCGGCTGTAGACATCGCGCCCCAGTCGATCGGTGCCGAAGGGATGCTCGCCCAGTTGCAAGGCGCCGATATCCAGGCTCGGCGATACGCGAACAGCGTGACTCTGATCATTGGGATTGGGGTAGGGGGCTAAGCCCGCGCCAAAAACAGCCAAAAACAGAAAGAAGAACACCAAGGCTGTGCCCAGAGCCGACTGAGGATGCCGCAGCAACACGGCGGCAAAGCGGCGCAGCGCGGCGAATTGGCGGCTGAAAGGGCTGGGGTTCATGGCTCAATCAGTTCCCGGCTGGCTCACAGTCCCTACAAGGCTTGTCCGCTGCTGTAACCATCTATGTCGCCCATGCTCTACCTGTCTCGGTCCCTCGTAGGTCAGTGTCTACGCAACCCCTATCAACGGGGCAAGCTCGTTTCGACATTACAAAACCAATGGTTTTCTGCCGACTGAAGCGGCTAGAACGGCACTATGAAGCGGGTTCGCGCAATGTTAGCTCCCCCTCTCCGTTGCTACGGGGAGGGGGCCGGGGGGTGGGGTAGAAAAAGCGCCATCATAGCCCCTAACACCGCTCTGCCAAATGGGCGACGCGTTAGGTCGCCCATTGATCAGGCCTTTCAGTTTTGCTGGCGGGTCGGTCTGCGACCGACCCTTACTGTTCACGACATTCATGACAAGCCGTGGCGCGATCGACAGGCTTTATCCCAGGCTGGCGCCGCCAAAATTGGTGCGCCCGGCGAAGGGATGCAGCGCCACGTCGGATACATGGCTCGCCAGCACCATGAACTGCGCGAAGAAATAAGGCACGACCACAGGACCGCTGTCCAGCAGGATCTGTTGGATCTCCTTGTAGGCGGCGGTGCGCTCGGCTTGATCAAGCGACGCGCGCGCCAGCTCGATCAATTCGTCCACGCGCGCGTCGCTGTAATGCGACTCGTTCCAGGGCGCTTCGGAATGATAAGCCAGGTCAAGGAAAAGCTGCGCGGTCGGGCGCGCGCCCCAACCCGTCACACCCAGATCGACTTGCATCCAGTCCTCAACCCAGTAGCTGTTTTCGTCTTCCAACTGGATTTCCACGCGGATGCCAGCTTCTTCCCACTGGGCGGCGAAGGCGATCGCGAGATCGGGCCAGGTGCCGCTATTCGGCACGTGCAAGGTCATGTCCAAACCGTCGGGATAGCCGGCTTCCGCCAGCAGGGCGGCCGCGGCTGCGGGATCACGCGCGGGAACTTCGGCTTCCGCCAGGAAGTATTGTCCAAAGGCTGGTCCAATGGGCGAGTCTTTGCCCAGCGCGCCAAAACCTAACTGCACACGCTCCCAGATAGCGTCGCGATCCGTGGCCAGCTTGAATGCCTGCCGCACGCGAACATCGTTGCCCGGCGCGCGGTCCGAGCGAATGCGCGCCAGATGGTGCCCGCTGGTCGGTATATCGGTCGTATTGAAGTTGACATCAGCGCCGAAGCCCAGGAAGCTGGAATTGTCCAGGCGCAAGATGCCGTCCGCCGTGCCGCCTTGCACCGCGGCGATTCCCGCTTGCTGGTCATCAAAGAAGATGAACTCAAGACGCTCGATCGAGGGCATGCCGCCCCAATAGTCGGCGTTGGCGCTCATGATCGCGCGGTCGCCCGGGATCAGTTCCTCCAGCCTGAAAGGTCCGGAACCGTTAAAGGCTTCGCCGACGTTTTCCGCGCCCGATTTCAAGATGACAAATTTGTTGTCGGTGAGGTTGTAGAGGAAATCCGGATTGGATTCGCCGAGCGTTATGACAACGGTATTGCCTTCGCCAGCGGCGATCGACTCGACGGACGACAGTAAACTGGCGACTGTGCTTTCGGAATCCTGATGCCACTGTATGGTCCAGAGCACATCATCGACGGTGACAGGGCTGCCATCGTGCCAGGTCGCGTCCTCGCGGATCTGCAGCGTATATGTCAAACCATCGTCGCTCAAATCCCAGGATGAGGCCAGCCGCGGCGCCAGATTCGCCGCAGCGTCCGTTTCGATCAAGTAGTCGTAGAGCGCGTTCAAGATGGCGATTTCGCTATCGCCGGAGGCGGATCTTGGATCCAGGGTTGCCGGCGTCAGCCAGGCGATGCGCAGACTGTTGTCTTGCGCCCCGACGATATTTGCCAGCGGGGCGATTTCCAAAGCGATGGTCCCGACAGCGGTCGCGGCGCCAGCGGCAAAGACTTGCAGAAAGTCGCGACGGGAGAGGTCGCTTGCGGAGGTTTTGATTTGCTTCTTCACGATTGTCCTTATCCTTTACGCTTCTTTGTACGATGTTTCCCCTGCTTTATGAGAAGGGAATCGCGCCCCAAGCCGCGGGGTGCAAAGGGAGAAGGACAACGGAATCGCGAACGACGTGACTAGCGAAAGCTATTTGACGATCCGAAGTGGCGGCGCAAGCGAACGCTGTCGATATTGACGGATTTTTTCACGACTTTGGCTCATCGACGTCCCTCTCAACATACCTGGCAACCTGCGGGCTGCCAAGCGGAGTTGCATTATTGCATATATCAGCGCAGATTTGCAATCGCGATCCTTGCTCGGGGGTGTATCTTTTTCGCTTGAAATACTTCGTAGCCAGTACTCGACATGAGATCCTTAACCCAAAATACGAATGATCTGCTAGGGGCGGCTCGTCGGAGGCTGTTGAAAACACCCCTCATCCCCCGGCCCCCCACTCTCACAAGGGGCTGAGGAGAGAAGGGGAGATTTGTGACCCGTATTGAGCCTTTTAAGCCCCTCTCCCTTTATGGGAGAGGGGTTTGGGGTGAGGGTCAAGTTAGTATTTCAATCGCAATGGATGCGCGACCTCCTTGCTCCCTTGCCCTTTTCTTTTGCGACGAAGTAGCGGGCTGCGCGGCTTGGCGGATCGCAATAGCGTCAGTTGACAACGGCGGTATGGAAGTTAGTGCGGCCCGGGAAGGGATGCAGCTCCAGGCCCGAAACGTGGCTCGCCATCACCATGAACGAGGCGTAGAAATAGGGCACAATGATCGGTCCCTCATCAAGGAACATCCGCTGAATCTCTTTATAAGCGGCGGCGCGCGCTTCTTCATCAAGGGCGGAACGCGCGAAATCGATCAGATCATCAAGTCGCTGATCCTGCCAATGCGATTCGTTCCAGGCCGCGTCAGATCGATAGGCGAGGTCGAGGTAGATCTGCGGGAAAACTCTGTCGCCCCACCAGGTGACGCCCAGATCCACATCCAGCCATTTCTGCACCCAGTAAGTGTTCTCTTCCTCCAACTGAATCTCCACGCGTATGCCCGCCTCCTCCCATTGCGCGGCCATGGCCTGCGCGAAATCCGGCATGACGCCACTGTTGGGCACATGCAAGATCATATCCAGCCCATCGGGATAACCGGCTTCCGCCAGAAGGGCGGCGGCAGCGGCCGGATCGCGCGGGGGAGGCTGCGCGTCTTCCAGGAAATATTGCGCAAAAGACGGACCGATGGGCGAATCTTTGCCCAGCGCGCCAAAGCCCAGTTGCACCCGCTCCCAGACGGCGCGTCGGTCGGTGGCCAGTTTGAAGGCTTTACGCACCCGTATATCATCGCCGGGCGGACGATCGGCGCGGATCCGCGTCATGTGATGCGCGTTGGTAGGAATGTCCACCGTGTTAAAGCGGGCATCTCCCGTGAAGTTGAGGAAGCTGAAATTATCAAGCCTGAGGATACCATCCGCTGTGCCGCCCTGGACGGCGGCAATCGCCGCTTGCTGATCATCGAAAAATACGAACTCGAGCCAGTCAATCGCCGGCGCGCCGCGCCAGTAATTCTCATTGGCTCTCATGACCGCGCGGTCGCCCGGTATCAACTCTTCCATGATAAAAGGACCGGTGCCGTTGAATACTTCGCCGGTGTTTTGCGCGCCCGCTTTGAGTATGACGATCTTGTACTCTGTCAGTCGATAGAGAAAATCGGGGTCGGGCGCTTCAATATTGAAGACCACCGTATGATCGCCCAGGGCTTCGACCGACTCTACCGCCGCCAGAACGTCCGCGATCGTGCCGCCCGCATCCAACTGCCACTGGATCGTCCATACCACATCGCCCGCAGTCATTGGACTGCCGTCATGAAAGACCGCATCCTCGACCAGTTGAAGCGTATACTGCTTGCCATCCTCCGAACGCTCCCAGGATGACGCCAGGCAGGGCACGAGATTTGACGAAGCGTCAGTTTCAAACAGGTAGTCATAAAGCGCGTTTAGCAGGGCGATTTCGCTCATCCCGGATACGGAACGCGGGTCAAGCTGGGCCGGTGTCAACCAGGCAATGCGCAAACTGCCGCCATCGCTGGCGCCGGCGGGGTTCAACCTTGGCGCGCGGTCGAGCGTGATCGTACCCACCGCGCCTGCCATTCCTGCCGCAAAGATCTGCAATACTTCGCGACGGGATATGTCTTGCGTTTTGATCTGCGAGTGCTTAGTCATAAGATGTCCTCTATTCATAGTTGGCTGTTTCGTTTCACAGGCTGGGAACTCTGTCGCATCTGCCTATTACTTAATAATATACCACCAAAACAGTACGGGGGCATCTCAACTGACAAGGGATTCAGGAACTGCCTTTTCTTATGACGCCGAAAACACGGTCATTAGCAGGTCGAACTTTCAGGGCAATCGCTTCAAATTGCTTTTTTTCACCACAAAGACACGAAGAATACTGAGTTCAAGCTTTTTACCGGGCAAAACTCCACTAATTCTGCTCCAAAAAATTACGATCGCAACATTTGACCTGTCACCAAATCTGATTTGCAATAACAAATAAGTCTGTATTATCAATAAAAATCTTTTTCTCTGTGCTCTCAGTAAATGCAAGTAAATCATGCGAAAAAGTTGATGAAGTATAAGCAGCCACAAAATAATCGAAAACTGTAGGGGCGTTTCGTTGAAACGCCCGAAAATCACCGCATGAGCGACATCATCGGGCAAGAAAATATGACGACGGGCGGCTCAGCGAGCCGCCCCTACAGGCTCCTCATTTCGTTGCATGACTTACTCGGTTCTACTTCTGTGCCTCTGTGGTTAATTTTCAGTTTGATTACATGTCCTTGTAGTAACACCATTTTGAAGCGATTGCCCTGGTCAAAGTTTCGCAGCTTTTGACATCATGACGGTTGTTGGCTATCCTCGAAAGTAGGCTCAGCCACCGATTTGGAGCAGATGTGGCTCATACACCCTTATTCCGGGACAACAGAAACCGGGCCGCGCCAGGGCGTGATCAAGCGATATGCCGATGTCTAAAGTACCGGTAATCGCCGCAGTCGGCGTCACGCCAATCGCGTCCGAGCACCGCGGCAGCAACCTGCGCGACTTGATGGCGGAAGCCGTGCTTGATTGCCTCGCCGATGCCGGCATGGACGATCTGTCGGCGGTCGAACACGGCTTGACCAGCTACGAGAGCGATCACTTCAATTTGCAGATGACGCTGGGCGCCATCCTGCACGATACCATCGGCATGATTCCCAAACCCAACATCCGCATTGAAGGCGGCGGCGCCACCGGCGCGCTGGCGCTGCGCGCGGCTTGGGCTCATATTCAGAGCGGCTTGTGCGATTCCATCCTGGTTTATGGCTGCGAGAAAAACGGACGCGGCGTCTCGTCGCAGACGGCGAATCAGCTCTTCGCGCTATCGGCCGATGTTGATTGGGAGATGATGGTTGGCGGCAGCTATACCGGCTTTTATGCAGCCATGATCCGCGCGCACATGGAAGTCTATAGCACGCGCGAAGAGCAGTTTGCGCATGTGGCCGCGCGCAATCGGCGCAACGCGGGCTTCAATCCCATCGCGCAAAAGCCCATGGACATCTCGATCGACGATGTCATGAACTCGCGTCCGGTCGCCGAACCATACAAACTCTTCGACTGTAGTCTGCTGAGCGACGGCGCGGCTTGCGTTTTGCTTTCTACAGAAGAATGGGCGCGGGAGCACTGCCCGGCTTTTAACCAGCGAGCGCCGGTCTATTTCGCGGCCACAGGCTGCGGCAGCGATACTATGCGCTTGGGCGACCGCTATCCCGAACTCACTAACTTCCGCGCGAAACGAACAGCGGCGGCGCAAGCTTACGCCATGGCGAATATCAGCGATCCAATGCGAGAAATCGATGTCGCCGAACTATACGACAGCTACAGCGGCGTCGAGATCCAGGCGGTGGAAGACCTGGGATTCGTCGAGCGCGGTCAAGGCGGACCGAGCGTCGCCGATGGCATCTTCGACCTTGATGGCGCGCTGCCCGTAAACACGAGTGGCGGCTTGCTGGGTCGGGGCGCGCCTGTCGGCGCGACGGGTATCTTGCAGGCGATAGAAGTGGTACAGCAGCTTTGGGCTACGGTTGATCCTCGGCGGCAGGTGGCGAAGGCTCGGCGCGGTTTGACCGATACCCACGCCGGCATCGCCAGCATCAGCGTCGTGAACATATTCGAGCGGCGGGATTGAGCATGACGGAAAAAGTCATTAGCAAAATCGATATTCGCGTGCCGGAGAGCGCAACTGCGGGCGACGTCTGGGCGCAGTTCCGGGGGGTTGAGCGCATCGCCATGGAGCTGACGCAAAGCTACAAGTACAGCCTGGGCAAGGTTTCGCGCTTTTTTATGGAATTGGAGAATGGGCGCTTTTTAGCCACGCGCTGCGCTGGCTGCGGCAAGGTTTACGCGCCGCCCCGTCCGCTATGCCCAAATTGTCTGGCGGTTGCGGACTGGGTAGAATTATCGGGCGAAGGCGTCGTGAAGACCTATTCGGTCTTGCACTTTTCGCCCGGCAGCAACGATGATGTTCGGGCGCTGGAGACGCCTTACGTCCTGGCTTATGTTCTGCTTGACGGCGCCGACACGCTCTTCCCGCATTTGCTGAAGGCGGCGCCGGATCAGGCGCATTCGGGATTGCGCGTAAGAGTGGCTTACAGTGACGAGCCAGTGCATCATCCCATTCATCTGATGTATTTTGTTCCGGTCGTGGAAAGGGCAAAGCGATGAGCGCGCGCGTGCACAAACTAATCAATCAGCCGGAAAATATCCTCAGCGACATGCTGGACGGCTTCTGCGCCGCTTATGGCGATATCGTGCGTTTGACCGACGAAGGCTTGGTAGTGCGAGCGACACCCAAAGATCCTGGGAAGGTCGCCTTGGTGATCGGCTGTGGCAGCGGCCACGAGCCAGCGATGATCGGCTGGATCGGCGAGGGCTTGTTTGACGTCAATATCGCGGGCGAGATCTTCACCGCGCCAGGACCCGAGCGCATCGTGCAGGGCATCAAGGCAGCCGATCGCGGCGCTGGCGTGCTGGTGTGCGTTTCGCATCACGCGGGGGACTTGCTCAATGCCGAACTGGCGCTGGAACTCTGCGAGCTGGAAGGCTTGTCAAATGTCGATATGGTGGTGCTTTATGACGATATCTCCAGCGCGCCCAAAGGGAGCGAACCGGAGCGCCGCGGTACCGCTGGACTCTTCTTTGTCTGGAAGATGCTGGGCGCTTTCTGCGAAGGAGATGGCGATCTGGCCGCCGCAAAAGCCCTGGCGGAAAAAGTCCGTGACAACACGCGCAGCCTGGCGATGTCCTTGAGTTCCTGCGCTAGCCCGGTCACAGGCGAGGTCATGTTCGAGATGCCGGAAGACGAAATGGAAATCGGCATGGGATTGCATGGCGAAATGGGTATGGGACGGCAAAAGGCGCTGGGCGCCCGCGAGACCGTCGACCTGATGCTGCCGCCCATCCTGGAAGACCTGCCTTTTCAAGCGGGAGACGAGGTCCTCGTGCTGCTCAACAACAGCGGCAGCATGACCCTGATGGAGCTCTTTATCTTGTACAAGCGCGTCGCCGAAAAGCTAGCCGAAGCCGACATAAGCGTTTACAAATCATGGATCGGACCCTATGCCACGACGCAGGAAATGGCGGGTTTCGCGCTCTCGTTATGCCGCGTCGATGACGAATTGAAAGCCTTGTGGGACGCGCCGGCCAAGGGCGCCTATATGAAACAACTATGAGCGAAATCGGATCCGACGACTTGAAGGCGATGGTGCTGGCGATTGCTGCGCGCATTGCCGATAGTCGAGAGCGGTTGAACCGTCTGGACGCCGCCCTGGGCGACGGCGATCATGGCGCCAGCATCAGCGGGGCATTCGACAAAGCGGTTGCTGAAGTCGCGGACTTGCCTGACCCGAAGCCCAGCGAGATCTGGTTGACGACGGCGCAGTCCCTGATGAACGGCATGGGCGGGGCATCGGGCGCCCTCTTTGGTACGCTCTTCTTGAAAGGCGTCGCGGCCATCCACGGCAAAGAGCGCCTGGTCAAAGCTGATCTGAACCAATTGTGGGCTGCGAGTTTGGCCGGCGTCAAAGCGCGTGGCAAGGCAGAGATCGGCGATAAAACGATGGTGGACGCCCTGGAGCCGGCAGTGCTGGCTTTTGCCGCGAATGACAACACCGCAGCCGCCTGGACTGCCGCTGCGGAAGCGGCAAGCAATGGCGCTGAATCAACCAAAGAATTGATCGCGCGGCAAGGTCGGGCCAAGTACCTGGGCGAACGCGGCATCGGCCATCAAGACCCCGGCGCGACGACCATCGCGCTGATGTTTGAGGCGCTGGACAGCTATTGGAGGGAAATGACGAATGGCAAAACATAAACTGCGCGTCGGTTATATCGGTACCTCGATCTCGTCTTATTTCGCGGGCGAATACAATCAGCGACCGCGCGCCATCGGCGGCTTGGAAAAACTGTCGGGGGAACTGGATTTTGAGTTGATCGCCGTACATGACGAAGTCATGACCGAAGAGGGGTCGATCCGCGCCGCCGCCTACCTGCGCGAGCAGCAGATCGACTTTTTGCTCTTGCAGACCGCCGCCTGCAGCATGGGCGAGCAATTGCTGCCGCTCGTAAAAGCCGCGCCGCGCCTGGGACTTTGGGCGACGCCGGACCCCGAGCAAGATGGCGAGATCAAACTCCACTCAGTGGTTTCGATGAGCCACTTCGCCTCGATTTTGAAACGTTACCTCAAGCACGAGAACATCCCTTTTAAGTGGTTCTACGGCCATGTGGAATCCGAACAGTTTCGGGGTCGCTTCGCCGTGACCATCCGCGCTTTGACCGCGGTGGTGAATATTGAAAGCTCGCGCATCGGCTGGATCGGCAATCTCTCGCCCGGCTTCAATGACATGATCTTCGACGAACGCCTGCTGCGCAGCCGCCTGGGCATCGCCGTGCTGCCGCATGAACTGGCGGAACTGGTGGAGCGCGCCAAAGCCTACGATCCGGCGCCGGTCCGCGCGACAGTCAAGGAGATCAAGTCCGCCGCGAGCGAAATCACCGTGACCGAAGACAGCGCCTTCGACCGCGTCACACGCCTCTATCTCGCCATGCGCGACCTGGCGAGCGAGTTCGATTATGACGCGCTGGCTGTACAATGTTGGCCCAATTTCCAGCCCTATTATCGCGTGGCGCCCTGCATGGCCTATAGCTGGCTGGGCAGCGAAGACGGCATTGCCGTCTCTTGCGAGGGCGATGTCCTGGGCGCGGCCAGCATGTACTTGCTCAATGTCTTGAGCGGAGTCCAGGGTTCCTCTACCTTGCTTGACATGACCGCGCTCGACCCGGCGACTAACGCCATGCTCATGTGGCATTGTGGCGTCTCGCCGCGGCACTTCGCTAATGACGACGGCATCAAATGGGTCGACCATGTCACCCTGGGACGCAAGGGCGATGACGGACCCTATGGCGTGGCGGGCGACCAGGTCTTCGCTCCGCAGGAAACGACGGTCAGCTATATCGGCGATGACGGCAGCAGCTTGCTGGTCATCCGCGCCCAAATCATCGAGCACGCCAAGAAAGGCTTTGACGGCACTCGCGGCTGGTTTGCCGAATTCGAGCTAAACAAGAAGCCGGTTTCGCTGATGGATCTGATCAACACCTTGACCGTGCGCGGGCACGAGCACCACTTCGCCGTCGGCCAGGGCGACGTCACTGACGAATTAATGGAATTCGCCGCCTGGAAGGGCATGCGCTTGATCGAGCATGTGCCGGAAGCGCAATATCTACAATTGGAAGGTGTTAATGTATAATAGGCGACAATCTCCTGAAATTTGGGAGTGTGGCAATCTGTATATCTAGTTTAAGAAAAGGAAAGACAATGATTAGCAAAAAAGCAATATTTAGTTCTCTGTTGCTCATCGCAGTTTTGTTGAGCGCGTTTGGGACAGCCCTGGCGGATGACATGATGGATCCGCCGCCGGGATTCGATAGCTGGGACGACGTAGTCGCCGCGGCTGAAGGCACGACCGTCAACTGGTACATGTGGGGCGGTTCCACTTCAATCAATGGGTTCGTCGATGAAACCTACGGCATTCCGCTGTTGGAAGAATACAACATCACGCTGAATCGCGTGCCGTTGGCGGATACGGTGGACGCGGTAAATCAGGTCCTCAGTGAAGCGGAAGCCGGAATCGAAGGCGATAACGGCACCATCGACCTGATCTGGATCAACGGCGAGAACTTCTACACGCTCAAGCAGGCCGATCTGCTCTATGGTCCCTGGGCGCTGAACATTCCCAACAGCGTCTTTGTCAACTGGGATAACCCGGCTTTGAATCAGGACTTTGGCCGGCCGGTGGATGGCTACGAGAGTCCCTGGACCGGCGCTCAGTTCCACTACATCTACGACTCGGCGCGCATGTCGGAAGAGGATCTGCCGCGCAGCTACGCTGAGTTGACCGACTGGATCGCGATGAATCCGGGTCGCTTCACCTATATCGCGCCGGGACCGGGCGCATTCCAGGGCACCCGTTTCGTCAAGCAGGTGCTCTTCGAAATCAGCGGCGGCCAAAGCCAGTGGGTTGGTCCTTTCAATCAAGAGCTCTACGACGAGCATACGCCGGCGCTATGGGAGCTGCTCAATAGTTGGGAAGAAAACCTCTGGCGCGGCGGCGAGACTTATCCCGCCAACATCAACGAATTGCACGAACTGTTCGCCAATGGCGAAGTCGACTTCACAATCACGCAGCGGGCCTCCGGCGCCAGTCCAGACATCAACACAGGCAAGATACCGCCGACCAGCCGCGCCTTTTCCTTCGACGAGAATATGGTCGGCGACTTCAACTATGTCGCGATTCCATACAACGCGCCCAACAAGGCGGCGGCATTGGTGCTGGCGAATCTGATTCTGCGGCCGGACCGGCAAGCGCGTCAGATCGTTCCCGAATACGGCAAAGGCAGTGGCTTCAGCATTGATCCCAACCGGGTAACGGACGAAGAGGATTTGGCGGCGTTGGAAGAAGCAGCCAACAGTCTGGGCGAGGGCGCGGCTGATCAGGCTCGTCTGGCCGGCGCCCTGGTCTCCGATATCGTCGCGGAATACCAATCGCTGGTAGAAGCCGACTGGGAAGCCAACGTGCTGCAGGGTTAGGCTAATTTGTTAGCGGGCGACCTGATAGGCCGCCCCTACATTCCGACCCTTTGCTCTTGAAACGCTAGCTCTTGTTGGGGCGGCTCGCTGAGCCGCCCCGCAAAACAAGGGGAGATTTTCCCAAAATATGACGCAAGTCATCCTCGACAAGATCCAGAAAGTCTACAGCGGCGGCGATGTCGCGGCGGTTGACGACTTTTCGCTGGAAATACCCGCCGGAAAACTGGTGGCTTTTCTGGGTCCCTCCGGCTGCGGCAAGACCACTACATTAAAGATGATCGCTGGATTGATCCAGCCGACTACCGGACGCATTCTTTTTGACGGCCAGGATGTTTTGCCGATCCCGGCCGAGAAGCGCGGGGCGGTGATGGTCTTCCAGAACTATTTGCTTTTCCCCTACATGTCAGTCGGCGACAATGTCGGCTTCGGCTTGAAGATGCGCGGCGTCAACAAGCGCGTCATCGCCGAAAGAGTGGCGGAAATGCTCGCCTTGGTCAAGCTGCCTGATATCGCCAAACGCCGGCCTACCCAGCTTTCCGGCGGGCAGCAGCAGCGGGTGGCGCTGGCGCGAGCGCTGATCACCGAGCCGCGCGTTTTGCTGCTGGATGAACCGCTGAGCAACCTCGACGCCCACCTGCGCGATGAGATGCGCGATCTGATCTTGTCGATTCAGCGCGATCTGGCGGTGACCACGGTCTTCGTCACGCACGACCAGGAAGAGGCAGTGCTGCTGGCCGATCAAATCGCCTTGATGTTTGATGGATTATTGCTGCAATACGCCTCGCCGGCCGAGTTCTACCAGCGGCCCATCAGCCAGCGGGCGGCGCGTTTCTTCGGCGGCGTCAACTTCATCCCCGCCCGGCGTGAAAACGGCATGGTAAGAACCGACATCGGCAATTTCCGCTTCGCCGCGCAAGAAGGCGAGCGCGCCCCGTCCGGCGCCGCGGTGATGACGATCCGACCGGAGCAGATACGACTCAACGACAGCGCGGAAAACAATCTGGTAAAGGGCCGCATTCGCGAGCGCATTTATGTCGGCACCTATACGCGTTACAAGATTACCCTCGGCGACCACGAGATCGAAGCCATCCGCAGCGCCGATCTGCCGGGCGCGATCGGCGTCGGCGACGAGGTCGATGTGCACTTCCCGGCTGACCGCATTTGGGTCGTCCCGGCCTAGGTCCTGCATTGCCAGCAATCTGCACAAGTTCGCCAGCCATGTTCGCTCCCCGCGTTTATCCAGGAGCCGCTCGGCGCGCAACCGGTATATCGTACACAAGAGTGCCGCGCTCACGCAAATAATAAGCCTTCTCGTCGCATGAGCGACGCGGTTTACATAAACAGAGCATAATCAGCGTGCGAGCGTCACTTGTCAAGCATCAGGATCTCATGGTTGGCGCCCTGTCCACTACCTATGGTTTGTTTTATCTGGGCCGGGCGAATATCAGCGTCGTATTGCCGGTCATCGCTCTCGACCTTGGTCTCAGCCTGGCGGAAGTTGGCGCTCTAGGCACAGTCTTCTTTTGGGTTTATGGCATTTTTCAGTTTATCAGCGGCGAGATCGGCAGTCGCGTCAGTCCCTATCGAATCGTCAGCATCGGTTTGCTGGGGACGGCGATCGTAAATCTCGCATTCTCATTTCAGACATCCTTGATCGCCATGCTAGCGCTTTGGGGCATCAACGGCATGGCTCAATCGGGCGGCTGGTCGCCGATGGTCCGTATCATGGCGGAGCGCGTGGAGCCCCAACGCCTCAAGAGCGCCTCGACCCTCATGCCCTTCGGATACGTCATTGGCACGGCTGTCACCTGGACCTTGATTGGGGCAGTCTCGGCTGGGGAGAATTGGCGCATCGCCTTTTGGCTCCCCGGGTTGCTTCTGCTGTTGGTCCTGGTCTTCTGGCGAAAGGCTGGCATAGACGCGCCCAAGGCGCAACCGAGCCGCTTCCGACCCGCGACCGTCCTTGCCGAGGCGCGGGGAATCGCCTTTATTATGATGGCTGCTGCACTGGTCGGCTTCGTCCGCAACGGTTCGCTGATCTGGCTGCCCACTTACATTCTCGATACCGGATTGATCGCCGAGAACCTGGTTGGCATGGTCGCCGCGCTAACGCAGGTCATCGCGCTATTGGGTCTGCTGCTGGCGCGCCGTCGCGTGGGGAGCAGCGACCAGGTTTTCGTGACCGCTGTCTTGATGTTTTCCGCCGCTGGTTTTGGCTTTCTGCTATTGACCGCAAGCACCGGGCTGATAGCGATCGCGCTTGTCGCATTTGCAATCATGATGCTCAACGGCGCTTTTGGTCTGGCGGTGACTTCGATCCCTTTGCTTTTAGCGCCGCAAGGACGCGCCTCGTCCACAGCCGGGACCGTCAACATGATGGCGACGCTCATCGGCGGGACGGCCGGTTTTGCCATCGGCGGTCTGGTGGAGCTCAGTGGTTGGGCCGCGGTCTTCGGCTTATGGGGCGCCCTCCTGCTGCTGGCTGCTTTTTTGATTTGGCGCCGAAGGCACGAGGAGGACAGCGGCGCCGCTCGGGAGTGACAGGACTCCCACAGGCGCGCGTAATGGTGTAATCTGTAGCCCTGACTTGGTATTGCTCAATCGGGATGAAGAGGACGATATGATTGAACAGGCGCCGCTGAGCGGCATTAAGGTGGTGGATCAGACGCAGGCGCTGGCGGGACCCTACTGCACGATGATCCTGGGCGACCTGGGCGCGGACGTGATCAAGATCGAGCGCCCGGGCGTCGGCGATCAATCGAGATATTGGGCGCCGCCTTATATCGGCGATCAAGGCTGCTACTACCTGGCGGTCAACCGCAACAAACGTGGCATCGCGCTCAATATCCGCGCCGACGCCGGCCGGGAGATCATTCACAAATTGGTTGCCGATGCCGATGTCTTTTTGACCAACCTGGCGACGACCGCCTCTCTGAAGCGCTACGGCATTGACTACGAGACGCTGAGCGCGCTGAATCAAAAGTTGATTTATGCCTCGATCAGCGGATACGGCCGTACCGGTCCGCGCGCCGGACAGCCCGGGTACGACCTGGTTTCGCAGGCGGAATCGGGCACGATGGCGCTGACCGGCGAGGTTGACGGCGCGCCGATGCGCTTCCCCACCCCCATCGCCGACATGACCTGTGGTTTGTTCACCGTCATTGGAATCCTGTCGGCTTTGCACGCGCGCCAATCCAGCGGGGTGGGCCAATTCATTGACATGTCCCTGCAAGAGGGCCAGATGACCTGGCTGGAAAACTACGCGGGCGAGTATTTCGCGGACGGGCAAGATCCCCCGCGCCGCGGCAATCAGCATCCGCAAGTCGTTCCCTACGAGGCGGTGCAAGCCAGCGATGGCGACTGGTTCATTCTGGGCGTGGGCTCGGACAATGTCTGGGGGGCTTTTTGCCGGCACGTCGGGCGTGACGACCTGGCGGCGGATCCCCGCTTTTCCAGCAATGCCGATCGCATTGCCAACTATGAGGCGCTGTTGCCGACCGTGCGCGAGATCATCCGCGGCAAGCCCTGCGATCAATGGCTGAGGGAACTGCGCGAGGCTGGCGTGCCCTGCGGGCGCATCAACACCGTGGCAGAGGCGCTGACCGACCCGCACATCATCGAGCGCGGCTTCATCGTCGAGTTGGAACACCCCGCCTTGGGCATCGTCAAATCGCTGGCGACGCCCGTGCACATGTCGGATACGCCACTCAGCTATCGCCGGCATCCGCCGCGTCTGGGCGAGCACAGCGACGAAGTCGCTGCCGAGCTCGGCTACAGCCCGGACCATATCGCGCAACTGCGCGCCGACGGAGTGCTGGCATGAGCCAACTGGAGCGTTTTCCAAAACTGAGCGTCGACCACTACCAGCGCATTCTCAGAGAACCCGCCGGGCGCGTGCGCTGCGTAATCGACACTGATACGCGTAACGAAATCGACGATCAATACGCCCTGGCTTGGGCTTTTCTCTCGCGCGACAAGCTGCGGATTGAAGGCGTCTATGCCGCGCCTTATTCCTTCCAGGAACGAATTAACGAGCAACGGCAAGCCGACCGCATACGAGGGCGCGGGTCCCCCTCCGATGAAGAACGAGCCATCTTGGCGCGACACATCGGTCTCCTGCGGCAGCTCGACAAGGCCCGCATCAATGTACACGACGATCGGCAACTGGATCCGCAGGGTACCGTGCTGGTCAGTCCCGGCCGGGGCATGGAACTCAGCTACCAAGAGATCCTGAAGGTCTGCGACAAGCTTGATCTCGACTTCTCTGACCGGGTCTTCCGCGGATCAGATCGCTATCTGGCGAGCTTGGATGAGCCCGTCGAAAGCGAAGCGGTTGAGCATCTCATCGCAACGGCGAAAACGGCGACAGTTGATGATCCGCTGCAGGTGGTCGCCATCGGCGCGGCGACCAATGTGGCTGCGGCATTGCTCTTGGCGCCGGAGATCATCGAAACTGTCGTCGTGTCCTGGACGGCGGGCTATCCCACAACCGTTATGGATATCGTGCAGCCGTCCTTCAATATGGAACAGGATGTGCTGGCTTCGCAGTTGCTCTTTGACAGCGGCGCGCCCTTGGTCTATCTGCCGGGCTTTCATGTCGGCGCGCAACTGAGTTTGTCATTGCCGGAGGTGGAGTCCTGGGTCCGGGACAAGGGCGAAATCGGCGATTATCTTCATTGGCTGTACATCAACAATCCACATCATCTACGACAGGGCTTTGTCGACCACTTTGCGCGAACCTGGATCATGTGGGACCTGATCAACTTCGCCTGGTTGATCAACCCGGCTTGGGCGCCATCTTATCTGACCGACGCCCCCTATCTGAGCGCGGACTGTCGTTGGTACCGGCAGGGGGCTGCCCGGCATCCCATCCGCGAGGCGCTGGATATCAACCGTGATGCGATTTACCGTGACTTCTTCGGCAAATTAGCGGCTTTGGACGGCTAATCGGCCAGAACGCGGAATTTGAACTGCCAAAGCGGGGCTCAATTGTTCAATTGTAACTCTCGTACCAGGTTTCAGTCGTCTGCGGGGGGGCGTAGAAATCGCTCCAGGGCCGCGCTTCCGCGGCGGCAATCGCCAGCAATTGCGTGAGCCGTTCGGTGGCGGCGCCGCGCAGGAAAGCGCAGCGTTCGCTTTCCGCCATGGTTGCCGCTTCCTTCCAAATGGCGCGCCCGGCCAGGAAGCCGCTCGCGCCAGATTCACAGGCGATTTGCGCTTGAGGCTTGAACTGCTCGAAGTCGACGCCAGCGCTCAGCAAAACCCAGGGCACGGCCGAGGCATCGCTCAGCTTGGCGCAGGCGCGGCGCCAGCTCGCGTGATCCCGATCATATTGGATATCCAGCGGGAACTCCATCTTGAGCACATCGGCGCCGCTCCGCGATAGACGGCGCGCGGTTTCAATGACGATCTCGGCTCGTTCGACGGCGTATGCCGCGCTTTCTTTAGCGATGTCCGGATCGACGCTGTAAGACATCGGCTCGAGGAATACGGGCAGATCCCAGCGATGGCATTCCTCGACTACCCCCCGAATCATAGCCTCCAATTCGGCGGCCAGAGCCTCGCTTTGCGGGTTGTAGTAGACCATGAATTTGACGGCGTTCGCGCCGACTTTGCGGATCTTCTCAGCGGTCCAGCCAGGGATCAAATCGGTTTTGCGATAGCTGGAATCGCCACTGTAGCCGCTTTTTTCCAAAGCCAGCAGCAGTCCCGATCTGCCGTTCATCCGCATGGCCGCGCCGATCCCGTAAGTCGGGTCGGTCAGGATGGCGCTCGCTTCGGAAGATAGCGCGCCGATGACTTCGTTCTTGACCCGCGCCAAGTCATCATAGCTGCTATCGGGCGGCATCATGCGTCGGTAGCTGCCACGCTGATCGAAGGCGACAATGCCGAAGACATCGTGGCCAGCCAGACTGCTCGACTTCAAGCCACGGAAGCGCCCGGGCGTCAATTGTTGCGTCATGGATTTCCTCTCGTCCCAGTCTGTTCAGCTAGCGATTACAGCTACGGGCGCCTGCCCCGACGACAGGCTCGCCTGGCAAGATTATCAGGTCAAGCGCCCCTAGATCATCACCGCGTTGCCGCCGTTGTCCGCCGTGCCGACAATATGTTTGACGATCAACTCTTCGGTGGCTTCCGCTCGCTGGATATTCGCGACGATCCTGCCGCGGCGCATCACGACCATACGATCGGCCACCGCCATCACGTCATGCATGGTATGGCTGATCAGAATCACCGGTATATTCTGTTCGCGCAGGGAGCGAATCAATGCCAGCACTTTACGCTGTTCCGGCACGCCTAGCGCCGCTGTCGGCTCGTCCATGATGACCAGTTTGGCGTTCCAATACATGGCGCGCGCGATAGCCACCGCCTGTCGCTGTCCACCGGAGAGGTTGACCAGCCGCTGCTTGAGCGACGGGATATGGATGTCCAGTTCATCAAGCGCGGTGGAAGCTTCTTCGCGCATATAGTTGTCATCGGTCACCGGGATCAACCCGAAGAGCCGGCGCGTCTTCTCCTTGCCCAGGAACACGTTCGCCCCGACATCGAGGTTTTCCGCCAGCGCCAAATCCTGATATATCGTCTCGATGCCGCGACTGCGAATATCGGCCGGCGCATGACTCGTTATGTCCTCCCCATTAAAGGTGACCTGGCCGTGTTCGGGCCGGTATACGCCGGAGATGCACTTGATCAACGTGGATTTGCCAGCGCCGTTGTCGCCGAGCAGCGCCACGACCTCGCCCGGGTAGACGGCGAAGTCGACACTGTCGACAGCGGTCAAACCGCCGAAGTATTTGCTCATGCCGGTTGCGGTCAGGATGGGTTCAGACATTGGCTTGCCACCCCTCTCTAAATCTCCCCCGCAGTGCAGTGTCTACGCGCGCCATCGCAATAGGGGAGGCTGTGTCCACATTAGCCGATTCTCGCAAAGAACGCATGCGACTAATACAATCCGGATTCCCAGCGTAAGCGTTAGTTGCGGGAAATGCGCTCCCCCTCCCTGATGCTTCGGGGGGGGGGCCGGGGGGAGGGGTAAGCCTAGACATTGGCTTGCATCCTTTCCAGCGCGTTCTGCAGTTGGTTCACCAATACCGCGATGATGATCACAATGCCGACAACGATGAATTGCCAGATTGAGTCGATATTCAAGATCACCAAGCCCGTTTGCAGCACCGCGATAATCAGCGAGCCAACCACGGCGCCCATGATATCGCCTTCGCCGCCGAAGAGGTTGGTGCCGCCGATGACCACCGCCGCTACCGACGACAAGAGCGCGGCTTCCCCCGCTTGCGGCGCGCCGGCGGTAAAACGGAAGAGATGCAAGACACCGGCAATGCCGGCGGTGAATCCGCAGATCACATATATGATGACCAAGTGGCGATCTACATTGATGCCGGAACGGCGCGCCGCTTCTTCGCTGCCGCCGATGACGTAGGTATGGCGGCCGAATTTCGTGCGCGCCAGGATGAAGGCGAAGACGATGACGACCAAGGCGGTAATAATGACGGGATAAGGCAATAATTGCGACACGACGCGCAGCTGCTGCGGTTCCAGGTCCGGCGGCAGCGCAAACCAATGGAAGCCATCGTCGGGTATATAGTAGAGCAAGCTGCCATTGCCGATCATGCGCAGTGATTCCCGCAGTTCAGACGAGAGCCCGCGCACGACCTGCTGCCCATCGGTGAGCAGAAAAGCCGCGCCGCGCACAATCCCAAACATGCCCAGGGTCGCGATGAAGGGCGGGACTTTGACCCTCGCCACCAGCAAGCCGTTGATCAGCCCCGGGATCAAAGCCACCAGGAGACCGGCAAAGACCCCGGCCAACATAGCGTAGGCGACATCGTTGCCGCTGTCGGCCAGATCGCGCATGACGCGCGCCGTCGTCACCGATGACAAGCCCACGGTCCAGCCAATGGACAGATCAATACCGGCGGTGATCACGACATAAGTCTGACCAATCGACATCAGCATGATCAAGGTGCTGGTGGTCAGAATCGAGGAGAAGTTGCGCACAGAGAAAAAGCCGGTGCCGGTCACCGAAAAATAAACGATTAAAGCCAGCAAGAACAGGTAAGACCAACTCTTCGTCAGAAAATCTATGAATCGTGAATTAACCAGGCTTTGACGCTGCGCGTCGCCCAGTTTCGCTTTTAATCCCATAGACGCTTCCTTTTACGCTGTATCCTCCACTGTAAATCCCTGATCTTCACCCTCCCTCGCAAAGAGGGAGGGATTTACTTGGATGTTTCGCGCTCTCCGCTACTCGCTCAAACCGGGCAGTGGAGAAACTTTAGCGAATCTAGCCGGCTGTGTAGATGAAACGAGCCACGTCCGGATCATCGACGTTGTCAATCGTGATGACGGCGTAGCCAGTCCCCACGCGCGCTGGCATGGACGTCACGCCGCGCAAATTGGCGACTTGCGCGATCACGCCCAGGTAGCCCATGTCGGCAGGCTTCTGAGCGATGACGAGCGAAACGATACCGTCGCGCAGGTAGCCGATGTTCTCTTCGCTGGCGTCAAACAGAGCGACTTCGACCGCGCCTTGCAAGCCGGCATTCTGGATCGCCGCGCCCGCGCCCAAAGCGCCGAAGGTGTTGGTGGCGAACATGCCGACGATATCGGGATTGGCTTGCAGGACAGCTGCCGTCTGCTGCTGCGCCATGTCAGCGCTGTTCTCGTTGTAGTCGACGCGGGCGACAACCAATCCGCCAGCCTCAGCCGCGGCCAGGCAGCCCTCTTCGCGCTGGTCGGTCGTGCTGATGCCCGGGCGGGTGTTGGTGACGTAGATCTTCGCGCCTTCGCCAAGTTTCTCCGCCAGTGACGAACAAGCGATGTATCCGCCTTGTACGTTGTCCGAGCCGATATAGGTCAACGGGAAGGTCACTTCGCCATCGGCGTAGTTGCCATCCCCGATGAAGGTGTCGACTGTCAAAACCGCAATGCCGGCATCGTGGGCATCCTGCAGCACCGGTATCGACTGCTCTTTATCGTTGGGCGCGGTGACCAGCGAGCTAATGTCGCCGCGCGCGATCAGCGCGCGGATGATCGGTTCCGAAACCGCGACGTCAAAGCGTTCCGGATCTTGCTGGATGACATTGATGCCCAGGCGTCCGGCCGCGCCATAAACGCCGCGCGACATGGTGATGTAGAAGGGATCGGGGTTCACGCCCGGCACAAAAGCCAGGTTGTAGCTGTCATCAAGCGCCGCCGCGGGATCGCTGGTATTGCTGGTATAGATGAAACGCGCCACATCGGGATCGTCGACGTTGTCGATATTGATGACCGCGTAACCGGTGGGAATACGCGCCGGGATGCTGCCAACGCCGTCGAGATAGGCAGTCGCCAAAGACACGCCCAGGTAACCCATATCGGCCGGTTTCTGCGCGATGACCAGCGAAACGATGCCGTCCTTCAAGAAGCCGATATTCTCTTCGCTGGCGTCAAAGAGGGCCACTTCCACAGCGCCCTGCAAACCGGCATTCTGGATCGCCGTGCCAGCGCCGAGCGCGCCAAAGGTGTTGGTGGCGAACATGCCGACGATATCGGGATTGGCTTGCAAGACAGCGGCTGTCTGCGCCTGCGCGGTATCGGCGCTGTTCTCGTTGTAGTCGACGCGAGCCACGACCAGACCGGTGTCCTCAGCCGCTGCCAGGCAGCCTTCCTCGCGTTGGTCGGTGGTGCTGATGCCGGGGCGCGTATTGGTGACATAGATCTTCGCGCCCGCTCCCAGCTTGTCCGCCAAAGCCGAGCAGGCGATGTAACCGCCTTGCGTGTTGTCCGAACCGATGTAGGTGATCGGGAAAGTGACCTCGCCATCGGCGTAATTGCCATCGCCGATGAAGGTATCCACCGTCAATACAACGATGCCGGCGTCATGCGCGTCTTGCAGCACCGGTATCGACTGTTCCTTGTCGTTGGGCGCGGTGACGAGGGCGTCAATGTCGCCGCGGGCGATCAGAGCGCGAATGATTGGTTCCGAAACCGCTACATCAAAACGCTCGGGATCTTGCTGGATGACGTTCAATCCCAAGTCCTCGGCCGCCTGATAGACACCGGCGCTCATGGTGATATAAAAGGGATCGGGATTAACGCCCGGAACAAAGGCGATGGTATACCCATCGTCCTGTGCGATGACGCCCGGTACCAGGCTCATCACAAAAAGCGCTATCGTTGCTACTACAAGAAATTTCTTCACCGTTAGTCTCCTTCTGGATAAAACTAAATGTGCTGACGATTCAACCGACTTACCTGGATTTTATCATAGTCGCCCTCTCCGATTTACATCCAATCATACACGAAAGACATTCAACCCGGCATTTTCAAGCTTTTCCGCCGCTGCGTCGCCCAACTGCTCGTCGCTGATCAGCGTATCAATGGCTGAGATCGGCGCCACATTCAAGGAAAGGCTATGTCCGTATTTGCTGCCATCGGCCGTCAAGATCACGCTGTTCGCTTGTTTGACCATGGTGCGCTTGACCTCGACTTCAAGAATGTTGCCCGTTGTCACGCCGTTTTCGACGCTGAAGCCGCCGGAAGCCAGAAAGACCAAATCCGCGTTAAACATTTCAAATGAACGGATGGTCTGCGCGCCGATGAGCGAGCGCGTCAAATTGCGCAAAACGCCGCCCGGCATAACCAATTCGACATAGGGATAATAAGTCGCGGCCACAGCGATGTTGAGCGATGGCGTGACGATGCGCAGGTACTCCAGGTTGCGCGGCAGATTATTCACGATTTCCAGCGTCGTCGTGCCGGCGTCTATAAAAATTGTCTGGCCGACTTCGATAAAATCGATCGCTTTTTTGCCAATGCGCTGTTTCGATGCCGCGTTCAACTCGCCGCGCCTGCGCAAAAGCGAATCCTGATCGGAGGCTGGCATCTTGGAGACGGCGCCTCCCCAAATGATTTTGCATTCGCCCAGTTTCTGCAACTCGCCCAGGTCGGAACGAATGGTGACAGCCGAGACCTTCATCAACTTGGTCAATTCCGCTGTACGCACGGCGCCCTGCCGCTGCAAAATATCCAGAATGCGCCGCTGCCTTTCGATGGCTAGCAAAGAGTTGTCGTGGGTCATCAAGAGTTTCGCTTTATTCCTGATGAGACTTTAACGACTTTCGCTTACTTTGTCAAATTTTTCATTTCTTTCAATTCTGCCGCCTGCCATTTTGCATCGCGCCCCGCGCAAGGTGGCCCGCGCGGCGCGAGTTTTCGGCAGAACTGCCATTTTCAGGTATCATTCACATATACAGGCGCCGAATCGAAATTGAGACCGCGACGCATGAAGACAGCAGTTGTCATCAAAGTCGCGTCCCTCCAAGCCGAAATGCGCGTTACAAAAAGACCAACTAAGAACCGAAAGCGGGGATAAGGATGAATCGGGCGACAATCAACATTAACTTGGAAAATGTCATCGGCGAGGCGCATGACCACCTCTATGGCGCCAACCTGGAGCATCTCGGACAAGCCGTTTATGGCGGCGTCTGGGCGGAGATGCTGCGCGATCGCAAATTCGCCGGCAACGACCGCATGTATACGTCGCCCAGCGAGGGTCTCTACAACGTTCATCTCGGCATCGGTATTGTGGCGCCTTGGGAAGCAGCTAACCCAGATTACGAAGCCGTACTCTATGCGCACGATAACAGCGCCTTTTACACCGGGCGCCAATCCCAGCGTATCACCATCCGGCGCGCCGACGGCCAAGCCCACGGTATCAAGCAAGGCAGCCTCTATTTGGAGAGCGAACGCGACTATGAACTTTGCCTGGTTCTCAAGGGTCAGGGACAGTCGCTTGAGGCGCAGCTTGGCGACGAACGCTGGCAAATCACCGAACTGGGCGACGACTGGCAAAGTTTTCAGCACAGTTTCACCAACGCGGGCGCGGATCCAAAAGGCGAGCTTACATTGACGATTCGGGAAGGCACTGCCTGGATCGGCTGCGCCTCGCTGATGCCGAGCGATCACATTCGTGGCTTACGCGCCGATGTGATCGCTGCCATGCGCGACTGGTCGCCGACACAATTACGCTGGCCCGGCGGCAACTTCGTCTCGGCCTATCATTGGGAGCTTGGCGTCGGCGATCGCGACAAACGCCCGACTTATCTCGACCCCGCCTGGTGGCTTTGGGAATCGAACGATGTCGGAACGGACGAATTCATCGACTTGTGCCGCCTGGTCGGGGCCGAGCCGGTGCTGACTGCAAATATGGGCAATGGCACACCCGAGGAAGCGCGGGCTTGGGTCGAATACTGCAATGGAGATGCCTCGACCGAGTATGGCGCCATGCGGGCAGCGAACGGCTATGAGGAGCCGCACGACGTCAAGGTCTGGTTCGTGGGCAACGAGCAATACGGCAACTGGCAAGTGGGCCATGTCGATGCCGAAACCTACGCCGCTAGCTACATCGAATTCGCGCGCGCCATGCGCGACGCCGATCCAGAACTCACGCTGATCGGCGTCGGCACGCCTGTTGATCTATACGCCCACTGGAACGAGTACGTGCTGCGGATCGCCGCCGAGGAGATGGACCTGTTCAGCCTGCATTACTATTCGGTTCGCACGGAAAAGCAACCTGAGACACCCGCTCCAGAAGATATCTACCTGACGAAAATGGCTGCCTGGCACGAGGTGAGAGGCATGCTGGACGATACGCTGGCAATTGTGGACCAACATTCACCGAAACCGCTGCCGATCGCCTTCGACGAATGGAATACCTACGTAAACGCCAAAGCCCCCAATTTCATCGAGAACTACAATCTGGCGGACGCGCTCTATACCGGGTCAATCATGAACCTCTGCTTGCAGCGCGCCGATCGCATTCATTACAGCGCGATCTATCACTTGACGAACGTTATGGGCTGCTACCTGATAGCGCCGCTCTACAATTGGGAAGAACTCCATATGGGTCGGCGCGGCGGCTGGCTGCCGATTGATACCGGCGACAATCCCGCGCAGCCGGCAGTGATCAAGATGCCGGCGACGCTGGTTCTGGAATTGATGACACATCACCGCGGGCGGCAAGCCCTGGAGACAACGGTGGATTGCGGTACCTTTGCCAGCCCGGCAGCGGGCACGATGCCCGCCTTTGACGACGTGCCGCTGGTGAACGCCGCCACAACCCTTGATGCCGAAGCGAACGCGCTCTTTGTATCGCTGGTCAACTGCGGCATCGACGAGCCCATGAGCGTATCGATAACGGGCTTTGAAGTTGAAACCGATGTTGATATGTACTGTGTATCCGGCGCAAGTCCCTTAGCGACCAACACCTTCGAAGCGCCCGATACCGTCGCCATCGAACATCAGACGATGCCGGTCGATCAACTGGAGTTGCCGCCGCACAGCTTCGCCATGCTTGTCTTGCGCTTGAAGTGAGATCCTTGTCGCCCCTGCGATGGACCTGAGAAGGGGACATGTTTGAAGTAAAACGGTACGATAACGACGAGTCAGCTATTAGCTGATCCCTACAAGTTTCATTTATGGCGGAAAATGTAGGGGCGACCTATTAGGTCGCCGAAAATCACCGAAATAATTTCAAGTTTCGCGGCGATCTCTTGACCGATGAAAAGTTGTCCTCTCGTCAGCCGCGATGGATAGAAACGACCGCTTGAGACATACTTTGCTTTTGACGCCATCTTCTGGGACAGGCTCATAAAGACAAGCGGTGAAACCCATCCTTCTGCCGATGACATGGCCAAATTCATGCAGAATGGTTCCGATTTCCGTCGCATAGACACAAACCCTCGGACCCCGTCAACTCTTCCGCGCTCAACTTGCTCCCATCGCGGCGCTTTGGTTGAACCGCCAATTGCGGGTATCATTCTTCCATGCGGGCAACGAAACAGAATAGAGACCGCGACGCATGAAGACGGTCATTGTCGTCAACGGCGGGGACGCGCCGGGCATCAACGCGGCTATCGCCGCCTATACCGGCTTGGCACGCCAAAACGGCGACCAGGTCATCGGCGCTCAAGACGGCTTCGCCGGTCTGCTCTCCGGACAATTAACGCAGATTGATCTGGCCGCCGTCGGCTTGCTTTCGGGACGGGGCGGATCCTGGTTGACATCGAGCCGCGCGCCGGTCCTCGCCCGTGACGATGCGGGAGAAGGGTTGAGCCGGGTCCTGGACCAGGAAAAGATTGACAACCTGCTGCTCTTTGGCGGGGACGGAACGATCAAGTTTGTCATCCCGCGCCTGCGAAGGTGGGGACTCTCCTGCATCGCCCTGCCCGCCACGATTGACAACGACGTGCCGGGCACGGACTACACGCTCGGTCACGATTCCGCCTGCAACTATGCCTGGCAAACGATCGAAGGCATCCGCGCCACAGCCAATGCCCTGCCCGGCCGCATCTTCCTGGTCGAGACGCTCGGGGGCGACAGCGGCTACCTGGCTCTGGCCATCGCCTACGCCTGCGGCGCGGATGCCGTGCTGCTGCCGGAATATGACTTCGGCATGGATTGGCTGGCTGAGCGCTTGAAAATCGCTGTGGCGCGGCGGGGATATGCCCTGCTTGTGCTCTCCGAAGGCGTGACGGGCGCCGAGCGCTTGACCGGCGAGATCCCAAAAATCACCGGCATCCGCGTTCGACTGACGCGCCTGGGGCACGCGCAGCGCGGCGCGGCAGTCTCGCACATTGACCGCCAAAGGGCTGTGGACATGAGCCGCATCGCCTATCATGCCTTCAAGCAGGGCAGTCGCGGCGGAACCGTACTTTCCCGGGACGGCGCGCTTGCGCTGCAAGAAGGCGAGGGCGCCGACGCCGGCAAACCCGCCCCCGATTATGGGCAATACGCCTTCGTCAACGGATTATGAAGACCCATCTGGCGATTGATTTTGGCGGCACGCGCAGCCGAGCCGCGCTCTTCGATGACGAACTGCGCATGTTGCGCCGCGCGGAAACATCCAGCAATGTAAAAGAAGGCATGGGACCCGGCTTGAAGCGCCTGATCAATCTGGGCGAGTCCGTGATCGAGCCCGGCGACAATCCGGCCTCCATCGGCATTGCCGCGCCCGGTCCCCTGGACGCCGAGGCGGGCTTCATTATCCGAGCCCGCACGCTGCCGGGTTGGTCGGACGTCCCGCTCGCCAAGACAATCAGCGACGCCTTTGACAATGCACCGACTTTCCTGCAAAACGACGCCAATCTGGGCGCCCTGGCAGAGTACCACCTGGGCGCCGGGCGAGGCGCGGATCCGCTGATCTACTTGACCATCAGCACCGGCCTCGGCGGCGGCGCGGTCATCAATGGCCAGCTTTTCACCGGTTGGCGTTCACATGCCATCGAACCCGGCCACATGCGCTTCAGCCTGCCCGATGGCAGTCATCGCCGTTGGGAGGAATTGGTCTCCGGCACGGCTCTGGGCGACTGGGCGCGCCATCGTCTGCGGACCAGCGAGGGCGCCTCGTCCTTGCGAGATCTGCCGCATGTCGATGGCAGCGCCGTCGGCGCAGCGGCGCTGGCTGGGGACGCCCTCGCCCTGGAAGTGACGGCACAAGCCGGGCGCTGGCTGGGTCTTGGACTGGTCAACCTCCTGCACCTCTTCAATCCGGCCGCGCTTGTCATCGGCGGCAGCGCCAGCAAACTGGGCGACCTGCTGCTGGATCCGGCCCGCGCCGTCATCCGCGAGCATATCTTGCACGATGACTTCTATTATGAGGGACTGATCCGTCCGGCCGCCTTCGCGGAAGATATGTGCCTGGTTGGCGCGGCTCTGCACGCCAAACTTCAGCTTGACGGCGCGTCCGGATCGGGGCGGGAGCCGGCTAGCGATTGATTCCGGCGTCGCCGGCAGGGCAATCGCTTCAAATTACATTTTCGCCACAAAGACACGAAGAACACGAAGTTTTTTCTTGAAATCTCAGTAAGTGCAAGTAAGTAATTGAAAAATAAGTATACTAGCAGAATGAAGAAAAAATCGAGGTACCACTTGTCCGAAGTTCAGGTGCAGGCTCTTGAAAGAGCTATGCAT
>DAOULD010000219.1:0-6749 GCA_034420635.1 Anaerolineae bacterium | reverse complement strand
TAAGTGTCGATAACTGCTGTTTTCAAGCGAAGTCGCGCTATGTTAGCTCCCCTTCTCCGTTGCTACGGGGAAGGGGCCGGGGGATGGGGTAGAAAAAACGCGCTAGCGCTATGTAGTAGCGGACAAGCCTTACAGGCTCGCGTCCGCTACCGGACCGGCAGTATGAAAGATTGCCGTCCGCACTTCGCCATCCCTGCGCCAACGCCGACGCAATTCCCAGCCAGAGGACAGGATGATCAGGTTAATCTTCTTCATTATGAGTAAATCCCTTCTGAATAATATCCTGCATTTTGCGGGTTATTCCCGCGCTCCAAAAAGTCAAATGGCTCCGCCTTCAGGTAAATTATACTAAACTTTCTGGCTAAATCCTTGACTTGTTTTAGTAAAAGGTGTATATTCTGAGTGCTGCATAGTTTTTCGTGATTTTAAGGAGAGATTAACATGACCAACAAAGTATCGCGTCGTGATTTTCTGAAGTACACAGGAATGGGCAGCGCCGCGGCTTTCGCTGCCGCATACGGTATGCCCTTGGGTACCGCGCTGGCGCAGGCGCCCCCGGGCGATACCTCGGGCCACCTGGTCATTTACAACTTCGGCGGTACAGAACAACAACGCATGTTTGGCAACGCCATTGCGCGCTTCAACGAGCGTTATCCCAATGTTCTTGTCGAAGACCTTTACATCCCCTGGCCCGAAGGCTGGGGCCATTACATCACCAACCTGAAGCTGCGCGCCGCCAGCGGCTTGAAAACCGATATCATCGCCATCGCCATCGAAGGTACGCGCGAGACCATCTTTGAGGACCTCGTCCTGCCGATGGACGACGCCATAGCCGCCGATGAAGAACTGGCAGCGATCGTCGACGAGGTTGAGCCGGTGCTGCACAATGCCCTCAAGGGACCGGATGGCCAGACCTATTATTTCACCCGCGAGTGGAACAATATGATCATCCACTACAATCCGGTCAAGTTTGAAGAGGCTGGCTTGGATCCGCCAGCGGAGGATTGGACCTGGGAAGACTTCTTGGAAACCGCATCGATCTTGACCCACGGCGAAGGCGGCGACAAGCAATTCGGCTTCGCCATACCTTACTTCAACTTCGGTCTGACGCCCTGGTGGCATACCAACGGGACATCGACTTTGACGCCGGATTGGTCGCAATCCAACCTGGACGACCCGCTGATGCTGGAATCGGTCAAGTTCGTGCATTCGCTGGTGCACGAGCACGGCGTTGCGCCCTCGGTCGAAGGCGTCAACCCCTACGAACTCTTCCCGGCCGGCACTATTGCCATGACCGGCGCTGGTCGCTGGCCCTTCGACACCTACGTCACCACCGGCTACAAGGATGTCGATATCACGCCCTGGCCGCGCAAACGCGCTGGCACAACCGTCTTCGGTTCTGGCGGCTGGGCGGTATCCAAGACCACCGAGAACGTCCCGCTGGCGCTCGAATTGATCAAAGATCTGGCGGCTTTCGAAACGGATTTGGAAGCGGTTGCCGTCGGCACTTCCCTGCCCGCGCGCCGAAGCGCCACCGAAAGCGAAGTCTTCAATAGCTTCCCGGCCAATGCCCCGCGTTTCTTCGGCAGCCTGGAAGACATCAAACCGGTGCCGTCGCCGGCGAACTTCGCCGAGGTCGAAAGCATCTTCATGCGTCACATGGATCAGATCATGGCCAATTCCCTGACGCCAGAGCAGGGCTTGGAAATGGCGCATATCGAGCTGTCCGCCGCCATGGACAAGCTGGCTGAGCGCCTAGCCGGCGGCTAGAATAGCGACGCCCGCAAATCAGATTGAACAAGCCTGCATAGTTATTTATGCAGGCTTGTTTCCATGAGCAAATGTCGAGATTGAGGATGCGGAAAAGCGGACTCTTGCCCGAAATGACACCGCGGCATCGCGAAGCTTTCGTGGGCTATCTATTCATATTGCCCACCTACATCGGCTTCATTATTTTCATTCTCTATCCCCTGATCGAATCCATGCGCATCAGTTTTCAGGAGTTCAGCCTTCTGCGCGGCTCGACGTACATTGGCTTGGACAACTATGCCCAGATGTTTGGCGACCCGCGCCTGCGCATCGCCTATATCAATACGATCATCTTTACGCTGTTTGCCGTCTTCTTCAACGCCGGCATCGGCTTGCTTCTGGCGGTCATGCTCAATCGGCGTCTGCCGATTTTGATGCGCAACTTGTACCGCTCCATTTTTTTCTTCCCGGTGCTGATCGCCCATACTTATATCGCCGTCATCTGGCGCTTTCTCTACCAGCAGGATACCGGCGTCATCAATTACTACCTGGGCGTTTTCGGTATTGACCCCATTCCCTGGCTGAGCAACGCGCATTGGGCGATGGCCGCTATTATCATCCTGGATGTTTGGAAGAATACCGGTTTCGCCATGCTGGTTTTCCTGGCCGGCTTGCAGAGCATCCCGAACGAATATTACGAAGCGGCGCAGCTTGACGGCGCCAACGAACGGCAACTCTTCTTCCGCATCACCATTCCCATGCTGAGTCCGACAATCTTCTTCATTCTCGTCATCTTCATGATCGGCGCCCTGCAGGTCTTCGACACGATCATCGTGCTGACGGCCGGCGGTCCTGGCGACGCCACCCGCAGCGTCGTGCTCTACATTTATGAGATCGCCTTCCGCACCTTTAACATGGGTTACGCCGCCGCCGTATCCATGACCCTCTTCGCCATCATTCTGGCGCTGACCGCCCTGCAATTCTGGATCAGCCGCCGCTGGGTTCATTACGAATAGTGGAACTGAGCCATGGCACAGACACATACAACAGCCGCAATAAAGCCAAGGGAATCGCACGGAAAACGCAAGAAGCCCATCAACTTCAGCGATATCATTTCCTATACTATTTTGACCATCGCCGCCATCCTGGTCATGATGCCGCTTTTGTGGATGTTCTCCACGTCTCTGCGCCCGACAACGGAGAGCTTTCAACTGCCGCCGGCATGGCTGCCGACGCAATTTCGTATTGAGAATTATGTTGCTCCCTTCGAATCAAGCGTTCCCTTTGTAGACCTGTTCATCAACAGCATGAGGATCACGGTAGCGGTAACTGTTGGGCAGCTTGTGACCTGCTCGCTCGCCGGATACGCCTTCGCCCGCTTGCGCTTCCCCGGGCGCGACCTGCTCTTTTTACTGCTGCTCGCTTCCTTGATGGTGCCGGGCCAGGTGACGATCATTCCGATCTTCCTGCTGATGCGCGATCTGGGCTTGATCGACAATCCGCTCGCCATCATTTTGCCCGGTCTAATCAGCGCCTTCGGGGTCTTCTTGATGCGGCAATTCTTCAAGCAGATGCCCCAGGAACTCTTCGACGCGGCGCGCGTAGATGGCGCGGGTCATGTCCGTTCCTTCTTGCAAATCGCCATGCCGCTGGCGGGCCCGGCGATGGCTACCCTCGGCATCATCACCTTCAACGCAACCTGGAACGCCTATTTCCTGCCGCTGATCTTCCTCAATTCCTGGCACAAAATGACGCTGCCGCAGGGCATCGCCCTGCTCACAGGCTACATGGGATCGGGCAATCCTTCCGTCGTGATGGCGGCAGTGACAATGGCGATCCTGCCCGTTTTGATGGTCTTCATCGCGGCGCAGCGCTGGATCATCGAAGCGCTGACGCGCAGCGGCCTGAAAGGGTAAGGCGAAAGAAAGAATTCGCTCTTGAATATGACATGAGGCGGGCGACTGATCGGAGTCTGTTGAAATTCTACCCCGCCCCCTGTCCCCCTCCCCGAAGCATCAGGGAGGGGAGTTTAGAGAGCCGCCATTAATCATTACGGCCTTTATTTGTATGTGATAGGGACAAGGCTTGGTCGGAAATCGCAGTTTTCAACAGCGTCCATCGAGTCGCCCCGACCAACGTTGCTTTTGTTGTGAAACCGAGGAACATGAACAACTTTAGGACAGGAAGAAACCAATGACCAATTCAAATGGTAACAGCTTCCCCTCGCTTAAATCATATGACCAGGAGCATCTTCGACAGATCGGGCTGCCGCTCGGCGGCATCGGCACCGGCGTTGTATCCCTCGGCGGGCGCGGCAATCTTCACGATTGGGAGATCGTCAATCGCCCGGCCAAAGGATTTGACCTGGCGCAGAGTTTCTTCAGCCTGTACACAAGAACCGCCGACGGCGGAACCACGGCGACCGCGCTGGAAGGCGTGATCCCACCGGCGGACTATGAAGGCGCGCGTGGCGCCGCCGTTCCCAATCACGGCTTGCCGCGCTTCCGGGAGTGTAGCTTCGCGGCGGCGTATCCCTTCGGGCAGGTCCACCTTGGTGATCCCGATGTGCCGTTGCAGGTGCGTTTGGAAGCCTTCAATCCGCTGATCCCGGGCGACAGCGACGCCAGCGGCATACCGGCGGCGATCCTGCGCTTTGTCTTGAACAATGACAGCGATAGCGATATTGAGGCGGCGGTATGCGGCAGCCTGCAGAACTTTATCGGCAGCGACGGCAGCAGCGGCGCATGTGTGGACAATGTCAACAGCTATCGCGAGGACGATGGCTTGGCGGGCATTTTCATGCGCTCCGACGGCGTCGATCGTGAATCGGCGCAATGGGGCACCTTGGCGCTGACGACGCCCATACCCCCCTCAATCCCCCCATTGCAATGGGGGGAAGCGCAGCAGGGGGGTAGCATTACCGCGCGCACTGCCTGGGCGAATTATAGCTGGGGCGATTCCCTGCTCGATTTCTGGGACGATTTCAGCGAAGACGGGCGACTCGAAGAGCGCGATCGCGGCGGGGTGGACAACCCGACGGGCTCCCTCTCAGTCGCCTTGACCGTGCCCGCCAATGGTTCAGCGGCGGTGACCTTCTTTTTAAGTTGGCATTTCCCAAATCGCATCACCTGGCAAGAAGCCGGTCGCAATCACCCGCAGAGCCCCTTGCAAGCGGGAACGCGCATCGGCAACTATTACACGACCCAGTACGCCGACGCCTGGGAGGCCGCCGCGTATACGGCTGCGAATCTCGACTGGCTGGAAGCGGAGACGCGATCATTCGTCAACGGCGTTCTTGACAGCGACTTGCCCGCAGTCGTTAAAGAGTCCGCGCTCTCGAACTTGAGCACGCTACGCTCGCAGACCGTTTTCCGCACGCCCGATGGTTTCATGTTTGGCTGGGAAGGTTGCGACGATACGGCGGGCTGCTGTTTCGGTTCCTGCACGCACGTCTGGAATTACGAACAGGCCACAGCCTTTCTTTTCGGGGAGTTGGCGATGGGCATGCGCGAAGTCGAATTCAACTATGCCACGCGGAGCGACGGCGGCATGAGCTTCCGCGTCGACCTGCCGCTGGAGCACGCCGCAGCCTGGTCGCTGGCGGCCGCCGACGGACAGATGGGCTGCATCATGAAGCTCTATCGCGACTGGCAGCTTTCCGGCGACAGCGACAGACTGCGGAGCATGTGGGACAAGGCGCGCAAGGCGCTGGAATTCTGCTGGCTTCCGGGAGGCTGGGATGCCGACAAGGACGGCGTGATGGAAGGCTGCCAGCATAACACCATGGATGTCGAATATTACGGTCCCAACCCGCAGATGGGCATCTGGTACCTGGGCGCCTTGCGGGCGATGGAAGAGATGGCGCGGCGCCTGGGCGAAGGCGATTTTGCCGATGATTGCCGGCGACTCTATGAAAACGGACGCGCATGGATCGACGCGAACTTGTTCAACGGCGAGTACTACGAACACGAGATTCGCCCGGCCGCGGGAAAAGATTCGGTCTTCGGCATGTTAATGAGCGACATGGGCGCGGCCGATCCCACAGAACCGGTGCTGCAGCTTGGCGCCGGCTGCCTGGTCGATCAACTGGTGGGGCAGTTGCTGGCGCATGTTAGCGGGCTGGGATATGTCGTCGACGAAGCGAATGTCAAAGCCACGCTGCGCAGCATCATGCGCTACAACTTCAAGGAAAACATGTACGGCCATTTCAATCACATGCGCTCCTACGTGCTCAACGACGAATCGGCGCTGCTGATGGCGACTTACCCGCGCGGGGATCGACCGGCGCGCCCCTTCCCTTATTACAACGAGGTCATGACCGGCTTCGAATACACCGCCGCCATCGGCATGCTCTACGAAGGCGATATCGATGAGGGCTTGAAGTGCATCGGGGCGATCCGCGATCGCTACGACGGGCTCAAGCGGAATCCCTTTGACGAGGCGGAATGCGGCCATCATTATGCGCGCGCGATGGTCAGTTGGGCGGCGGTCCTGGCGCTGACCGGCTTTCAGTATTCCGCGGTTGACGGGACCTTGGCTTTCGCGGCGCCGACGGCAGCGCGCCGGCATTTCTGGTCGAGCGGTTACGCTTGGGGCACTTGCGCGCTCAATCCCAACGGCAGCGGTTGTGATGTCGATTTCACCGTCCTCGGCGGTAAAATCAGCTTCGCGGAATTAGAATTAACTGGTCTCGGCAAAGCTCAATTCGACGAGCCGCAAGCGCTAAGAAAAGGTGATACGCTGCGTTGCAAAGTGACGGCATAGCGTTTGGATCTGCGTCCCCGAATCAACAGAAAAATGGGACGTTCCTGGGATCGTCCGAAAATTGAACTTGGAAAAGCGGGCGACCTGATAGACTCTGTTGAAAAACACCCCTCATCCCCCGGCCCCTGTAGTGGTCCTAATTTATTGGACACAAAATCGCAGAACTTTAGAGAGGATTCCGCTGCAACCATTGCCTCTCACGTTCTGCCGGCGTCCGGTAGTCTATAGCACTGTGC
>DAOULD010000218.1:0-14281 GCA_034420635.1 Anaerolineae bacterium | reverse complement strand
GCTCGAAAGGCTCCAGCGCTTGGGGCAGGGCGCGCCGCCCCAAACCAATACGGAAATAGTTGCCCTCGAATTTCATGATCTTCGCCGGCAGCACCATCACCCCGGCTTCGCGCGCGGCGCCATCGGCGAATTCACTGACGTCCATATCGGCGGTCAATTCGACCAAGCCGACAGTTCCCGCCCCCGGATAATGGATGCGAAAGAGATCGTCGTGGCGCTCGAAAAATGATCGCGCGACAGCGCTGTTTTCTCTGACGATGGACACGCATCGCTCCGTCAAAGCCTCGGCCTTCTCCAGGGCGATCAACGCCAGGATCTCGCTGGGCGCGCTGCCGCAAATCGTCGTATAGGACTTCATGTCTTGCATTTCCTGCATCAATCCCGCGTCCCGCGTGATCAGCCAACCGACGCGCAAGCCCGGTAATCCGAAGCATTTTGACAACCCGCCCAGAACGACCGCTCTGTCATACAGTTCGCAGGCTGAGGGCAGGCGCGTCGCCGGGTCCTGCTCGGCGAAGCGATAGATCTCATCGGAATAGAGGATCAGATCATGCCGCCGCGCCAGGTCGACAACGCGCTCGAATTCAGCCCGCTCGAGCAGGGCGCCGGTAGGATTGTGCGGAAAATTGATGATGAGCATCTTGGTATCCGCCCGGACAAGGCGCTCAAGCGCGTCGATGTCGAAGGTCCAGCCCCTTTCGCCGCATTCCGCGCGCCAAAACGAGACCTCGCAGCCGATGCCGCGTCCGATTTCATAGAGCGACTGAAAGCTGGGGAATATCGCGATTACATGATCGCCCTCGTTTAGCAGAGCCTTCATCGGCACGTAAATGCCTTCTTCCGGCACGACTTCAAGCACATGATCTGCGCTAATCGATTCCTCATGCAGGTCGGCGATGGCGCGGCGCAATTCGGGATGTCCCTGCGATTCGGTGTAACCCAGCCACAGGTTCTCGAATTGCGCGCGTCTGGACGGGCTGGCATAGTCCAGTATCTCCGGCAGCGTCAGCGGCTCGCAGTCCGAGGAACTGATGCCATGCGGCGCGCTGAATTCGTGCTGGCGGAAGAAGTGTTCGATTTCGAATGGCGGGAGTTTCATGCTGTAAGCGCCTCGCTGTTTGCTTGAGTTGGATCGGTCATTTGTTGGGAACGATTTCGATACACACGCCGTTATGGTCGCTCAGTCGCGTACAGTCTTCGGCAAAACGGCTTATGAAGCGCATTGACTCTAAGGTTATGTCAGGCGTGAGCGCAATATGATCAATGAAGCGCTTGTCCAGCGCGGGATCTTCAATTTCTCCTGCGGTCGATATCGTCCAGTCCGCAAACGTCATTTCACAGAGTTGAGAAAGTGCCTTTGGCTGCCTTGATGATTTGCCTGGTGGAATATGAAGGTTGAAATCGCCGAGCAAGATGGTTCTTCGCAAGAAACGATCTCGCCTTAATACTTCATTGCGAAGGGTTTGCAGATACAAATTTGCGCCTTGCCAAGGGTTTAACGCCTCATTACCCCATATCTTCTTTTTGATGCGATAGCCAAAATAGGGAATGCACATCCCGACGATATGCCAATCTTTGCCTTCGGATTTCGTCGTGGCGCTGATGAAACGGCCTTCGGGCAAATTGGGCGATCCAATCCTATCCACATTAGACCATCCGGTTCGACTCCAAAGGACAACCTTGCGCGCGCCGCCACGTTCAGCAGAGCCCGGTCCCGAAACCTCGCTCTTTATGGTCTGACCTCCGCTTGGCAGGGACTCTGGATAGGCTTCGGTCAAGCAGACGATATCGGCTTCCTGCTTCACTATAGTTTCGCATATCATTTGGAATTTGTTCGCTCGCGCGCGAGGGCTGACGAATTCAGTATTCCAGTTCAGCATTTTCATTTTTCTGCTACAAGCTCGCTTTATTAAGTTCATCCTGCAAGGCAGGAAGCTGCTTGAACTCAATCCGCAAGTCGGCGATGAATTGATCCCAGCTTTCCGGTTCATTCATTTGCCGATACATCCCGCGGACTTCCCGCAATAATTTCGCTGCGACGGCGTAGCGCTTGCGCTTTCTGAGCGCGATCTCGGCATGGGCGTATTTGATATAAACTGGGATAGCGGACGCTGGTCGCGCATGACGCGATTCTTCCGCCACGGTGAAGTCAAGGCGGTAGATGACATGGGAGGGATGGTGATGTTGCGGCTCTGAAACCTTGTCTAAACTTACCCATGCCAAGTCCCAGTCTTTATCATGCAAGTAGGCCAGGGTCAGCGCTTGATACGCCTGATTTTTCTCCAGTTCGGCGATGACCTTCGGGCGGATAGTTTGCCAGTTGTCGAGCGACTCGCATACCGCGCGCAAACCGATATAATGGTCGATCTGCGGATCTGTTCGCATCCGCTTCAGTTGCCAGCGGAACTCCGTTTCCTGATCTTCCCGCTGCTGATACAAGCCGATGATCCATTCCATAATGCGCTTGTCATACTCGCTGCCGAGCGCTCCTTCGGCAAGCTGAATCGCAGTTTCCGCTTGATCGTGGCTGAGGAGCAAATCAAGCCCGCGCTGAAATTCATACGCGGAGTGCGGCTTCGTTCTTATAACTTCAGCAGCCTCTTCGTAGCGTTTTAAGTCGAGCAATTTGCTGGCGTATAGATAAGGCAATTCTTTTGCTCGAAGGCGCTTGAGCGTCTCTTCAGGATCAATCGAATCGAGCCTGTCTAATGTCATCAAAACATTTTCATAAGCCTCGGCGCGCCAATTACTGAAACGCTCTTCTATTTTTTCGCCATCGGCGAGCAAGCTGAGGTGTTCACGAATGCGGGTGATATCCGCCGATTGCGCTATTACAAGAATAAGGCCTTCCGCTTCATAACCATAGCCGATCCCGCCAAACTCGATATCCCATATCAATGCGCCCACCAGCGCATCTAGCGCGCGCTGGCGCAACGCCTCGTGTTGAGCGAAATCCAGATGTGAAATGGCCTCTTTCAAGTGGTCAACGGTGTCATTGATCGCCTCAACATATTGCCCTTCATCATCCGTGGGATAGTCATTGGCGTTGCATTCTTCGAGAATGGCGCAATAGAGGGCAATCGCATGGGCATACTCGCCGCGCCGCGCGTCGCGACTGCCCAGACGGGTGAGTTCGTAAACCTTGTTTTCCGCAACGCGGTCCATCCACTCCCAGCCTGATGTTAAAGCCTGTTTTAGTTCCTGGCGGAGGGCTTGCAGGTTCAGCTGATCAGAGGCGCCGCCGACTGCCGTGTCCGCGACAATATCTTTAAGAATGTCTTCGAGTTCGGGGTAACGGCCGATCATCTCTTCAATGATGTCAAGCAAATCTTCTTTCTCGCGCGACATGAGTACATCGTGCAGCGCCTCGCCTTCCCCGAACCGTTCTGGATGATGCAGGTACGTGAGTAGCAAGGCGACGATATGCTTGCAATCCCCGCCCCAGTCGTATTCGCAGTTGCAACTCGTAGCGGCGATTTCTCCAGCCAGAAATTTTGCCCAGACGCGATAGGGTTGCGGATAGGATCCTCGGCATCTTGCGCTAATCTCGTTCTCCCGCCGCACCGGCGAAGAAATAGCCCCATTCGCATAGAGCATTTCACCGCGATGAAAACTTTGGCCAGAGGCGCGCAATAGGATCTGTCGCTCGGTTAAGCGGATATTGTCGTACATTGCTTCGCGCATTCCGTTCAACACGCCTTTTTCTTACCACTCCAGCGGCTGCTGATCGCGGAAGAAGCCGCCTGTCGGTCCGTCATCGGGCAAGGTCGCCGCCCAGACGATGCCGGCTGCGCCATCGGCGATCGGTCGGCCGCCTTCGCCGCCCATCTCCGTCGCCACCCAGCCCGGGCATATGGCGTTCACCAAGACGCCGTCCGCCGCCATCTCCGCCGCCAGCATGCGTGTCAGGGCATTCAGGGCGGTCTTGCTGACATTGTATGCCGGCGGTCCCGCGCCCATCGTCGAAAGCGACCCGGAACCACTGCTGACATTGACGACGCGCGGCTCCGCGCTTTTCTTCAAGAGCGGCGCAAAGACTTTTGCCATCCGCCAGGGTCCGTACAAATTGGTATCGATGGCTTCGCTGACGATGTTGAAATCCGCGTTAAGCGCCTTCTGCCAATGATCGTAATGAATCGCGGCGTTGTTAACCAGCACATCCAGGCGCTCGTACTCAGCTTCAATCTCGTCGCGCAGTCGTTGGAGGCTGGCGTCGTCGGTAACATCCAATTGCCTTGGCTGGATATTGTCAGATCCAATTTCCTGGCAGGCGGCCTGCGCTTTAGTCAGATCTCGCGCTGACAATAAAACCAGTATGCCGCGCCCCGCCAGTTGCCGGCAGACCTCTTTGCCGATCCCGCGGTTGGCGCCCGTGACCAAGGCAATGGGTGACATGATAGCGTTCTCCTGATTATATATTTACAGGTCTTCCCGCAGCATCGCCGCCATGATCGCCGCGCGCTCGGGCATGGAATCGATCTCGCCGTATTCGGTAACGGCATGGCCGCCGTCGCCGACGATGCCCATGCCATCGAGCGTCGGTACGCCCAGGGCGGCTGTCTTGTTGCCGTCGGAGCCGCCGCCCGTGCTGCCCTCGTCGATTGCGATTCCCATGTCCGCGGCCAAACCTTGCGCCCGCTTGAAGAGCGCGGCGATCTCCGGCGTCCGTTCCATCGGCGGCACGCCGATCCCGCCTTCAATGATCAACTCCGCTTCGGGATGAATCGCTCGCAAGCTCATGATCTGCTCGTGGATGGCTTTTGCATTGGCGCGGCTGCGGGCGCGCACGTTGATCTCGATATTCGCTTCCGCGGGCACGACGTTGCCGCGCGTCCCGCCTTTGATGACGCCGACATTGGCGGTTGTGCCTATGGCGTAGTCCGTCATCGCCTGGACAGCCAGGATCTGATGCGCCATCTCTTCAATCGCGTTGACGCCACGGGCGTGATCGGCGCCGGCATGCGCCGCGCGCCCCTTGGCAGTGATACTGTAATGGCTGACGCCCTTGCGCTCGGTTTTGTATTTGCCGTCCTGTGGCGGCTCGGTGACGAAGACGACCTGGTGCGACAGCGCTTCCGTTTCAATTTCCAGGGCTGAATGCCGACTGCCGGTTTCCTCGTCCGTGTTGAGCATATAGCTGATAGGCTGGGCGGGGAACAGGTTCAGCTCCCGCAGCGCTCGCAATGCCCATAACGCGATGACGATCCCGCCTTTCATATCCATGGCGCCGACGCCGTAGATGCGCTTGCCCTCAACCCGCGTCGGTCGATCTGCCACCGTGCCCACCGCCCAAACGGTGTCCATGTGGCTGAGGATGACCACGCCCCCGGGACCGACGTTCCAACGGGCGCGCACGATATCGCCAACCTCTCCCTTGGGAATGACCTCGACCGCCGCGCCCAATCCGCGCAGTTCATCGGCCAAGACAACGCCCAGCGCGTCCACCGACGCTTTGTGCAGGGTGGGGGATTCCAGGTCGATGAGCTTGATCAAGTCAGCGAGCATGTCGTCCACGTGTTCGCGCAAATAGGCGAGGATTCGTCGGTTGGCCTCAGCCGTCATGGTTTTGTCCTTGTCCTGAAGTCGAATCCTACAAGTATAACACTTTGAGGCGCGATCTCTATGCGGCATCCTTTTTTCGCGCGACCGCCGTCGAGTCCCCTGCATCTGAGCGGACAGATAAAACGCGGAGACGCTCTATCCGCTCCCGAATTTCTCAGCGATTTCGCCACTTTCAGGCGCCAAAGTGTTCTTACCTATACCTGGTCTCAATGCCAGAGCCGAATCTGGAGACCTGCCATGAACAGCTTGCCTCGCATCAAAGCCGATCTGATTGCCACTCTGGATCAAGGACGCGCCAAGGCTCTTGCGCTGGTCGAGCGACTGCCGCCGGATCTGCCTGTCCACGCTAGCTCCGGTTGGACCGTAAGCGACTTGATCATCCATTTGACCGCGCTTGAAGCCGACATGGTCGCGGCATTGCAGCATGCAATGGACGGGAAGCCCTTCAGCGTCGACCTGCGCGGGCGCGGGACGGTCAATGCATTGTACGAATTGCGGCGCGAAGAACGCGCCGAGGAAACTTGGCAGCAGCTTCTGAGGGAATGGGAGCGCGTGAGAGACCAACTGCGCGGCCTTGTCATCGCCTTCCCCATCGACAAAACCGAGGTCGCGTTTAGCAATCCTTTTTTCCTGGACTACAACCTGGTGGGCGCCATCCACGCCTGTGGCGCCCATGAACGGCTGCATCTGGCCGAGATGCGCGCGGCCAGCCAGCATCAGTCCCCGGACTAGCCTCTCGAGCAGTCTAGTTCTATCAGGTTGCTCCTGTTAGCAAATTGCGAATGCCACTATCATAGCGCGGCGATCCATTCGTCAGCTGCGTTCAAAATGCCAATGTTGCCGACCGCTCGTCTGATTCTAGCCTGCCTGATGCTCACGCTGAGCTTGATTCCCGCAAGGGCTCAAGACAGCCTCGATATTGTTTTCCAGCCGGCGCCGCGTCCCATGCCCACGGCAGTGATGATCGAGTCGGGGGCGCGTTTGGAACTCTACTTTTCTTCGCTCAAGCAAGGCGGCTTCGGCCTGTTGCGCCTCGCGGGCGGCGGAATCGAGAGCCCGCGCCTGGACTACCTCGGTAGGGAGCGGCGCTTCTTCCAGGTCGAGGACGATGCCTGGTACGCGCTCCTGATTGTCGATATGAACGCTTCGCCGGGCTTGCGTCAACTGACGGTAAGGGCTGACCGCGGCCCTGAAGAAATCAGCTTCACGCGCGATATTCGCGTCGATTCGGGGCGCTTTATCTTGCAGGAATTCGAGCTCCCCGCAGATCGCGCCTACCTGGTCGATCCAGCGATAGAAGCCGCCGAATTCGCGCGCTTGGACGAAATCACCAGCGAGGCGGGACCCAAGCCCTTGTGGGACGCCGATGGCTTCGGCCTGCCGCTGGAAAGCGAAACCACCTCTCCCTTCGGCGCCTTTCGCGTATTGAACGATGGCGTCAAAACCCGTCATACCGGCTGGGATCAGCGGGCGTCGACCGGGACGCCGGTACACGCGATGGCTTCTGGCAAAGTTGTCTTTGCCGCTCCGCTCGAAATCCGCGGCGACACCGTTGTCATCGACCACGGAGTCGGCGTATACACGCTTTATGCGCATTTGTCGGCAACCAATGTGCCCCCGGGGGAAGCGGTCGACGCCGGGCAAATCATCGGCCTCAGCGGCAATAGCGGGCGCAGCACCGGAGCACATTTGCACTGGGAACTGATCGTCGCGGGACATTGGCTGGATGGATTGGAAATGGTTGCGCTGTGGCTGCCGTCCTAGCGCGATTCCATTCTCAAATGCGCGGGCAAATTTCTACCAAATAAACAAAACCATGTATAATGCAGGGACAAGCGTGCCAGTGCGCGATGCCGTCTTCCCGTTCTCGAGTAGCGCTTCCAAAGGAGAGGCGCGCCCAGGTCTCGCGACGGTCCGATGACGCGCGCAGGAGGATATGATGCAGCAGCCAAACAGCTTCCGTTTGGTGGTTAGGCGGGGTCCGCAGCCCAATCAAACTTACGAAATCTCCAAGGATCTGACCACGTTGGGGCGCGATATCACCAACGACATCGTCATCAACGACCGCGAAACCAGCCGTCATCATCTGCGCTTGCAACGTTCTGCCGACACCGTCACAGTGGAAGATCTGGGCTCGACCAATGGCACCTTCGTCAACGGCAAGCGCGTTTCCGGCGTGACGACCCTGCAAAACGGCGATATGGTCGGCTTGGGCGAAACGGTCACGCTCGCATTTGAGAAACAGATGCCCGCCGCGGCAGCTCCTCCAGCCAGCGCCGGCATCCCGACGCCGGGACCGCTGACGCCGCCCCCAGTGGAAGCGCCGCCGGCGGAAGCCTCCTACGGTCCCCCGGCCGCCGCTTTCGGCGGGCAGCAACCGCTGGCCGATCCCTATTTGCCGCCGGTCGGTGAATCGACGCCGGCGCCGCCTGTCGCCTATCCCGAGCAACCGCCGCAGACGCAGCAGCCGGCCTATTATGGCCAGCCGCCTGCCGGCTACCAGATTCCCCCGCCACCGCCGCAACAGTACCCGGGTTACGACTACGACCCCTATAAAGCGCGGGACGATGAAGGCGGGTCCTCGCAATGGCTGGTCTTGGGCTGTTTCGTCTTCTTCGTGCTGGCTTTTGTCTGTTTCGGTTTCATCGGTTTGCTCTTGATCGACACCCTCAACCTCTGGTGCGATACGCCGGTAATCACGCAGATTGTGGCTGCCTTCGGCTATTGCTAGACCTCGGCAGTCGCTGCATAGCCGCCCAAAGCCTGTCCCTCTTATCGAACTGAATATATGAATTTCGTTAAAACGCGACTATTTAGTCGCCTTTTGCTCCGCACATTGTGCTAGCTTGTGGAAAATGACAGCAAAGGAGCGAATCGTGTTCAATTGGTTGAGTGATCTTTTCAGCGCGCGCCGCAAAGGCTTGCGCCCGGGTGCGCCTCATATCGAAAGCCTGGCGACGCATAACAGCTTCAGTACAGCGCCGCCGACTGAGGCGCAGTCGGCGCGACTTTACGAGCAGTCGCCCTGGGTCTACATCGCCATCAACCGTATCGCGGAAGCCGGCGCGCTGGCTCCGCTCAAGGTCTACCGGCTGGCGGGCGAAAAGCGCGTCGGCATCGAGAATCATCCGCTGGAGCAGTTGCTCGGCAATCCCAATCCCATGACCAGCCGCTTCGAATTGTTCGAGCAGACGCTGGGCTCGCTGGAATTGCACGGCAACGCCTACTGGTTCCTGGCCGGCGACGCCGAGGGCCAACCGCGCGAGATCTGGGCGCTGCGTCCCGACCGCATGACCGTCGTGCCGGACAGGCAAAATATCCTGCGCGGCTATCTCTACACCATCGACGGCCAGATGATTCCCCTGGACGCCCTGGAAGTGATCCACTTCCGCCGCTGGAGCCCGGGCAACGACTACTACGGCTTGTCGCCCATCTCAGCGGCGCGCGCCGCCGCGCTCAGCGACAAGCACATGGCCGACTGGAATCGCAATACCTTCGGAATAGACAACGGCGTGCCGGCCGGCATCGTCAACATCCAGGAGTTCATCTCCGATACCGATTTCGAGCGCTTCAAACGCGAATGGCGCAATAGCTACGGCGGTACGCAACGCAGTACCGCCTTCCTGCGCGGCGGGTCCATCGAGTGGCAGAATGTCGGCTTGAGCCATACCGATCTCGATTTCCTGCAGGGGCGGCGCGCCCAGCGCGACGAGATCCTCAACATCTTCGGCATCCCGGTAGCTCTGGTCAGCGAAAACGCCACCGAAGCCAACGCGAAGGTAGCCGAACGCCTCTTCATCGAGCGCACGCTCTGGCCCAAGCTGGTGCGCGTCGCCCAGAAGATCACGGCGGAGCTGCTGCCCTTTTACGGCGCCGACCTGGTCGCCGAATACGACGACATCCGTCCCACCGACGCGGGCGCGCGCCTGGCGGAGATCCGCGCCGCCTACCCGCTGCTGAGCATCAACGAACTGCGCGCGACGTATTTTCAACTGCCGCCCGTGCCCTGGGGCGATGCCCCGGTGAGCAACCGCAACCCGCATTTCCCGATCCATGACCAAACTGGCAGCGGCGAGCCATTGGCTCGCCCAGTTTCCGCGACACCTGAGGACGCTCACAAGTCGGCGATTGAAAACGAACTGGCGCAGTGGGAGCGCTTCGCCTTGAATCGGCTGGACAAGCCGGAGCAGACCCGTCCCTTCGAGGTTACGGCTGTCCCGGATGAACTGGCTTTCGAGGTCAGCGCCGGTTTGCTCTTCGCCGGGGATCGCGAGGCGGTGAAGTCCGTGTTTGCTGGCGCTAGGGCGGAGTCGGGTTAGGATTCACCACAGAGGCTCAGAGGGCACAGAGAAGAACCGATTGAGACTAATCGGTAGGGGCGAGCCGGTGGCTCGCCCGCTTCTCTCGCTAGGTTAGTGATTCACGGATCTCGCGCAGAGCTTCAAGGGCGGGCATCACATCGCCATTCTTCATTTGTATCAGGCTGATGCACAGGTCTTCCATGAACTCAGCTTGAGCCTCGGTGAGTTCATCGAGATCGGTTTCGTCGCGTTGCTGTGGGGCGGGCGCGCTGGGTGGTGGCTTGGGGCTGGGCATGAGGGGCGCTCCTCTCGTACTTTATGACGTCAATGTGGGCACTCTAGTCAAGTAGGATGAGAATAACATGAAGCTCGCAAAAACACAAACGTTCTGTTTGAGGTCGGCGTGGGCTTGGAGACAAGGAAGCAGTGAAGTCCGTGTTTGCTGGCGCGCGGACGGAGTTGGATTAAGATTCACCACAGAGGCGCAGAGGAATGGGGAAAAAGAAAATGTGAGAGCGGTCACTCCCACACTTTCGGTGCTGCAAGATTCCTACGGCTTACGTGGACCAGTTCGCTCCCAGGTACGGCCTGGCTCTCGCGTCGGAGGCAGCTTATCCCCCGGGTCGATGGTCACTTCGCGTGGCTTGCGGACCTCGCCACCGCGTGGACCTCTTTCTTCATACTCGCCCGGCCTGTCCGCAATTTCGCCGGGTTTTTGCCTTTTAGCCATCTCAGGCCTCCTCTATCTTTTGTCTGTTTAGCTACGGATGATTTGTGGTCCGGAAACCTTCGGCCGCCGAGGTGGCTGCGGAGGCTTCGGAACTGGCGGTGCCGGTGGCTGCGGCCGTCTCGGTGGAATAGGCGGCTTCGGCTCCGGCTTTCTAGGTGGTCGAATCGGGTTAGGAATACGCGGCGGGTTTCTCTTGCTCATTACACTGGCCCTCGCCACACGGCCCCCTTATTGCAGGAACTTATCGGTGGAAACTTTTCACCAGCCGTCAAACGAATTCGTTGTTCCTCCCGCGTTGGGCGGGGCGTTCTTGTTCCGTCTGTATACCGAACCCAATCGTAGCGGCCGGAAAGAGGGGCGTGTTCACCAGTTTTGTATTCTGCCACACTTGTACCTCCTTTCGGCTTACGTGGACCTATTCGTTCCCAGGTACGACCAGGCATTTGCGTTGGTGGCAACTTGTCGCCTCGGTCGATGGTCACTAGGTGAGGTCTGCGAATCTCACTGCCGCGAGGTCCTCGTTCAACAAACTCGCCTGGATTGTCCGCGATCTCCCCTGGTTTCTGCGGATCTCGTATGTCTTGACTCCTTGGATACCATCCATTGCGTCGCCAGTATGCATCCTTCCTGGCGGAATGAATCCGTGGAAACCTCTTTCCACGCAAGAGTCGTATACTGCGTTCCTCACGTGTAGGCAACGGAGTACTTGTTCCATCGGAATACATTGCCCACTTGTAGATACCAGTCGATGGGACTCTCTGGCCAGTTCTATAAAGCGGCTTGTCTCCACCATTCTCTGACACTTCTGCAGGTCCCGGTATTGATATTTTGGTTGGGTCTATCTCCAAATTACTGTAGGTATCTTTCTCAATGGAGTAACTCGCCCGTCGGTGAGTAAATCTGCCACGCGTTTTCCCTATTTTTGCAAATGCTGCATCCGTTGAAGCTCGGCATTCGCGGTTAGAAAGCCTTATCTTCATGAATCGTGCTAGCTCGAAGGTTGCATCGTACACGTCATGGTTATTGTGCCAACCTGTGAAATCGATATATTGCAACATACCTAGTATGAGTTTGTCATCCAGTGAGATTGAATGGAGTTTTAAGGGCACCATTTTGTGCTTCTTACGTTTTCGGAATGCAAGTTGAATTTCTGCATCAACCCAATCAGATGATTCAGCGCATTTGCTCACTACATTCAGGAAAAACTCTCTCTTAGGAATCTCTCGCTCAAACTGTCTGACATATGGGCCTGAACCTAGATTATGACGATCGCGGAACACATCCACGCCCCAGTCGATGAGTAATGCTTCGAGAAAGTCTACAAATTCTGCGGCGTCATCATCTGCATAGCTTATAAACGCACTCGTCACAGAAATCCCCTTGATTTCGGCTCGTAATAATTGTCAGAATTATAAAGAACAAATTGGCTAATGAACAGGTCGCTTCAGTCCTTCTCTGTGCCCTCCGCGCACTCTGTGTTCAGCCAAACCTAAATCAACTCCCGCTGACTCTCCCCATCGACGCTCACATCCCCCCGCTTCCAGCGACTCGCCCGCTGATGCGTCCCATGCTGCGGTGGCATATCGACCCCCGCGCCCTCGAACAAATCCCCAATCGTCAAGATCTGCAAGCGCCGATACTTCTTGCCCCATGCCGGCGACTCGTACCAGCCCGCCGCCAGCGCCTCTTTTATCATCGCCCCCGTCGGCTTCTCCAACGTGATGAACACGCCAATCGCCGCGCCCTCGCGCTCGACCGCCCCTTTCAAGTCGCGGATATCGCCCGACTTCACCACCCCCGACTTGACCTGCGCAACCACCTTTTGCGGTTTCTTCTTGCCCTTATCGTCTTCGTCGAAGAAGTTGATGACGCCGTCAATGCCCGCGTCCGCGCCCTTCTTGCCCCGCCGCGAACCCGCCGACCCGCCGGCTGGCTTGGCTCGCACCAGCGACAGCGCCCACCACTCAAATTGATAGCGCCCTTCGTTGGCGGAATCCCGCGCCAGTTCCCGCGCCCCGTCCACCGTCGCCGGCTCGCCGATGACCGCGTAATCTGTGCCAGATACCAACTCGAACATATCTTGCAAGCGGTATTTCTGCAGGGCGATGCTCAGGTGCGTGATATCGATGCCGATCCACTTGCGTCCCAGCTTGTGCGCGGCGGCGATGGCCGTCCCGCATCCGCAGAAGGGATCGAGCACAACATCGCCCTCGTTGGACGATGCGCGGATGATGCGTTCCAGCAAGGCTTCCGGTTTCTGCGTGGGATATGTTAGTCTCTCAGGATCTCTCGGGCCTAACCACTTTACGTCGTGATCAATGCCTTCCTTGGTTCCAAATACCGTTCCTTCGGTATGAGGTTGATACGCCCAAATGTCCGGAACTGGTTGTCCTGACGCTTCGCTCAGGTAGACTTCGTAGACTGGCCACTGGTTTCCTTCAACAATCTTTATGTATCCCAGCTCGTATAGTCGGTCCATCTTCTCGTGTTGGTTTAGTCCGCTTAAGTCCTCAGGGATATGCTCCAAAAGCCTCCCAGGAATTGCCCAGTGCCTACCCTTTGGAGTTGGGTCAAATCCTTTCCATGGTTGTCCCGAAAGCCCTCGTCTTGTTCCTGATCCAGTTAAGACGTTTCCAGAATACTTGGTGCGCCAGCCTTTGCCATCCTGTGTAAACGCTTTTTCTACATGTCGTTTCATATATGGCTTATAGATGGGATTCCAAAGGTATAAGTCAGTCTTCGTGTAAAACAGAATAGTGTCGTGAATTGGAGCAAGCCGTTTGACCTTTCCGTGCGAACCAGACCGTCGCCAGATGATTTCGTTCCTAAAGTTGGTCGGATCAAATATCGCATCCAGCACAATCTTCAAATAATGACTCGCCGTCGGATCGCAGTGCAGATACAAACTGCCCGTCGACTTCAAGACCCGATGCAACTCAACCAGCCGCGCGCTCATCATCACCAAATACGCCATCATCTGGTTGCGCTCGATCAGGTTCATCAGCGCTTCTATCGCCGTCGCCACCTTGTGCGGCGCGTTGAAGACCAGGTCGTCGTATGTCGCCTCGGCGGTTTCGCCCCAATGCCAGGTGTCCTCAAATGCCGTGATCTGCGCTTCGCTGTCCGCGCCGCTCTCGGACTTGAAGAGCACGTTGTAATTGCGGTTGCTGTTGAAGGGCGGGTCGAGGTAAATCAGGTCGACGCATGCATCCGGGAAGTACTCCCGGTTGCGCAGGATCTCCAGGTTGTCGCCATAATAGAGCCGGTTTTTCATGGGCTGCCTCGCACGTGAATTTGCGCGTCCAGTATAGCACAGCGGGGAATGGCTTCATTGACAAGGGACGGCGCTGACTATATGCTATGGGTGGATTTTGGGTCTTTTGTCAAGGGGATTCCATTAAACTCCAGGTTTTGCTAAACTATGCGCTCTGATTCAGAGGACATCATGGCATACGACAAGCGCAAGATCGCGAATTCGTTCTACTTGCCCGAGCGCTCCTTTTTGCGCGGGCTAGCTAGCCTCATGGACTTCACGGGATCTGAAAGCCGCGAGTTCACCGACGAAATCCTGTCTCGTTCAATCGCCGACGATATGCGCGCCGACTGGGAAGCGGTTGGCGCAAGTCTCTGGTGGGCGATAGGCGAGCATGAGAAACGGACAAAAGACGGAAACAAAGCGTGAGCGACG
>DAOULD010000217.1:0-6256 GCA_034420635.1 Anaerolineae bacterium | reverse complement strand
GATTTTCTCTTTGGTCAGGTTCTGGCGAAGTCAGACGATGTGCGACCGGTCATGACATCGCTAGCGATGCTCTCAGGCACCTACGGCAAGGGCACCATCCCGCAACAGATGGCTGGCGCGCTTACCGCATCGATTCCGACGCTCATCCTGTTCTTCGCGCTTCAAAAGCATTTTATGCAGGGCCTGATTTTGAACACAGCCGGTGAGTAAAAGATCCGCCATTCTGGCAGGTCATATTTGCGCCGGGCGCAGCCCTGCGCTATGCTTAAAGCTAACGTAACTTATTGATCTTTTGAGGCAGATTTACGATGGCAAATATAAGCGCGGAAAGAGACGGTCTTGCCGACGGCATGCCGCGGGACGAGCGCGGCTACTGGAAGCCGGACAAAGAATTTGGCGTGCCGAACCCGGTATTCACCTGGCCCCCGGATCCCAAGGCGATCGCCAAGTGGGTCAAAGACTATATCTGGCCCATGAATCTCATGTACATGATCGTGGCGACCGTGACCTGGCTTTACCTGACGCCGGAGATGGCGCGCATGAAAGAATTCAGCGCCGGCTGGATTCTCGAGATATTCATCCGCAACCAGGTCATGCTAATCGCCCTGGCGACCGTATTGCACGTCCGCCTCTGGTCAAATAAGGCGCAGGGCTATCAGTACAAGTGGTCGCCGCACTGGATGAGCAAGAACAAGAAGTTCCTCTGGAACGATCAGGTTCGCGACAACGCATTCTGGAGCATCGCCAGCGCCGGCACGATTTGGACTGGTTTCGAGGTGGTCATGCTCTGGGCATACGCCAACGGCATCATCCCCTTCGTTGACCCGCGCCAGCAGCCGGTCTGGTTCATCGTGATACTCCTGCTCGTGCCGCTGTGGCGGGATTTCCACTTCTATTGGGCGCACCGCTTGCTGCATGTGAAGTTCTTCTACAAGATCGCGCATTATGTGCACCACAAGAATATCGACATCGGACCCTGGTCCGGCTTGTCCATGCACCCGATCGAGCACCTGCTCTATTACACCTGCATGCTGATCCACTGGGTCGTCGCTTCGCATCCCATTCACATGATGATGAACGGGCAGCACGCCACTTTCGCCGCTATTCTGGGGCATGGCGGCTTCGATGAGTTCGTGGTCAAAGACGGGGTGAAGGTCCCGTCAGGCGCCTCCTACTATCATTCGCTGCATCACCGCTACTTCGAGTGCAATTACGGCGAGATGGGCATGCCCTTCGACCATTGGTTCGGCACCAGCCACGATGGAACGCCGGAAGCGCGGGAGCGGATGCTGGCGCGGAAACGAGCCATGCACGGGAGTTAAGAGCGATAAGCAATCAAGAAACACGCCCGCGATATGCGGGCGTGTTTTGTTTATCCTTCAAGCGTTCTGTCGACGGGAGCGAGAGGGATAAGGCGGTAAGATGCTCGCGCCAGGCGCCAAAGAGGGCGTCGGCCGGTCCGATTCCCCAAGCTCCCCGCCCGCCTGATGGTTCACGCGCCTGAACCGAGCCAGTCGCAATCACCTTCGCTATCTGCAAGCCAGGCTGCGCTCCAGCCGTCCTGTTCTTGATAGTTGACACTGAACCAGGACTGTGTACGAGCGTTGGCTGGAACGGCAGCGCCAGCGGGAATGAGATCGAGTATCTCGCCCCAAGGCGCGCTGCGCAGGCGCAGATCAGCGCGCGCCGTCACCTGGCAGTTGTCCAAGTCGATAGCCGATGCGACCGAATCGCCAGCGCCCGGTCTATCGGCGCGGTCATCGCGTCTCGGATCAGGCGCCAGTGCTTGCGCCGGCGCGCGTTCGGGCGCGGCGCCATCCATCAGCGTAACGAAGTAGTCGTACATGTGATCGCCAAAGGCGTGGCAGACCGCCGCGCTGGCGTCAATGGCGGCTTGAAAATGGGTCCCGCCCAAGACGCGGCTTCGCCCGCATTCCTCTTCGAATTCTGTCCAGGTGGCGAAGTGCAGCGTCACATCTTCAGCCGGCGTAATGCCTGGTTCAATGCGAGACGAGCCCGCCGCGTACGTCACCGACAGCCCAAGCTCGTCCGTGCCAAAATAGCGCCGCGCCGCCTGCCCTTGCGCTTGACAGGCGCACATCGAGGCGGAGGGATATTCGGGATGGTCGGCGACATTGATGTAGCTTTGCCATTGACTGGCGGGTATTTCGGTCGTTCCTCTACCGGGACCGCCCCAAGCGGTGACGAGTTCATCGCCGTAGACATGGGCGACGGCGCTGAATGGGCGCGCCGCGTCGTAGCGCATTTTTTCTTGCCAGGTGAAAATCATGGCATCGAATGCGGCTGCCTGCGTCAGCCAATCGACTTGCACGAATTCTATCGGTGAAAGGCGATGATTCACCACGGCCTGGACCAAGGACCATCCGAAGGACACGATCTTGTTGTCGAAGAACTCAGCCATCATCTTGTCTTCGTCGGTCAAGTTGGCCGAAACCTCCAGCACATGATCTACCTGCGCCTTATAAGCATCCCAATTCTCCGGATTGCTCGCTACAGGCGCGGGGATACGATAATCGCGCGGATTGAAGTCGGCGAAGGGTTCCGTATTCGCCATCTGCGGCGTGACAAACTGCTGTACGGCATGCAGGCCCATCCCCTGGCGCCGGATGGCTGGCTGCCAGCGCGAGGCATCCACCAAATCATAAGCGGTGTTGACCGGCGCATATCCGGTGTTATTCGCGTAGCCAGCAGCCTGATTCATGCCATCATGCAGGCGAGCCGCGATGGCGCCTTTGCCAGCTGCAGTCCCAATGCCGGCGGGCGTGGTAAGGTCCATACCGTCTTCGGGATCGAGTCCGTAGTCGGTCAACGTAGAACGCCAAACGGCTTCGCGCTGCGGCAACAGCCCCCTCACCGCATGATAGAAAGCATATAGTGTGGCGATGTTCATATTGCGCAGCGTCCATTCTTCTTGCGGTCGTCGCTCGATGCGCGTGTAGACGCCAACAGCCGTCGGGTGATAGGGCGCCAAGGCATCGAACACGCCTGCAATGACCACTGCCCCAAGACGAAATATCATAGTGACATCGCTGAAAGCGGGCGAAACGTCCTGCGCAAGAATGGGCAGGGAACGCGGGATAAGCACCTGCGCCAGGGGAATGCCCGTATCAAGCTCGAATGGCGGCAGCGGGGGTATGGGCGGCGGCGGTATTCCGGGCGGAAATTGGGCTTGCGCTACCCCGCCCAACAAGAGCGAAGTAAACAGAATAAATAATAGAAATCGTCTGCCTGCGTCAATCATAGTTTTCATCCTTTGCCTCTTCGTGAATAAGACAAATGGATGTTAAACAGGTGGTTTGCTATCCACAACTTAATGACACAGTTTTGGCGCACTCGTATCAATATTCGGTCATATTTATACCCCGCTTAGGTTGTCAGTTAGACCCACGCAAACCAGTACGTGAAACTTGCCCATATGAAGCGGAAGCAATTCAAGACAATGCCGTGACAGGGCGCAATACAAGCGCCACCGTCCTTTATGAGGAGGGCGGAGGAATGCGCTGATGAGGGCGCTAGCGAGATCTGGCGCGGCGAGAGATATCGCTCGGCTCAGCGAAACCGGTGACGCTTCTGCATCCAATCGCTGCGCATGACAATCGCTTGTTGCTCAAGCGCGTCGAGGATGAGAACTTCGTGGATGACCGCTACCTGTTCCGGCGTGTAGGCGTCAATGTGATCCAGATACCAAGCCACCAAGTTGTTTGTGGCTAGTAGAATATGATCAATCGACAGAGCCAGCGGCACGCTGGTTGTGTTCCGCTGGGCGTAACGGCTGTGCACGATTTTTGCCGCTTCGGTCAGGATGATCTGGCGCGCTGGATGGCGCCAAGGCAGGTTGACATAGACGCGCAAGACATCTGGATGATCCCGAATGAAACTGAAAAGAGCCAGCACTTCATCATGAGGCGTCTCCGCCTCAAGAGCGCGCTCTTTGTACTCTTGAAACGCGGCCGTCAAGACCTGTATCAGCAGCTCGTCCAAGCTCAAGTAGTGACGGTAAAAGGTGCGATTGCCGACGCCGGCATGCTCGGTCAGCATTCTTATTGTGATGTTTTCGTAGCCCCGTTCCAAGGCTAGCGTGATTAGCGCGTCAGCCAGCGCCCGGCGGGTGCGGATGATGTGTCTGTCCAGTTTTTCCATAGCGCGAGTTAATATAACCAATGCCGTCGGTTCCGTCAAATTTTCGAGAACGAAGAACACCTACATCAGGTGGGCGTGTTTTCTTTATTCCCGAGTGAAGCTTTGCGCTAGCCCCGCAGAGGGCCGGTGGCCGGAGCGGCGGCGATGCGCCGCTGCAAAAAGAAATAGAAGATGATCATGGGAGTAACCCCAAATACTAATATCGGCATCATGATAGACCAGTCGATCCACCACAAGCCAACGCCGTTTTAGACTTGCATAATCAGGGTCGGATCGGCAGCGCCGTCGTAGATTGGGTCGCGAAGCAGTGGCGCTGGCGAATTTGGCATGGCCTCGCGTCGTTCGAATTCGGCAAAAGCGAGACACGCCCACATTATGCGGGCGTGTGATTGCCCTTCTCCCAAAATGAGTTGAGGGGCGGACACCTTTTCATCAGGCTTGATATCGCCGCAAAACCTGAAATTATTTCAGTGATTTTCGGGCGACCTGACAGGTCGCGTAGGGCGCGTGGACACAGCCCGCCGACACTGACCGCCGGTCGCCCCTCATCGTCCAAAGGAAATGGACTCGTCGACTATTCGCCGCCGGGGCGCAGCATGACCTCGACCGGTTCCCACATGTCGCCGGTGACATCCATGCCGTCCATCGCCAGCGAATCCAGCGCCGCCTGCGCCAGGTCGCTGCGGTAGGCGCCCATGCCCGGCTCTTCGCTGATGACCAGACCTTCAATCGAAACGGCGACCGTCTGCGCCCAGAGCTCTTCGTCCATGATGCCGATGCCGGCCGGGGAGGGCCAGATCAGCTTGCTGATCTCGTTCAACTGCCAGGTCTGGTGGCTTTCGCCCAGGGTTGAACCGTTGTCCAGCACGATGCCGACGCATTCATCCGGGTTGTCGCGGCAGTGGATCCAGCCGCGGAAGCTGGCTTTGAGGAAGGCGACGGCGAGATCTTCGTTGCCCTCTTGCGCCAGCCAATCGGCGTTGACAAAGACGTGGTCTTGCAGCATGGCGGTGCCGACATCGTTGAAGTCAATGACGTTCAGGTCTTCCGGCTGATACAGCTCGCCGGTATCGGGATTAACCGCTTCCAGGACCTGCGCGTATTCGTTGTAGGTCATGGCTTGCGCGGCGTCCAGCTCGCCATTGAGCAGCAGCGACATGTCAAAGGGCTGCTGAATGACGGTGACGTCATCGGCGTTTTCGGGGTCGATATCGACCGCGCGCATGGCGGCGAAGAGCTCGTGTTCGTTGCCGAAGCCCCAGGTGCCGATGCGCATGCCGGCGAAGTCATCGACCGATTCGATGCCGGTATCGACGAAGGAGACTTCGAGCGTGCCGCTGCGCTGGAAGACCTGGGCGATATTCACCAGGTCGGCGCCGCGTTCGTTCGACTCAAGCACTTTCGGCACCCAAGCCAGGCCGAATTCCGCGCCGCCCGATGCCACAACCTGCTGCGGCACGATCTCGACCGCGCCCTCGAGAATGGTGACGTCAAGCCCTTCATCTTCGTAGAAGCCCAGGTCAACGGCGGCGAAGTAGCCGGCGAACTGCGATTGCGCCACCCACTGCAACTGCAGCTTGATCGGCGTGAGATGGCCATCCGCCGTGGTGACGGAGACCCCGAGCAAAAGAACAAGTACCACAAGTAAAGCAAGTAATTTACGCATGACTGTCCTCCGTTTATCGAATAAATGGTGCAATGCTGATGGGCATAGTATAGCGAATTGCGCGGTGAATGGGCAAAGTTCTAGAAGCGTTTGATTCACCACAGCCGCTCGGCGCGTAACCGGCGAAAAGGTCCCAGGAATGTCGCGTTCACACAAAATAATAAGCCTTCTCGTCGCATGAGTGAAGCGGTTTATTAAAATAGAGGCGCAGAGGGCACAGGGATTTTTTCACCATAGATGAAGCGCAATGCGTCCTCAAATGCTGGGAAGATGCCCTCATTTTGCCCTCATTATACCCCCTTTCTGGGTAACAGTATAGATACAGTATGTATACGGGGGGGGGGGGGGGGACCCCCCCCCCCCCCCCGTATACATACTGTATCTATACTGTTACCCAGAAAGGGGGTATAATGAGGGCAAAATGAGGGC
>DAOULD010000216.1:0-67591 GCA_034420635.1 Anaerolineae bacterium | reverse complement strand
CGCCGCCAACGTTCATCCTGAGCCAGGATCAAACTCTCCGTATTCGATCAGGGTTTGTATTTCTCCGTCTTAACCCACTATTCTGCTGTTAATTTGCACTCGCCCCATATGATTGGGACAAAAAAGACGAGAGATCGCCTCTCACCTTTCAACTCTAGCTTAGCAACGACAGCGGCAACTGTCAAGGATACGATAGATGAATTGCGGAAACTGCTTGAGAATCGCCGGGAATCTACTGTTGCGGACAGGCGCCAACAAACTCAGTCGCACTCTAAGCCCGTTCGACAAATATGTCGGAGAAGCCGATAGGTCGACCTGGGCTAAATGTCTCGCGAACCCTTGCTCTTCTTTACGTTGTGCGTCGCGTTGTAATCCATCGCCGCGCGCAGCAAGGTCTTGAGCGCGGCAACGTCTATCGCCTCACCCTCGAATATATCAATTGCGCGTGACTGGCTGGCGCCCAAGCTCGCATTAAAGAGTCCATTCGGATCCGGCAGATGGGCGCCGTGATGCAAGGTGAGCTTCACCTTGGCTTTGAAAATGTTGCCATGACCGAGGATGCCCTCGTGCGACCAGAAGGGCGACCCCATGTACTTCCAGTCTTCAATCACTTCAGGGGCGACTTCGCGGATGATCTTGCGGATCTGCGCCATGGTCTCGCCCCGCCAGTCATCGTGCTGCGCGAGGAAATTGTCGATGCGCTTGATAGCTTCCTTACGGTCTAATGGTTTGGAATTGCTCATGTCTTGGGCCGCTCCCGTTCCAACTTGACATCTCATTTAACAAACCCCCTTGCCCATGCAATGAGAAGGCTTGTTATTTTGTGCGAGCGCGGCAATACGATTCGCCGGTTCCGCGCCGAGCGGCTGTGTCAACTAAGCTCGCTGCGCCCTTCCAGCGCCCGCATCAAGGTCACGGAATCCACATACTCCAAATCGCCACCGGTCGGCAAGCCGCGCGCCAAGCGGGTCGTAACAACACCGGTTGCGGCCAATTCCCGCTGAAGGTACATCGCCGTGGCATCGCCCTCCATACCCGGATTGGTCGCGACGATAACTTCTCGGACGGCGCCCGTTTTCACACGCTCCACCAACTCGCGAATCTTGAGATCATCCGGGCCAACGCCGCTCACGGGAGAAATCGCTCCGTGCAATACATGATATTGGCCCTTGTAAATGCCAGTGCGCTCCAAGGCCATGAGGTCCAAGGGCTCTTCAACCACCGCAATCAGCGAAGCATCGCGTTCCGAGGAAGCGCAGACGGGACAAGGGTCCTCCACAGTAATATTGAAGCACATGCTACAAAAGCGTGTTTGCTCCTTGAGGTTCGTCAGCGCAAGAGCCAAAGCTATAGAAACATCATCGGAGGCGCGCAACAGGTAATAGGTCAGCCGGGACGCCGTCTTGGGACCCACACCCGGCAAGCGAGAAAACGCCTCTACCAACTTGGTAACCGGTTCGGGAATGGCACTGTTCATAGTTTTTTCCAGGCATCCGAATGGCAAGGATTCGAAACGCCGCAGACCGTTAGGGCGTCTAGCCGAGAAGACCGCCAAGACCGGGAATATTGCCCAGACCGCCCGTGATGCGCTCCATACGTTCGGCCGCCATTGCCTGGCTCTGCTCAATAGCCTGGTTAACCGCCGCCACCAGTAGATCCTGCAAGTCGTTGAGCCATTCTTCATCATCCATATCAATGACTTCGGGGTTGATTTCAACCGCCTGCACACGCTGGTGCCCGGTAATCACAACCCGGATGGCGCCACCGCCCACGGTCACTTCGACGGTCTCTTGCTCGAGGCTTTCTTGCGCCTCCGCCATATCCTGCTGCATCTTTTGCAGCATTGCCATGGGATTGGCGCCCCCGGGCAATCCTGCCGAAGAACCCCGTCTACTTCCGCGTCGCTTGCTCATGTCTTTGCTCCTTCATGCTACCTGAGATTATGCTCCACAATCTGGTTGTTTCAGCTTTCCTGTGGCGGATCGGTTGATGGATACAGTCGATACACATTCGCCCCATCGCCTTGATGCTCGAAGACAAGCTCGGCGTCGCGTCCCGCCATCACTTCCGGGCTCACTTCCGAGTCTTTGACAACAGCGTAAATCGGCCAGTCGGAGAAGTGCCGCGCGACATTACGGTACATATAGAATAGCTGTTCCGGGCTCATATCGTTGCGATAGAACCTTTGCAATTGCCGAACTCGCTGATGGTAGGCCGATAAGTTTTCGGTGAAATTGTATTGTGCCCGTTTGACATAAAGCTGTCTTTCGAACAAGACATTCGCATACATAAAGCTATCAAGCGGAATAATGATAACGGCATCTGGAGGTGAATTGTCTCGTATCCAATAGTATGCCGCGTATCGATTCGCATTATCCGTAAGATGGATGATATGGTTGTCTTCATAATCGAATGCGGCGATTGATTCGCGGCGAGTTCTTTCAAGCAGAAAATCGCCGATGAAAGCCATCCGTGAAAAGGCCAAGACAAAAAAGACTACCACGATAAACTTGACGGCAACAGTAGAGAAGCGATTGGCGCTATTGTGAAATCTTTGCAGCGCCAATAAAGCCGAAATTGCCACCAAGATCGACAAACTATAGATACCCTTGTACTGATTCTGATCGTAAAAGAGGACAAAACTCAATGCCAGGAGCAACCCGAGCGACGCGCTCAACTGGACAAATATCTGCAAATTCTGGTTTCTACTCTTCAAGACGACAAAGTTAGCAAAATACAATGGCAACAGCAAAATGAGCGCGCCTATTATCATGCCAATGTTGTTTGGGTACAGCAGTTCAAAACCAAAGCTGGGCTGTAGATTGTAACTCAAATCGCTGCCATACTTTAGCAGCGGGAGGGACAAAACAAGACTTACAAACAGGAAAATGACCATAAATCGCGTCGGAATTCTTCTTTGCAGTGACTGCCAATAGGTCAGCATAGCGCCGATCCTGTTGCTTTGGCGCATAAGAATGAAACCACCTGTTGTAACAAGCCCGCCCAGCAAGACAACAACAATATACAGCGTAGCGATTTGCATGCAAGCAAGGCCGATAATGCCCCAAGCCGAGATGAGAATCAAAGACAAGCGGTCAATCTTGCCATCCAAAATCCGAAGGCAGATATAAAATACCCCCGCAAATGCCGCGATGCCCAAATTGGTGGTATTGATATTAACGACTTTAGTCAAGGAGTTGTGCAAATAACGGCTGGCGCCTTCTAACAGCAAAATGCGCGTGTCCTCGAGTAAAGGCAGCCCTTCCATGGCAGCAGCTATGAGGCTTAACGTACCGGTTAAATTCACCGAAGCATAAACAAACATGACCAACAGCCCCAATGAAAAAGTTCGCTGCTTGCCCAAACGAAGTTTGACAAGCGCCTGCGCGATCCATAGCAGACTCAGCAGTATCGAAATGATATTCAAATAGGTGGCAACATGAGACGCTTGGAAGGACGTCAGCTTGACGAACGCCGCAATATATGCGTGCCATAGCCAATAATAATTGGCGGGAAAACCCGCCAGAAAAACGTTTTCGACCGGCGTCGAATCATAGATGAGTTGATAGATATACCCGAAATGGATGTCGGGATGGTTCATCACTTGCATGGTTGGGCTGGAGACAATGCCAAACAAACCAGGCGCCAAAACAAGTATAGGGATCGCCATCGGCAAGATCATCCGCCAGGCAAAATCGACGTCGCAGTAATCCCCCTGGTTATGCTTGCTCCATGCTCGCGCTACGAGGCAAACAAGAGGCAGAATGATGGCGAACAATAACAAAGCAGCCCAGTTTTCTATCCTCATTGGCATCAACAATGTCAGTACATATCCGACACTGACAAATAGCGCGAAAGATATAATCCAAAGCGGCATAACGATATCTGCTAGCGTTATAGCGACTACTTTCATCAAAGCGCTCGTTCTATTGTCATTCCCCATCAATTGGCGGATCGGTTGATGGATACAGTCGATACACATTCGCCCCATCGCTTTGATGCTCGAAGACAAGCTCGGCGTCGCGTCCCGCCATCACTTCCGGGCTCACTTCCGAGTCTTTGACAACAGCGTAAATCGGCCGGTCCGGGAAGTGTCGCGCGATGTTTCTGCTGATGTAATAATAATCTTGTAAGCCGGTGTCGTCACTATAAAATTTGTTAAGTTGTCGAACGCGCTTGTCATAATCGGCGATATTCGCTGTAAATACGTTACGTTCCTTTTTTACATAAAATTGTCTCTCGGGGAGAATATTCGCAAATATGAAGCTGTCCAAAGGGGTGATGACGAGCGAATCAGCGGACGTATGATCGCGTATCCAATAATAGGCTTCGAAACGCGATCGCTTATCAAGATTATGAATAATGTGGTTTTGTTCATAATCAAAACCCCTGTATTCGTTTGTGATAGACTTGTTAAGCAGAGAAATGTCAACATATATGATGCGTAAGAAGACCAAAATTATTAGCATAATAGCGATCGTTGCCCCGACTCTTCTCCAACGCGGAGATTCACTGAATCGCATGTTCCGCAATGCGAATAGAGCCGAAATGCACAAGACTATCGCTAGAAAATAAACGCCTTTGTAGTGATTGCCTCCAGTTATGGTTAAGCTCGCCCCCAATAACAAACCCAACAACCCGCTTGTTTGAATGAAAACTGCGACTCGATCCCCCCTGCGGAATACGAAATACCACTGCCAAACATATAGGGGCAGCAGCAAAGCGAAAGCCGCCCAGATCATCGCCAAATTGTTTGGATTGAGCAATTCAAAGCTGTTGAGACCGCGCGTATTGTAGGCGATATCGTAGTTGTATTTTAGCAGGGGGATCGACAAGACAAGGCTGAAACCCAGATACAGTACAATGACTGCCGGGCGTATGCGCTTGGTCAACTGTTTCCAGAATATCTTTAGGGTCTCAAATCTCCGAGACTCGCGCAACAGAGCCCATACTGACAAGATCGCAAGCGCGCCCAAAAGCGCAACAATCACGTAGGCGGCTGCGAGCTGCATGACAGCCAGCCCGAGAATGCCGCAAGCCGAGATCAGAATTAGCGAGCGCAGGTCAATTGGACTCTTTATTATCTTGATGCAAGCGAACAATGCACAGGCAAAAAGCGAAACGCCCAGATCCATAGAGTTGACATTTGCCAACTTGTTCAAGGAGCTATGCAGATGTTTGTGGCCGCCTTCCAACACCAGCAGACGCAGATTGTCGGGCTCAAAACTGCCATTGACGAGGTGCGCAAACAAGCTAAGCGCGCCGGTGATATTCACCGAGCAAAACACAAATACGACCAGGAGGCCCAATGTCAATGTGCGCGGCTTTCCCAGCTTGAGCATGACAAGGATCTGTCCAATCCACAGAAAACTGCTGAAAACCGACAGGATATTCACAATAGACGCTACATATGGCGCGCGCAAAGCCGTTGTCTTGACGACCGCCGCCAGGTAGGCGTGGAAGAGCCAATAGTAGTCGGCGGGATAGCCCGCGACAAACACATTTTCGAGTGGGGTGGAACCGTATAGCAACTGATTGATATACCCGAAATGGAGATCGGAATCAGAAAGCACTTGCACCGTCGGGCTGGAGAGGATCGCATAGAGTCCCGGCGCCAAGACCAGGATGGGAATGACCAAGGGTAAAAACACTCGCCAGGAAAATCGATAAGCATTGGATTGACTTTGCTCCGACCGCTTGACCGCGCCAGCCAACAGCCAGACGAACGGGATCAGCGTACAGGGTACGAGCAGAGCTTGCCAAAGGCCAATTGTGACCGGCATCAGCAAGCTAAGGATATAGCCGACGCTGACAAAAAGGGCGAAGGATATCGCGAAGAGCGGGTTGAGTACATCGAGAATCAGGATTGTCAAAAGCCGCATGTTCGCTTCCTGATTTTCACCGTTAGCTAATGGACCACGGATTCAATAGATACACATTGCCGCCGTCTGCCTCGTGTTCGTAAACCATCTCTGCGCCACGCTCGCCCATAACCCCCTTTCGGACCTCCGAGTCCTTGACAACGGCATAAAAGAGACGGCCGGGTAATTCTCGTTCCATGTCTTCAATCAACGCGCGATATTCTCCCGCTTCGCTTTCTTCACTATAGATCAGTTCCAAATCGCGCGCGCGCTCATTATACGCAAGGAGACTCGACTTGAAATGGAGCTGCAACAGGCGGACATATAACATGCGTTCGTGAAACAAGTTCGAGTATTTGGACGGGACAATCGGAAGCACGACGACAGCGTTTGCCGGACTATGATCGCGAATCCAGAGATAGGCCGGCAGGCGACCGTCTACGTCTCCAGTGTGCTCGAGGCGCATGCCGTTGAAGCTGTACCCCCGCTCCGCGTAAAAGCCTGCACGGTTGACGTTGCTCGATGACACGTAAATGACCTGGGAAAGTACCAGGATGTATAACAATACTGCTACGGCTCGGCCGGAACGGCGCCAGCGCGCGCTCCTGTGTTGCCGCATTGTCCGCAGAGCAAAGAGCGCGGACAAGACCATGAGCATACCCAGAAAATAGATTCCCTTGTACTGGTTACTATCGGGCAAGGTCAGGAAGGTCGCAGGCAGCAATGCGATGAATCCACAGAGCTGAATGAAGGTTTGACCGCGATCTCTTGCGCGCCACAAGAATACAAATTGCAATAGAAAGAGCGGCAGAAGCAGGAGCAAGGCGGTGACAATCGTTCGGATGTTCGCGCCGCTTAATCCAAAAGGACGTCCCGCGCTGAAGCTGCCGACAATGTCCAAGTTGTACTTTACCAGCGGCAGCGAAAGCGCGAGGCTGAGGATCAACCAGATCAGGAGAACGGGGGGCGAAACCTCCGCCGCAAGCGCTCGCCGCGTTTGCTTGATCCAATTGATCTTGTCCGGATCACGGACCCAGTCATGCGCGACAAAGACTGCCAAGCCGCCCAGCAAGACGATAACGATGTAAAGCGCCGCGATTTCTCTGACCGCCAGAGCCGCGATGCCGGCGGCGGAAACGATAACCAGCGCGCCGATTGAGATCTTTTCTTTCGCCAGCTGAACACAAGCGTACAGCGCGGCTGTGAAGGTCATGATGCCCAGCGTCACGCTGGTGAAGTTCATCACCTTGCCCATGACGCTGTGCAATCGTTCGTCGGCGCCGGGAAGCCTCATGATATCGAAGGCATAGGGCGTATATGTGCCGTTGTAGTAATGCGCCAATAAAGTTGGCGTGCTGGTCAGATTAACCGAGAAGTAGACCAGCAGGATCATAAGACCCAGCGTCAGGCTCCCGGACTTGCCCAGGTTCAGCAATTGTAGCGTCTGCCCGATCCATAAGAGGCTGCTGAATATCGCGGCGACATTCACGATTGACGATGCCGATGCCGGGCTAAAGCTCGTGACCTGCGCGATCGTCGCCAGATAGGCATGATAGAGCCAATAGTAGTTGGCGGGAAAACCGACCATGAAAACGTTGTCGATTGGCGTTGTTTCGTACAGAAGTTGATGTATATAGCCGATATGAATGTCGCCGTGGTGCGTGACCTGCAAGGTAGGGCTGGTGAACTCGGCCCAGACCGCCGGCAAAATGACCAGTAGCGGCGCAACAGGCAAAAGACTTCGCCACGACGGGTCGCGATAGTCGTTCGCTGTCCACCTGGCTCTGGCGCTGCTGACCAGAACCGCTGCAGGCGCGAGCAAACTCAGCCAGAACAGCGCTTGCCAATGACCTATTGCCACCGGCATGAACAGCGTCAAGATGTATCCAATGCCCACAAATAGCGCGAGAGAAGTGAGAAACAGCGGATTGAGAATGTCAAGAACGAGGGACGTAGTCAGCCGCCACAGCAAGCCCGGGCTATTCAGCGTCATCCACCACACCGCCCAGTGCCTTGCCTGCCGCGATCAAGGGATCTTCCGGTTCTGGCCTGGCCTGCCCTGTCGGTTCCGGTGGCGGCGCGGCGCCTTCGACCACGCGCACGTCCAGTCGCAATTTGACCTCGTGCAAATCGAAGATCGCCTGTTCGATTATTTTGGCGCGCTCCGGCGCGGCAATCTTCTTCTGGAAGAATTCTGTCTGCACGCCCAGGATCAATCGATTGCCTTCAATGGCGCGCACATGCGCATGTTCCAGCAAGGGCGGGAGGTTGCGACTATAGCGGTGCGCCTGGGTAAGAATCTCCATCCACCCCTTTTGGATCTTGCCGACAGGATAAGCCGGCGGCTCGCCCGGCGCGCTGCCCTCCACACGTTCATATGCGGACTCCGGCGCGGCGTCTTGCGCGGTTTCGGAGCTCTTCCTCGCCTGCGCTGCGGACCCGGAACTCGAGCCGGACTGATAAACGTCTGACTGGCTTGCTTCTACATGCAGGCTCTCGACCAGCGCCAGTTCCAGTTCCAACTGCGGCTGCCAGCCGCCGGTATAGTTGTTGACCGCTTCGTTAAACCTGCGTATCGTTTTGAGTAGCCTTGATCGACTTATGGCTTCCGCCAGTTCCTGGCAGAGCGCGCGATCTTCTTGAGAAGCCTCTATCAGATCGGCGCTTGCGGTCTGCGTAAGCATCACATGGCGCAGGTATTCAACGACCTGTTGACCAAACTGCCGGGGATCGCTGCCGGAGTCAATCGCTTTGTTGATGATATGGATGCCCAGCGGCAGGTCTTCTTCCGCCAGCGCCTGGACCAGATCCCGGACATGTACGCTCGCGGCGGTCCCCAGCAACTGCTGCGCCGATTCCAGGCTGACCAACTCTTCCGGCTCTGTGACGATCTGGTCGAGAAGACTGATGCTGTCGCGTACGCTGCCCGTGCCTTGACGCGCGATCAAGTCCAGCGCGGCGCCATCGATAGAAAAAGACTCGCTTTCGGCGATTTCCGCCAGCAACGCGCTCACTTCCTTTTGCGAGACGCGTCTGAATTCGAAGTGCAGGCAACGGCTCTTGATGGTGGCCGGAACCTTGTCGATTTCGGTTGTCGCCAGAACAAAGATGGCATGATCCGGCGGCTCTTCCAGTGTCTTGAGCAGCGCGTCGAAAGCGTTGCCGCTGAAGCGATGGACCTCGTCGATGATATAGACCTTGTATTTGCCTTCGCCCGGCGCGAAGGCGATCTTGTCGCGCAATTCGCGCACGTCATCGACGCCGGTATGTGAAGCCGCGTCAATCTCGATCAGGTCCAAAAACCGCCCCTCATTGATAGCGGCGCAATTGGAACAATTGTTGCAGGGACGCCCGGCCGCGTCTACGTATGTGCAGTTGACGGCTTTGGCCAGCAAGCGCGCATTGGTCGTCTTGCCAGTGCCGCGGGGACCGCTGAAGAGATAGGCATGGCGAATACGCCCGCGTATCAAGGAATTTCGCAGTGTGCGGGTGACATGCTCCTGCCCAACGACATCGGCAAAAGTCTGCGGCCGCCATTTGAGATACAAGGCTTGTTCGGGCAAGGGGTGACCTCCGAATCCACCTGTGAGTCTAGCACCTAACGTTCCGAAATGACAAGCGCCGAATCACCTGCGCTATCGGCCGAGAGAGTGCGGCCCGCAAAATAGCAGACTTGACCTTTTGCGGTCCTCATCGGTTACAATATTGTGTAGGCGAACCGTCCAATATCATGAACGGGACGACCATCGCCTGCCAAGAGACGCAAACGTCAAAGCATAGAGAAACAGGAGCAAGTCATGGTATTGGAAAAGGACAGCTTTGTCTCGGTCGCGCGCTACGAAGATTTGCAGAGCAAAGGCAGCATCACGGTCCATCCCAATGGCAAGGCGATCGTACTCTTCCTTTACGGGGACAGGGTTTACGCCGTAGACAATCGTTGCCCGCATATGGGTTTCCCGCTGGACAAGGGATCAGTGGAGAACGGAATTCTGACATGCCACTGGCATCACGCGCGCTTTGATCTCGCTAGTGGCGGCGCATTTGACCTGTGGGCGGACGACATTGACGCCTTCCCGGTCGAGCTGCGCGACGGGGAGATTTATGTCGATATACAGGCTAACGGCAACACCATCGAACATCAGCGTAATCGACTGCGCGATGGCTTGCAGCATAACCTGAGCCTGGTCGTGGCAAAAGCGGTTATCAACCAGTTATGGGGAGGCGTGCCGCCCAATGAGCCCTTCCGCATCGGGCTGGAATTCGGTACCTGCTTCCGCGGCATGGACTGGGGACGCGGTCTGACGACGCATGGATGCACGATGAATCTGATTCCATACCTCGACGAGGCGGATCATCCGCTGGCGCTATTCCATGGCTTGGCGGATGTCGCCAGCGATACCGCCGGCATGTCGCCACGCTTCAATCCGCGGCCGCTGCCCAATGCCGAAACGGACATCGCCACGCTCAAGCAATGGTTCCGTCAGTTTGTCGAGGTGCGCGATGCCCAGGCCGGGGAACGCGCCATCGTTTCCGCCTTAAGAGCCGGCGCCGATGACGTTCAGATCGCCGATATGCTTTTCGCCGCCGCCACCGACCATCGTTACCTCGATGCCGGGCACACCCTGGACTTCATCAACAAGGCGCTGGAATCGGTCGATCTGGCGGGCTGGGAGCATGCCGAACTGGCCTTCGCCAGCGTCGTGCCAAACTTGACCGACGCCCGCCGCATGGAAGAATCAAACGCCTGGCGCAAGCCGATTGACCTGGTACTGATTCTGGAGAAGGCTTTCCTTGAGTTGCCGGCGGCCATCGCCGCTGGCCGCGACCGGGCGGCTCGGCGCGATATTGCCGCCATTACGACCACCTTGCTGGGCGATGATCCGCAAAAGATCGCCGATACCCTGCTCGAATGTCTGCGGACGGGAATGTCTCCCCTGAACCTGGCTGGGGCGGTTGCTTACGCCGCGGCACGCCGCATCGCGCATTTCCATACCAGCAACGAGTTTGGCGACTGGGATACGGCGCTGCATACCTTTACCTTCGCCAATGCCGTCTACCAGGGCTTGACGCGCGTTGAATCGGCCGAGCTGTCGCGCGGCATTTTCGACGCGGCCATGAGCATCTACCTCGATCGCTTCCTGAATGTGCCGTCGGTTCGGCTGCCGCAGCCGGAGATCGCGGCCAATCCCGACGCCCTGCTGGACGATCTGGAATCCATGCTGAATTTGCAGCAGCAAGTCAACCAGGCGGGAACATTGGCGGCGCAGTATCTTTCCAGTGGCGGATCGCCGGAACGGCTGATGGCGAAGATGGGGCATTTGCTTTTGCGAGAGGATCGTGACTTTCACACCATTCAGTGTATTGAAGCGAGCTTCAACCAATACACGATCTTGAAGGAGCGGGCGCCCGAATTGGCGCCGCACGTCTTGATCGCCGCCGCGCGCTACCTGGCCGCGCATGCGCCAACCATGCGCTCCCAATTGCAGACCTATACCATTGCCCGGCGCTTGTCCCGCGGCGAAAATCTCTTTGAGGAATAGCTAACGATTGTAAATGATGTAAGTCTCGCGCAGTTCATCGCATAATTCGAGATAATGGCGATAGCGCCAGCCTTCGACCTTTCCAGCGCTTACTGCCCGGCGCACGCCGCAACCCGGTTCGGTGGTATGCGTGCAATTGCCGAACTTGCAGTCCAGAACGTAGGGTTGGATGTCGACGAAGTAGGCGTCCAACTCATCCGGTTCGATATCCCAGACGTTGATAGATCGGATGCCTGGCGTGTCAGCCAGGTAACCGCCGCTGTCCAGTCGAATCAAGGCGCTGTCGCGCGTGGTGTGCACGCCCTCTTCCGAGACGCGCCCGACCGACTTCACCTGGCGTCCCAAGCCCGGCTGTATGCGGTTGAGCAGGCTGGTTTTGCCAACGCCGGAGGGACCGGTGAAGACTGAAATGCCCTCATCCAGGATCGATCGCAGCTCGTCGATGCCGTCGCCACGCAAGGCGCTGCTGCGCAGGACGCGATAGCCCATTCTTTCATAGGGGGCGAACAGACCCTGTATGGAGGCGGCTTCTGACAGATCGATTTTGTTGACGACAATGATGAGCTCGCTGATCCGGGATTTTTCCCCGGCGACCAAGAGTCGGTCCAGCAATTCCAAATCTGGCGGGGGTTGCGCGGCGGCGACCACGAACAGCGCGCGATCGGCATTGGCTATGATCACTTGTTCGCGTTCGGCTTGGCCGGCGCCGCGCTTGCCGGTGGTGCGTACCGCCCGTGAAAGTACGCTTTTTCGCGGAGAAAGGCTCTCCACAACGCCGGTCAAGACGCCGGTGCCTTCGTCGCGGCGCAAGACGATTGACACGCGGTCGCCGATGGCCGCGATATCGCTGGATTGCGCCGCTTCTTTCAGCTTGCCTCGCAATTCGCACATGTAGGTATTGCCGTCAGTTGCCTCGACCCAATAGAAGCCGCTTTGTTCCTTGACGATCAATCCCGCTTGTGCTGCGCCCAAACACCTTACTCCCGGCTGCGTTTTTCTTTCTCAACGCTTATGCCAATTATAGACGCAAGTAGCCAATCCAGCACATGTTTCTTCAAAATGGGTAGTGTCTCCTTTTCGGTTGAAACAGAAAATAACAGCCCCTACAGTTTTCAACCATGAATGATACCTGTAGGGGCGGCTCGTGAGCCGCCCATGTGAAACAGCTTTTAACTTGCGGGCATTTCAGCGTGTCGCCCGACGAGTTGAAACTGAATGAGTATCGGGCGACTCGGCGAGTCGCCCCTACCAAATAATTTGTATTTTGACTTAAGGATTTTATGTCGAGGACCGGCTACGAAGTATTTCAACCGAAAAGGATACACTACTCAATAAGCCGGCGCATAGTCAGCGGCGAGAATTTCTTGTACACTAGGCTGGAACGAAATGGCCATCCGGCGGAAGGATACGACGTGTCGAAAGAGAACAATGACGTTAAGCTTGGCGGCGGCACGAAGAACGACGGCGCTTCCCGCGTCACTCTCAACTACGCGCTAATTGCCGCAGTGTTCATGTTGATCGGAATCATGATCGGCAACTATCTCTGGAATACTGACACAGACAAGAGCGTCCAGGTCGACGAGGCGCAACTGCGCAGCGTCATGCTCAGTGTGCTCGAAGAGAGCGATATCGCGCGCGCCAGCGACATGGCGCTGGCGGTGGAAGACGAGCAACCGGACCGATTCGCCCTGGTCGATGACGATCCCTACCTCGGCGAGGAAGACGCCCCGGTGGTCATTGTCGAATTCAGCGACTTCTTCTGCAGTTACTGCAAGCGTCACTTCGACCAGACATTTGCGCCCCTGCTGGAAAACTACGGCCAGCATATTCGCTACGTTTATCGCGATTTTGCGCGCTTAACCCAGGAATCGACGCCGGCTGCGGCCGCCGCGCAATGCGCATTCGCCCAAGACAAATTCTGGGAATTCCGCGAAGACTTCTTCAATAATCAAGGCTCGCTCAATCGAGACTTTTACATCCAGACCGCCGAAGCCCATGAGCTGGATGTCGCCGAATTCACGGCCTGTATTGACGAGGGGCGCTTTGTCGGCGAAGTTGAATTAGATGGCTTCGACGGGCAAATTGCCGGGGTTCGCGGTACGCCGGGGTTCTTCATTAATGGCCAGATCTTGAGCGGAGCACAGCCTTACGTGATCTTCGAAAGAATGATCCGGTTGGAACTCGAAAAAGCCGGCGTCAACTTTGAGAACGAGAGCGCCGAAGGCGGCTAAACATGGTCGTCATTGAGCCATTTCATTTCTCGATGGACTGGCGATCGGAGCCGGATGCCGTCGCGTGATTTCAATTGCGGCTAGCAGCGGAGATCGCCCGAGCCATATCGAACCCTTGGTCGGGACTATGCTCCCTCGCGAGAGTTCTTGGCAGAGATCGGAACTCGTCCGGCGCCGCGCGATATTCGGCATGATATCTCGCGCCTAAGCGAATAGTCCATGGCTAGAAAGACCAGACGAAAGTCCAGGCAGCAGCCGCACGGCGGCAGTGATAAGAGCCGCCGTACTCACAGTAATATACGAACTCGCTCGTCTACCTCAACCGGTGGCGCTAGAAAAAAAAGCCGACCTATCAAGTCCGCGCTGGTTGGCAAGACCGTCAAACTGGAAATGGTCGATATGGCGCAGGGCGGGTTCGCGCTAGCGACGTATCAAGGCAAACCGGTATTTGTGCCATATACGCTGCCCGGCGAATTGATCAGCGCGGAGATTAGCGAAGTGCGCGGCTTGCTGATCTTCGCCCGCGGCAAAGACCTGTGCGCTGCCTCGGCTGATCGCGTATCCGCTCGTTGCGCCCATTTTGGGCCCGGGCGCTGTTGGGGTTGTCAATTCCAGCATATCGACTATCAAGCGCAGCTATTGCTCAAGCAAGATGTGCTCGCCGATCAGCTATCGCGCGTCGGCAAGCTGCCAGACAGTCTAATCGACAGCGTCATGCGCCCGCTCCTGCCAGCGCCCCAGCAATGGGGATACAATCATCGACTGATCCTGTCACGTTATTCAGCGGGCGCATGGGGTCTCCCGCGGCAAGGGAAAGGCGGCATTGAAGCGCTTGCCGAGTGTCATACAGCCCACCCGGATCTGATTGATACGCTTGGGAAACTCGATGTTGATTATGAACAAGCGCGCCGACTGACTCTGCAACGAGGTTCCGACGGCCGTATCATGATCATCTTCCACGTTGATGAAGAAGAAGCGCCTTCGCTGCATACAGATTTGCCATTGAGCGTCAATCTGGTGTTGCCAGACAATTCGCCAATAAACCTGATTGGCGACGTCTACAGCACCGTCTCCGTCGCCGACCACGCTATCCGCATAACAGCGGGGAGCTATATGCGTCCTAATATCAGCCAAATCGGCCCGCTGGCGAACGAAGTCATGGAGGCGCTTGGACTTGGCGGCAGCGAACGGGCGCTTGATCTTTACGCCGGCGTCGGCATCTTCAGCGCTGTCATGGCCGAGCGCGCCAAGCTGATTTCGCTGGTCGAGAGCTATCCGCCGGCCGCGAACGACGCCGAATTCAATCTGCGCGAATTCGACCACATTGATATTCTTGAAGGACAAGTCGAAGCCGTTTTGGGGGATATGACAGCGAAGGCCGCCCGCTACGATGTCGCCCTTGTCGATCCGCCGAGCAGCGGAATCAATGGCGGGATTGTGGATAGTTTACTCGGGCTGGGCGTTCGGCGTCTGGTCTATGTCAGTGGAGACCCGGCTTCATTGGCTCGCGATTGCCGGCGCGTAATTGACGCCGGTTTTCAGTTGCAATCCGTGCAGGCGGTGGATATGGCGCCGCAAACGTTTTACATTACCGCGGTCGCGGCGTTTGAGCGTTAGTTAAGGATTTCTTCAAGCGCCTTGACCAAGGTCTGCAATTCTTCCTTTGTATTGTAAGCCTGTACCGATACGCGCATGACGCAACAGCCCTCGAACCTGCCGACGGGCACTTCGATGCGGTAGTCCTCGTACAATTGGTCTTTGACCGCGCCGACATCACAGTCCGGCAACGGGATGGTCACCATTTGCGCGAATTGATTGATTGACAGCCGCTGCAAATCATAGCGATCGCATAACTGCGCCTGCAAGTCGACAGCGAGTTGATGACATTCGCGACCTACGCTTCGCCAGTTGCGCTGCCGCTGATACGCGATGGCGGACGGTACGCTCAAGTAGGCAGCGATATCTTTGGTACCGAGCCACTCATGACGTTGGATGAAGTCGGCGCCGTCAATACAGCCGTGTGAAATCACCAGGGGATCAACCATCTCCCGCAACTCGGGGCGAACGTGCAAGAATGCCGAACCCTTGGGCGCGCAGAGCCATTTGTGGAAATTGCCGCTGTAAACGTCCGCGCCGATATCCGCCAAGTCCAAGGGGATCTGGCCGGGCGCATGCGCGCCGTCGATGACGGTCAGAATGCCCATTTCACGCGCCCTTTGGCAGATCTTCCCGACGGGAAAGATCAATGCCGTGGGCGATGTAATATGGCTCATGAGAATCACTTTGGTTTTCACGGTCGCAGAAGTGAAAAAGTCCTCGACGAAGGTTTCATCGCTTTTGTACGGCAGAGGAATCTGGCGCCTGACAATATCCGCGCCGGTTCTCTTGGCGACGGTTTCCATCAGGCGATCGACCGCGCCATATTCGTGATTCGTCGTCAGGATTTGATCCCCGGCCGCCAATGGCATGGACTGCAAAGCCGCGCTTAGTCCGTATGTGGCGTTGGTCACGAAAACGACTTCGTCGTCGGGCACATTAAGAAATTCGGCGATCTCTTTCCGCGCATTGGGTATCAGTTCCTTGCGGCGGCGCAGCAAGAATTCGACCGGTTGCCGCTCCAGTTCCAATTGCCAGGCTTGGTACTCCGCGAAAACGGGCTTGGGACAGGCGCCAAAGGAACCGTGATTGAGGAAAACGATGTCGTCACGGATAAGGAAGTCGTCGCGAAGCGACATGGGATTGAAGTCCCCGGCACGATTGAATAGACTGGCCGGATTATATCGTATGTAGCCCGGCTGAGACGATGCGCGCATAAATTGAGAGCAAGCGGCAATTCAAAGATCGGCGCCAATCTGGAAGCGGACAATTCGGTCCAAACCAGCGTAGTCTTGCAACACATCGCAGCGCACGTTCAGGGTCTCTGCCACCAAGCGACGCACCGTGTCGGCTTGGTCCGCGCCGATTTCCAGCAATACCCAAGCCCCTTCACGGCAGAGCTGTGGCAACTGTCCAAGGATGCGACGAATGCAGTCCAAGCCGTCGACGCCGCCGTCCAGCGCTATGGCAGGCTCATATTTGCTGACAGCCAAGCCATCGAGTTCCGCCGTCGCGATATACGGGAGATTCGCCATGACCAAATCTACGGAAATGCCACGCTCGACGAGCGGCTGCGCCAAATCGCCCTGTAGAAACTCGATAGGGACCCTGTGCCGCTTGGCGTTCCTCCGAGCTATTTGAAGCGCCTTTTCGCTGATATCCGTGGCATAAACGTGACTGCCCGGCATGTGCTTGGCGAAGGTCACCGCCAGCGCTCCGCTGCCTGTCCCGATGTCGGCGGCATGGCAGGCCGGCGTCAACGCGGCCAGACGCAGCGCTTCTTCCAACAGCAGTTCGGTTTCCGGACGTGGAATCAAGACCTCCGGCGTTACCGCCAATTCAAGATCGTAGAATGACTTGCTGCCGATGATATAAGCGACCGGCTCGCCCGCGGCGCGGCGGTTTATCAGTTCGGTAAAACAACGCTGCTGTTCGCCACTCAGCTCAATGTCCCCGTGCGCAAGCAAATAGACGCGTTCCGCGTCCAGCGCATAGGCTAGCAAGACCTGCGCGTCGAGGTCAGCGGATTCGCAAGTCGCCAATTGGCTATAGGCCGCGCGCAGCGCCGTTAAAATTGTGGACGATGTGGTCGATTTTGAAGCATTCATATTTGAGTTTCAGGTATGCAATCTACCCGAGGCTGCCCGCCGCTAACTGCTCGGCCTGCCGCTGCGTGGCCAACTGGTCGATGAAGACATCCAGGGCGCCGTCCATGACCGCCGGCAAGTTGAAGTTGCTGTAGCCGATGCGATGGTCGGTGACACGACCCTGCGGGTAATTGTAGGTGCGGATCTTTTCGCTGCGATCGCCACTGCCGACTTGCCCGCGGCGCTCGGCTTCCCGTTCGGACCGTTGCCTTTCCACTTCAGCCTCATAGAGTCGGGCAATCAGCACTTGCTTGGCGCGGATCTTGTTTTGCAGTTGGCTGCGTTCGTCCTGCATTTCGACGACCAGACCGGTCGGTTTGTGTATGAGCCGGACGGCCGAATCGGTCGTGTTTACCGATTGTCCGCCGGCGCCACGAGCGCGGAAGACCTGCGTTTCCACATCATTCATGTCAAGCTGCACATCCACATCGTCCATTTCGGCCAAAACAGCAACGGTGGCCGTGCTGGTGTGAATGCGGCCCTGGCTTTCGGTCGTCGGCACGCGCTGGACACGATGAACGCCGCTTTCGTACTTCAGGCGGCTGAACGCGCCTTCGCCCTTTATCTCAAAGGTAATGTTCTTGAAGATGCCGTTGCCCTGCTCATTGACATCGAGCAATTCCACTTTCCACTTATTGGATTCGGCGTAGCGCGTATACAGGCGCAGCAGATCTCCGGCGAAGATGCCGGCTTCGTCTCCACCCGCTCCGGCGCGTATCTCGACAATCACATTTTTGCCGTCGCGAAGATCCGTCGGCAACAGCATGACGCGCAATTGCTCGAGCAGTTCAGCGCTACTCGCTTCCAATTCCGCAATTTCCAAAGATGCCAGTTCCCGCAATTCAGCATCATCGGAGCTGCCCAGCAGGTCCTTCGCCTCGTCCAACTCCCGCGCTTGCTTTTGATAGGCGCGGTAGGCATCAACCACATTTTGCAAACCGGAACGCTCCTTCGCCAATTCAGCCACTTTCTCGTAGTCGGTGGCGATGGCGGGATCGCTCATCAGGCTTTCGATTTCCCGGTATCGATTTTCAACTTCAGCAAGTTTTTCCAACATCAGATCGGCTCAATTTCTGTTTTAAGGATGTACCAATGAGATGCGCGCGCGATTGCGCAGCGGGCGACAGAGAGCAAAAGTCCTGTGAAAAAGGGAACAGGCCTGTTAATATTCGTCGAGGCGATTTGGGACCAGGAAAACCGTTTGCGTCGTCATTCAGCGTATTATACAGCCGGATCCCAGCCTGCACAGACAGATCTGCGCCTAGTCCCGGCGATGTTAGCGGAGGAAAGGATTGCCAATGCGCGTCATGCGTACACCCGAGGAAAGATTCGAAAACCTGCCCGGTTACAATTTTGACCCGCATTACCTGCAAGTCGGCGATACGCGCATGCACTATGTCGATGAAGGCGAAGGCGAGGACTTGATTCTTTGCCTGCATGGCGAGCCGACCTGGTGCTATCTCTATCGCAAAATGATTCCTCCGCTTGCCCGCCGCTATCGGGTGCTAGCGCCGGATATGATTGGCTTTGGCAGATCCGACAAGTACGCGGAAGCGGAAACCTACAGTTTCCATATGCATTACGACAAGCTGCTCTCGTTCATCGCGCAACTCGACCTCCGCAACATAACGCTGATCTGCCAGGATTGGGGCGGCTTGCTGGGGCTAACCATCGCGGCGAATCACGCCGATCGCTTCGCTAGGCTGGTTATCTTGAATACATTTCTGCCAACTGGCGAGGAAGCTCTGAGCCCCGCCTTCATGCAGTGGCGCGCTTTCAGCCAGAAAATTGGCAACCGCATGCAAGTCGGACGCCTGATCTCTCAAACCATCAACAGTTACAAACTCAGCGCGGAGATCATCGCCGCATACGACGCGCCTTTCCCCGATGACAGTTACAAGACCGGCGCCGCCATTTTTCCGTCGCTGGTGCCGATATCTCCCGAAATGCCAGGCGCAGCTGAAATGAAGGCTGCGCGCGAGACCTTATCCAAGTGGCAGAAGCCCGCGCAAGTCATGTTCAGCGATGGCGACCCCATACTGGGCGGCGCGGCAAATTTTTTCCGGCGGCTGATTCCCGGGGCTGCGGAGCAACCGGAGATTGTCATTCGCGGCGCCGGGCACTTCCTGCAAGAAGAAAAGGGCGAAGCGATCGCGGCGGAAGCGCTCGCCTTTATGGAACGCGCCAGCGCCTGATCGCCGGAGGCGAGAGCCAAAATTTGGCAGTGACAATACACGCGATATAATGGACCTGCTGGTATAAACAGCGTGACAATGATGAGCAAATCCGAGATGGAGCGCAATCCCGGCATCCCGCTGGAAATGGGCTGGGTGCGGGACACCAGGGTCAACTTGAGCGCGACGCAAAACCGCGCCAGGACATTAATCACGCGGCGCAGCATCAAGAAAGAATGGCAAGCCGCCTGGCTGCTGCGCGCCATCACTATGATTGATCTAACCACGCTCGCCGGCGACGACACCCCGGGCAAGGTAACTCGGCTTTGCGCCAAAGCCAGGCAGCCTCTGCGCCAAGACATCATCGAGGCGCTGGACGTCGAGTCCTTGCAGCCAAAGGTTGCCGCCGTCTGTGTATATCATCAGCGCGTCCGCGACGCCCGGAAAGCGCTGAAAGGCAGCGGTATTCCCGTTGCGGCTGTATCCACCGGCTTCCCCGCCGGGCTCAGCCCTTTTGAACAGCGCATTGCAGAAATTCACCAATCGGTTGAAGCGGGAGCGGAAGAGATCGACATCGTCATTTCACGAGAGCGCGTCCTGTATGGCGATTGGGAGGCGCTTTACGACGAAGTCCGACAGATGCGCCACGCTTGCGGCGAAGCGCATATGAAGACGATCCTGGCTACCGGCGAGTTGGGCCCGCTTTGGCAAGTGGCGAAAGCAAGCAAAGTTTGCATGATGGCGGGCGCCGACTTTATCAAGACCAGCACCGGCAAAGAAGCGCTAAACGCAACTCTGGAAGTAGGTTTGACCATGGTTCGGGAAATCCGCGACTATCAAGCCATGACCGGCTTCAAGGTCGGCTTCAAGCCGGCCGGCGGCATACGAAGCGCCAAAGACGCGCTAAACTGGTTGATTCTCTTAAAAGAAGAGTTGGGTGATGACTGGCTGCGCAATCGCCTGTTTCGATTTGGCGCTTCCGGCCTGTTGACCGACATCGAAAGACAGCTTTCACATCACATCACAGGCCGCTACGCCGCCCGCCATCACATGCCCCTTGCTTGACATCCTTCGGCACGAGCCCCATTTCTATCATTCAATTGATGCGTGGTTCTTTAATTGTTTTCATTATCTAACGAGACGGAGATTGCGCGAATCTTTACTCAAATTCGATTTTTTGATATTGTTTGCATAGGCTTATTTTGAGCGAAGGAGGCAAAAAATAGTAAATGATTGATTTATGAGCAACGCGTTTAAGCAGTACCCTTATCCTGATTTGCTGTTTCACAAAAGGAGCGCATGAGTCATGAACAGAATACAATTCCCCGTATCCGCGATCTGTTGTTTGATGCTGATCGCCCTGCTCTTCGCATCACTTGGGGCGGTTAGCGCGCAATCGATGGAAACCATGGACGAAATGGGTATGGAAGACGACATGGCTATGGAAGACGAAATGGCCATGGAAGACGGCATGGCTATGGAAGACGAGATGATGATGATGATGGCGCCGCCGAGGATCTGTACCGACTTGGCTGCCCATATCGCCGTCTATAGCAATTCCATGGAAATCAACTGCCGGGACGTTGGAACGGCTGGCATCGGCGTAATGTCCGTCGTTGACGCTGGCGTCATCTCGGCGATTGATATTTGGAGTTCAATGGGCGTCGACGCCGAAGTCTGCTTCTCGATAGCTGGTCCGATCACTGTCCTCGATTCGTCCGCATCCCCGCGTATGGCGATGTCGCCAGATGTATATTCAAGCAACAACCTGAACTGCGTACATCTGACCACCGCAGCCACGGTCGTATTGGGCACTCCCTCGCCTGATGACATGATGATGGAAGACGAGATGGCTATGGAAGACGAGATGGCCATGGAAGACGAGATGGCTATGGAAGACGAGATGATGATGCCGCCACCGAGGATTTGTACCGACTTGCCTGCCCATATCGCCGTCTATAGCGACTCCATGGACATCGTCTGCCGGGACGTTGGAGCGGCCGGAATCGGCGTACAGTCCATCGTTGACGCAGGCGTCATCTCGGCGATTGACATCTGGAGTGTTGCGGGGGTCGACGCCGAAGTCTGCTTCTCGATAGCTGGATCGATCACTGTCCTTGATGCGTCCACATCCCCGCGTATGGCGATGTCGCCAGATGTATATATGAGCAACAACCTAAACTGTGTGCATCTGACCGGCGCGGGCACGGTGGTCCTGGGTGAATCGTCCTGACGATACGGCCGTGGACGACATGATGATGGACGTTGACATAGCTTCGGAATAGTAGCCGGAGGCGCGTTCAAAATAGCGTTTGCGCCTAGCTAGCCAGAAGCCAGAGCAATTGAGGGGCGTCATACAGGCGCCCCTTTTCTGTTTTTCTTACAGGCGTTGGTCTGCCAGCCCCTTGACCTTTGCGCTTTTTTGACTCGGATTTTATACTTTTCAAGGGTGTTCGCACCGGAAGAAGGCTCAAGATCACATGCTGACGCTTCGCGAGGCTTTGAAATTGCCTATTTTGGAAGACGCGCAGGTAGTAGCCGGCGCTGCCGGGCTTTCGCGCGATATTCGCTGGGTATATACCGTCAGTGTGCCCGATGCCGCTAATTGGCTGCACGGCGGCGAAATGGTGCTCACGACCATGTTCAATTTGCCGGACGCGCCGGAGGCACAATGTGAATTGCTGCGCCAATTGGCGGAAAAGGGCATCGTTGCTGTGGTCATCACAATCGGCAACATTCTGGATCAGATTCCCGACTATCTGCGTCAAGCCGGTGACGAACTGGACCTGCCGCTGATAGAACTTTCTTATGAGACCCGTTTTGTCGATATCGCGAAGTCAATCAACGAACGCATTTCAGAACAGAACCTGGACAAGTTCAGCCGAGCCCTCAACATTCAGCAGCGATTGACGAGGCTGGTCCTGGAAGGCGGGGGATTCTGGGAATTGGCGGAAATGCTGGCTGATCTGGTTGGGCATTCGATTAGTATTGAAAACGATCGATTTGAAGCCATCGCCAATAAGAACATTGCCGAGGTCGATTCGGCGCGGCGCTACACCATCTTGCACGGCCGCACCAATCCTCAATTGATTGAAGCGCTGGAGGGCGAGTATCTGCCCAAGATCCGCGAATCATTGCGCCCGGTTTATTTGCCGGTGATGCCAAATGTGGGGCTGGAAATGGAGCGTCTTCTGGCTCCCATTGTCGTACACGGCGATATCTATGGCTATATGTGGATCATCGCCGATGTTCATGCGCTTTCGCCGATCGACATGATGGCGATCGAAATCGGCGCGACAGTGGCGGCTCTGCTGATGCTCTATCAGGAGTCCTTGCAAGCGGCTGAAGCATCGCTCAAGGGCAACTTGATCGCGCAGCTCATCGAAGGAGACGGCAGCCGCCAAACTATTCTTAGCGATCAGTCGCTGCGGTACGGCCTGGACCTGCGTCAACCCTATCAACTCTTGATGATCGGTCTGCGTCACAGGCAGCCGCCGCAAGTGACCAGCATCTATCGCAGCGTCAACCAGATCTTGACCCAAACCGAACAAGATGCAGTCGCAGCGCAATTCGCCGGTCAAGTCCTGGTTCTAGTTCAAGCGAACCAGGACGTTGACGCCTTGGCGGCGACGCTGGCGCAGCGGCTTTCGCGCAGCAACGGCGATATGCGCATCGGCATCAGCGCGGTCTTCAGTGGCGCGGACAAGGTCGGCGCCGCGCATCAGCAATGCAACGAGGTCCTGGAAATTGCGCGGCGCTTGCGTAGCCAAAAGCAAGTTCAGCGCTTTGCCGACCTGGGTTACATCCATACCTTGTTTCAGGCCGGGAGGCAAAGCCTGGAACAAAACTCGCAAGTGCCTGTCTTGCGACAACTGCTCGCGGAGAAGCAGGCGGATCTATTCCATACATTGGAAACGTATCTTGACGCCGGAGGAAACAGCGTACAAACGGCTGACTCCCTGCACATCCACCGCAGTACGCTGAATTATCGCTTGGCGCGCATTCGGGAAATATGCGCTGTCGATCTCTCCTCGCCGGGCGCGCGGATCAACTTGCAGATCGCGCTTAAGCTCATGCGGCTGTTTGATGACCTGCCGGATGAAAGTCTGCCCACTTAAACGACATTTGCCTTCATTGATTTCAGCCAGTCATATTTCTCCATCATGCATCGCTGGACTTGGCGACGACAATCGCGATGGCCAACTCATCCGTATGCGACAGGCTGACATCCCATTCATCCAATTCGAAGCTGGCAGCCAGCGACTTTGCCCTACCATGCAATATGAGCCGCGGCTTCCCTCGATTAGCGTCGACGCGGATTTCGATGTCGACCCAGCGCATATCGCCAATGCCAGTGCCAAGCGCCTTGCCTACCGCTTCTTTCGCCGCGAAGCGCGCGGCTAATCGGCAAGGCCTGTCCCCGCAGTCCTCGCGTTCGCCCGCCGTGAAGAATCGCTGCAAAAAGCGTTCCCCCAAGCGGTCAATGCCGTCTGAAATCCGTTGGCATTCGATCATGTCGACGCCGCAGCGTATCATCGCGCGCCCTTCAGTTATCCGCAACAGATCACCATTGTACAACAGGACGCCGCGCGCGCCTGCGTAAATCCTGCTAGCGCAAATAAACGTTTTAAGTACAATGCGCTCTTTTTCAATAAACCCCCTTGCACACGCAAGGAGAAGGCTTATTATTTTGTGTTAGCGCGGCGGGTTTGATCGACGCCATCTTCGCTTCAGTCGAACTGCTCACATCACTGTAATGCGCGTAATTCCAGACCAATGACGACATGAGCGCGGGTTTTCAACGGTTTCACGTCAGCTTCCGCTAGCCAGAACTTTGGATGCGCGTCCACATCAAGATGTCAAACCGCATCCTGGAAGAAACAACGCCCAGCCCGACGTCCTTGTCGTCACAGCCGTCCGTAAAGACAGGAGCATTGATGGCTAGCTTGCGCTTTCGTTGTCGGCAAGCCTACTGGAGCTGGGTCGCTCCGGGCAGAATCCGCAACTACATAAAAGGCAGCCAGATCCGCAAATTACAGATCGGATCCGGCGCCAACCTGCTGCCTGAGTGGCTGAATACCACGCTCTACCCTTTTGCGCCGGGCACGGTCTTCTTGGACGCCTGCTTGCCTTTCCCCGTACCTGACGATTCCTTCGACTACGTCTTCAGCGAACACGTGATCGAACACCTGGAATTCGAAGAATCGTCACGAATGCTGCGCGAATGCCACCGTATTTTGCGTGAAGGCGGTCGCATCCGTCTCGCGACACCGGATCTGGAACAGATCATCGCATTGTACACGCAGCCCGAAAGGGACGCGCAGCAGAATTACATCCGTTGGATCATGGACAACTTCCGTTCCCGGGTCGGCGAATACAACCCGGCGCACGTGATCAACCAGTCATTCCACGGCTGGCGCCACAAGTTTATCTATGACGAGGCGACGCTAATCAAAGCGCTGGAAGACGCGGGTTTCGTCGGCGTCGATCGCGCCGAACCGGGGGAAAGCAGCGACGCGAACCTGCGTGGCATTGAACAACATGGCCAATACGTGGGCAGCGAGGAAGCGATGCGCTACGAGACGATGGTACTCGAGGCGGTCAAGGCACAGGATCCGTGCGGTTAGCGCCAGATGCGCCCTTGTTTGAAGAGTGTGAAGAATGTGAAGAATGCTTGCGCTTGCGCTTTTCGCTATCACGATTCCGGTATAAGTCTACAACAGCTATGATTATCAAACCTACGGCAACTAACGGTAACAAAGAGCCTGGCACAATGATTCCTCTCGCTTCAGAATCCCGCCTGCAAAATCCTGCGATTCTCCATTATGATAGCAGGATTATCGCTTAAGTACGACAAGCTGTGGTGAAAGCGAATGCCAGTCTATACCTATCGCCGTGAGGACGGCAGCACCTTCGATATCCGACAAAGATTCCTGGACGACCCATTGCTCAGTTGCCCGACGACTGGTCAAGCGGTCAGCCGAGTAATTCAGCCGGCTGGAATCATTTTCAAAGGCAGCGGCTTTTACGTCAACGACAACAATAAGGCGAACAAGACGGCCAATTCGTCTTCCGCCAATGGCGACGAAAAGAGCGCTGGCGACAAGGACCAAACTACCAAGACAACTGAAACGAAGTCCGAGACCAAATCCGAAAAGAAGCCTGAGGCCAAAACACCCGCTGCAGCGGGCAACTGAAGTCGTTTTGCGCCTTCATCATAGTGACCAATTATCAGTCGCGGAGACAATATGCGGATTTATTTTGTGCGACATGGCATCGCGGAAGACTTGTCCAGTAGCGACTTCGCGCGCGAGCTGACAAAGCGAGGTCGGGCGCGCCTCGCCAATGCCGCCAAAGTCATCAAGCGGCTAGGCCTTCAGCCTTCGGTGATTTTCACCAGTCCGCGGCTGCGCTCTCTTCAAACTGCGGAGATCATCGCTGCGGAACTCAAGGTCGACTTGACCGTAAGCGAGGCAGTCAACTTCGGTTTCAACCTGTCCGATGTTCAGTCCTTAACCCGCGATATGACTTATGATGACGAAGTCATGTTTGTCGGTCACAACCCGGATATGAGTGAACTCGTCAACGAGATGACCGGCAGCGATGTCGCCATGAAAAAAGGCGGCTTGGCTCGCGTCGATGTCTACGACTGGGAAGCCGCTCGGGGAGAATTGGTCTGGCTGATCGCCCCCAAGGTATTTGATGCCTTGAGACAGAAAGGCGCGAAAACATTCCACGGCGACGAAACTGCGGCGGCGCTGCTCGATAAACCGGCTGTGACGCATTCGCCTTTGCATGCCTTGATCAAAAGGCGCTGGAGCCCGGTCTCTTTTGATCCGACGCGCCCGATCGAAAAATCCAAGCTTTTCAGCATTCTGGAAGCTGCGCGTTGGGCAGCGTCCTCTTACAACTTGCAGCCCTGGCGTTTTATTGTCGCGCCTCGAGACAACGAGCAAGAGTTCGGTAAAGTATTCTCCGTATTGAAGGAAGGCAACCAGTCCTGGGCGCGGCATGCGGGCGTACTGATGATCGGGGTCTCCCAGACCCATCGCGACACAGGCGAACCCAACAGCCATGCCATCCACGATCTGGGATTAGCGATCGGGCAAATGGTATTGCAGGCGCTGGATTATGATATTTATGCCCACCAAATGGGCGGTTTCTACCCCGAGAAGGCGCGCGCGCTTTATCGGATACCAGCGAACTACGAACCCAAGACCGCTATCGCCTTCGGCTATCGCGCGAGCGACCTGAGTCACCTGAGCGACGCTCATCGCGAACGGGACGCCTCGCAGAGACAGCGCAACCCGCTAGCTGAAATGGTCTTCAACGGCGCCTGGGCACAGCGCGCCAGTTTCCTCGATTGACGCTTCTGACATAGAATGCGGACAAGCGAGGAAAGCGCCTATTAGCGACACAGGAGACGCAAGACAAATGGCACGAGTGTTGTTGACGGGCGGCGCCGGATTCCTGGGCATCAATCTCGCTCGTTACTTGCTGGCCAAGGATCATGACATTGTCTCGCTTGATATCGAGGATTTTGCCTATCTCGAACGGGATCGAATCAACGAGATCACCGGTGACATCCGCGACCGGACGCTGGTGGATCGAGCGATGGACGGTGTAGATTTTGTAGTACATTGCGCGGCGGCGCTGCCGCTATATTCGCCGGAAGAGATCTTATCAACCGATATTGATGGCACGCGCAATGTGATAGACGCCGCCAGGCAGAATGGCGTCGGCAGATTCATCCACATTTCCTCAACAGCGGTTTATGGTATTCCCGACCATCATCCCTCGTACGAAGACGATACGCGGATCGGCGTCGGACCCTATGGCGAAGCCAAGGTGAAAGCGGAAGACATCTGCTTCGCCTACCGGGACGAAGGCATGGCCGTCACGGTAATCCGTCCCAAGTCCTTTGTGGGACCGGAGCGCCTGGGGGTTTTCGCGCTCTTCTATGATTGGGCCAAAGACGGTCGTGGTTTTCCCATGTTAGGCGACGGCAGCAACCGCTATCAGCTTCTGGACGTCGAGGATCTTTGTGAAGCAATTTGCTCGTGCATGACCCTGCCCGAGAGTGTTATCAACGATACTTTCAACATCGGCGCCGAAGATTTTACGACCATGGGCGAAGATTACCAGGCGGTACTTGACTACGCCGGTTTCGGCAAGAAAGTCACCGGTTTGCCAGCCGAGCCCGCCATTTGGTTGCTACGCCTATTGGAATCCTTGCAACTTTCGCCGCTTTACAAGTGGGTCTACGAGACGGCGGCAAAGGACTCTTATGTCTCGATCCAAAAAGCGCAAGAACAACTGGGCTTCAGGCCGAAGTTTTCCAACAAAGACGCGCTGATACGCAATTATCAATGGTACCTCGACAATCTCGATGCCATCGAAAGCCAATCCGGCATTTCGCACCGGGCGCCTTGGAGCCAAGGCATTCTCAAGCTGGCCAAACTGCTGTTTTAGGGAATCGCTTCAGCCGGCCGCCGGAACTTGCGGCGCCAAGCCACTGGGACGGGCTTCCAAGGCGAGAAAACACGGGGCACGAGACATGGACAAGCTGAAACAAGGCGGAATCGCAGTCCTTGACTACGGCTCGCAATATACGCAGTTGATCGCCCGGCGCATTCGTGAATTGGGCGTCTATTCAGAGGTCTACGCCTACGATGGCAGCGCCGCTCAGATCAACCGGCATGATCCTGCCGGCTATATTCTTTCAGGTGGTCCGGAAAGCGTTTACCAAGCGGGAGCGCCTTACCTGCCACGCTTCCTGTTGGATAGCGGCAAGCCTGTCCTGGGCATCTGTTACGGGATGCAACTGCTGACGCACGCCTTTGGCGGGGTGGTCGACAGCGCAAGCCAAAAGGAATACGGACCGGCGACCATCACTCACGCCGAGCGAAGTCCGCTCTTCGACAATTTGCCAGGCGAATTGGATGTGTGGATGTCCCACGGCGACCGCATCGAAGCGCCCCCCGCGGGCTTCGTCGCCCTGGCGGAATCTGAAAACTCCCCCTATGCCGCGATTGGTGATTTCAGCCGGCAATACTACGGCGTCCAATTCCACCCGGAAGTCAATCACAGCCCACAGGGCAAGGATATTCTCGCCAACTTTCTTTTCGAGATTTGCGCCTGCGGCGAGCAATGGACTCCGGCGGCGTTTATCGACGACTCGATTGCCAGGATCCGCGAGACGGTGGGCGACGAGCATGTTTTGCTGGCTTTGAGCGGGGGCGTGGACTCCGCTGTGGCCGGCGCGCTGATCCACCGCGCTATTGGCGAGCAACTCACCGCCATTTTCGTCGATCATGGTATGTTGCGCCTGGGCGAAGCCGACGATGTTATACGCGTCTTCCGCGAAAAACAGCAAATGAGCTTAATCGCGGTCAACGCAGTAGAACTGTTTCTTGACGCGCTTTCCGGTGTGACGGAGCCCGAAGCCAAGCGCAAGACAATTGGCAAGCTATTCATTGATGTGTTCAGCGCGGAAGCGCGCAAGTTGCAAGATATTCGTTTTCTGGCGCAAGGCACGATCTATCCCGATGTCATCGAAAGCGCCGCCGGCAGCAAGGCAGCTAAAACGATCAAGTCGCACCACAATGTGGGCGGGCTGCCCGCCGATCTAAACTTCGAGCTCATAGAACCGCTGCGCGACCTGTTCAAAGACGAGGTTCGCAAAATAGGTGAAGAGCTTGGTTTGCCGGAGGCGATCGTCTGGCGTCAACCCTTCCCCGGTCCCGGCTTGGCCATTCGCTGTTTGGGGGAACTCCGCTGGGAACGGCTGGAGAAGTTGCGAGCCGCCGACGCAATATTCGCTAGCGAACTTGCCGACGCCGGCTTGCCGCGTCGAGGCGCCGCTCAAAGTTTCGCCGTACTGCTGCCCGTCAAGAGCGTGGGAGTGATGGGCGACAACCGCAGTTATGAAGAAGTCATTGTATTGCGCGCGGTGACCACAGACGATTTCATGACCGCGGATTGGGCGCGCTTGCCTTACGATCTGCTGGCGCGGGTGAGCGCGCGAATCGTGAACGAGGTAGCGGGCATCAACCGCGTCACTTACGATATAACCAGCAAACCGCCCGGCACCATCGAGTGGGAGTAGTTTCTCCTTCGATTGCTCCTAAAGACGAAAACAGGTATAAGTTAAGTGACGGTCGCATCTTGAGAGGTTAAGCTATGCCCGCTGCCTATGTACTGATTCACTTGAACATATCGGTCGACTTCGCCCATTCACTACGCGACATCCGGGCGATAGACGGCGTCGTGCGCGCCGATTTGGTCGTTGGACCTGACGACTGCATTGCCTATGTAGAAGCCGAAGATAATGCGAAGCTCATGAATACGATCCGCGCCATTCGCAAAGTCAACGGCGTAGGCAAGACCGACACCCGCTCTATTGCAGAGATGTAAGCGATCAGGTGGATTGCCCCGTTTGAATCGTCTCATGCTTTGGCGCTACGTCGCCATATTGTTTCTGTTCGCGAGCGCGTGTTCGCCATTAGCGCCTGCCGAAACGCCGCCGCAAATCCAGCATACGCCGGGCACTTTTGTCACCGTTAGCGAAACCCGCTTCGACGCCGGCGTATTTCAACTCGACTACCCTTCCAACTGGCGCGTTGTAAAACTCAGCACGGCCGATACCAACTACTTGAAAGTCGCGTTTGTAGCCCCGGATCAAAGCACTGTAACATTGACCCAGGTTGAGAATGCGGACAAAACTGTGGTACGATTAGAAAATGGCGTCGTGATTGTAGTGGAAATCAACGCGACTGCTGCTGCGGTTGCCAGCTTCTTTGAACGTGCCGAGCGACTTGTCAAATCGATACGAATATAATCTTTTCTCGAAACTCGCGCAGCGATTTGTTTCGCAAACTGCACAGAACCAGGCTTGTCAACGACGCAAAAGGTAAGAGCGGATTCGAACCCCGATTTCGGAAAGGCAATCTTTTCACTTCCGTGCCGAAAGCAACGTAACCTCGCAATACTTGCGCGAAAATTCAAAACATCTTCGCTCAAAAGGTGCAAGAGCGAAAAGGAGGGCTATTCATATTTGGTAATTTTTGTTATAAAGTTATTGGGATTTGATCGCATTAACATAATGACAATCGCTGGCGTACTTCGTGATGGCGGCAAGCGGCGTGGATTGTCTGATTCAGTGAAATATTAAACGGGCTCAGGAGCTAAACCAAATGGCTGAGAAAATACTGGTTATTGATGATGAAAAGCCTACAGTTCAAATTGTTTCCATGCTCTTAGCGCGGCGAGGATTTGAAGTATTCAAAGCCTATTGCGCGCAGGGTGGCTTGCGAATGGCTTATCATCACCAGCCAGATTTGGTTTTGCTCGATGTCGTGATGCCAAATACCGACGGCTGGGAAGTTTGCAAGCGGCTGCGCGAGATGTCGGACGTGCCTATTATCTTCTTGACGGCCCGGAGCAATGCCAAAGACATTGTAAAAGGATTGGACATCGGCGCTGATGATTATATTGTTAAACCTTTTGATGACGATGAGCTAGTTGCGCGCATCCGCGCGCGTTTGCGCCGGTCGCCCAGGCCCAACATGAGCGAAGAACTTGTCTTCAACCGCGGAGAATTTCGCATCAACTTTATGAACCGCGAAGTCTGGGTCAAGAACGCGCACAAACATCTGACTCCCAAGGAATTCAATCTGCTGGCAGTGCTGGTTCGCAACGCGGGACGCGTGGTCACCCGCAATGAATTGGTCACCGATGCCTGGGGCGAAGAATACAGCGACGCCATTGACAGCCTCAAACTCTATATTCATTACCTGCGGCAGAAGCTGGAGACAAACCCGCAGCAACCCGAGTACATCCTCACCTCTCGCGGTGTTGGCTATCGCTTTATCAAGCGTTAGGCGACTTCATCTCAATAATGATCTGAGCAGCCTGTCCGTTTGCTCCACCATGTTTTCAAAACTGAAGCGTTCCATGCCGGACAGCGTATTGGCCGCAAACTGATCGCGTCGCCGCAACAGCCGTTTAATGCCATGCCGTAGCGCCTCAAGATCCACATGCGGCACGAGAACGCCGTTGCTGCCATCTCGCACGAGTTCCGGATTGCCGCCCTTGTCGCTGGCCAGAACGGGCGTGCCCAATTGCAAACACTCCAACAGCGTATGAGACAGGCCTTCATACCCGCTATAGAGGGCAAGCCCATCAGCCGCCGCCATCAGTTTGCGCACCTCCGCTCGCGGCAGGTAGCCCAGGAAACGCACACGGTCGCCAAACTCCGCGGCCATAGTTTGCAGCCTGGGCAAATCCGGACCTTCACCGACCACGACCAAATGCAGATCAGGCAAATCGGATAGAACAGTAATCAGATGATCGATCCCCTTCCAGGGCTGCAAGCGCGCCGCGGAAAGCAGGATCGGGCGACTGTCCCAGCCCAATTCAGCGCGTAACGCGGCGCGATCCATACTTGAGGCGCCCAGTTGAGGCAGCGCATTATAGATGAGGTGAAGCTTGGCTCCCGCGACGCCCCAGTTCTGTACCATGCGCCGGAGATAAAGACTTGGCGCGATCACGGCGTCCATAGACATCGCCTGGCGCGAGCGAGAAGCCTGCTGCCAGCGGACGCGCCAGCCGCCACGGTAATTTTGGAATTGGTCGATGTTCAGGTCGGGCGGAATCCAGCGCTTGCGTACGCAGCGTTCCCAAGCCTGATCGCCAACTACTTTGAGGACGCGAGGCGCGCCTATGCCCCAAAGCGGCAGGTCGATAGAATGCGCGTAAGTCAGATCTGCCCAAGCTGCATGTGTCCGTATTTCGGAACCGTATTTGACCAGGCGGAGCGGATATACCTTGCGCTCGACGCGCCTGACGAGATAGGGATATTCAGTCGCGCTGCTTTCGCCATAACTGACAACTCGGACGCCCCAGCCGCGCTCTTGCAGCGCGGGCAAGATTTGCCGCAGGTAGGTGGACGGCCCGCCTGGCTCGGGATGGAAGATTCCCGTTGCCACCAAGAGATTCGGCACTGGTCAATTCGCGCGACCGCGCATCAGGATATGGCGATTCACAAAAGTTGCTGACTCCCTCCCCCAATGCTGTGGGTCCATCCAGTCTCGCGCGATCGGCGATGTCTCCCGCAGCATCCGGATCAACTCCGCGATGGTTTCTTCATCACTGCCTTGCCGCTTCGCCCAATCGAGAAAGTCATGGCGCTTGATGTATTCTTCGCTGTGCTCTACAACGATATCAGCCGCGGCGAACATCGCGCGCCATTCGGCTGTGTTGAAGGCGCAATGGTGGCTGGGATCGCGCAGGCGCTCGAAGTCATCAACGAAACGCGCCGCCTCTTGATCATCCGGCAGCAACTGATCCTGTAGCAGCAGCAAGCCGCCTTGTTTCAGGACGCGGGCGCACTCGCGCACAAAGGCTCCCGCATCCGGGAAGTGATGGGGGGCAATGCGGCAAGTCACCAGGTCGAATTGCGCATCTTCGAAGGGCAAGTTCTCGGCGTCAGCCTGCCGAAAAGAAACGTTGCCGACGCCCCGCTCCTTCACGATAAACTGTTCCGCTTTTTCCAACATGCGCGGGGTCAAGTCGCTCGCGATCACATGCTGCACCTGCGGCGCGAACTTGAGCGCCGTATGCCCCCCGCCGGTAGCGACATCGAGCATTTGCCAGTGTGATTGCGGTTCGGCGATTGCCAGAAGACGATCCAAGTCGGAGCCCCTGGCGTGGGTCTCGCTGGTGATGTAACCATCGGCGTATTGGGTGTAGCGCTGCTGTGACAAGGTTTTGGAGTCGGGTGCCCGGGTCATATTGCTTTCCTTTGCTGCTGCGTCCGCCACGGCTATCATACAGCAGTTTCCGCTTATCGTCAGCGCGACGGCCGGCCCCAAAATGCCGTCTCGGATAACAGCAGTCGAATATCGCGTTTGCGCTATGGATGCAAATACACGAATGCTGCTTTAACTGCGCAGCGAATCGCCTCTGCCCGTGATAAAGCTGTTACAATTGGCACAGTTATCCGTCCGCCAAGTCCGATTCCCGAGGTCAATATGCCAGACAAACGCGCCATCCAACCGGAAGATCTTTTCAATCTGCGCTTTCTCAACGGTGGCAAACTGTCGCCCGATGGGGCGCAAGTCGCCTACACCGTTTCGCAGATCAACGCGGAGGAAGACAAAGAGTATCTGACGATATTCCTGCTCGAGCTCGACCGCGGATCGACCAAACAGCTAACAAGCGGTGTGGCCAAAGACAGCAATCCTCAATGGTCGCCCGACGGCGGGTCAATCGCATTCGTCTCCGACCGCGCTGGAGTGCAGCAGCTATATCTGCTTCCGGTTGATGGCGGCGAGGCGCGTCAATTGACCGAAGCCGAGCAAGGCATCGGCGGCGGATTCGCTTGGTCGCCCGATGGCAGCAGGATTGCCTTCAGCGCGGCGCCCGCCGACGAGCCTCTCGACCTGGGCAAAGAACCTTATCGCGTCGACCGCACGGTTTACCGCTTCGACGCTATCGGTTATCTCGATCAAACAGTTCAGGATATTTATGTGCTTGAGCTCGCGAGCGGCGAAACGCGTCAATTAACTGACGACCGAACTAACAACGTCAACCCTCGCTGGTCGCCCGCGGGAAACGAGATCTTGTACGACGCCACGATGCGCGCCGACGCCGCCCGCGCCATGACGCCCGATCTGATGACGGTGGACCTTGACGGCAATCGAAAGACGATACTCGGGGAATGGGCATCTATTGAGGGCGCTAACTTCACGCCGGACGGCGAGCGAATCGTATTCGTCGGTCGACCAAATGACGGCAAGCCGATCGGCACGAAATCAGATCTCTATGCGCTTGATATCACCACCGGCGACCTGGATAACCGGACGGCGGGTTGGCGGATCGGCGTTGGCGGCCGCTTGTCGCTGGATATGCCCATTGCCGGACTGAGCGAATGGAATACCGCGATCACGGACGACGGCGAGACGGCTATAACTACGGTGCAAGAGGGAGGCGCCAATCATATTTATCGGATCGCCTTAAGCGGCGCGGAATCTTGCCAAGCCCTCACCGAGGGCCAGCGCGCCGTTTTTCCCCTGGACCTGCGTGGAGAGCAACTGCTCTATGCGAGCACCTCACTCAACGCGCCTCCCGATCTGCGCCTTGCCAACATGACCGCTGGTAGTCACCGGCAACTCAGCCACTTGAACGACGGTCATCTTTCGACCCTTGATCTGCCTTGCACCGAACGCCTGCTGTGGGAAAGCGTAGACGGCGTCGAGGTTGAGGGCTGGTATATGAAGCCGGCGAGAGGAGAAGCACCCTATCCGACAATTCTGTATATTCACGGCGGTCCACACGCCGCCTATGGCTATGGGTTTCACTTCGATTTTCAGATGCTGGCGGGCGCTGGCTATGGCGTGCTCTTCCTCAACCACCGCGCGTCGACCGGTTATGGGGACGGCTTTTCGACTGCCATCAAAGGTGATTGGGGCAATCTCGATTATCAGGATCTGATGACTGGCGTCGATCAGGCCATTTCCTTGGGGCTGGCCGATGCCGACCGGCTTGGTGTCTGCGGGACCTCTGGTGGCGGGAATCTGTCCTGCTGGATCGTCGGACAGACGGACCGCTTCAAAGCCGCGATTCCGCAAAATCCTGTCACAAATTGGCGCAGCTTCTACGGTACCAGCGATATTGGCATATATTTTGGCGTTGAGCAGATGGGCGGGCATCCTCACGAAGTTCCGGAAGTCTACGACAAATGCTCGCCCATAAGCTATGCGCACAACTGCAAGACGCCGACCTTGCTGGTACAAAGCGAGTTGGATTGGCGCTGCCCGGCCGAACAGTCCGAGCAGTTTTATACCGTGCTCAAAGCCAACGGATGTATTGTCGAAATGTTGCGGCAACCCGGCGGTTCGCATGGCGCGTCGATTTATGGCGCGATCAACCTCCGCAGAGCGCATAACGATGCCATGCTGGACTGGTTTGCGACTTATGTATTGGCGGAAGACAAGTAGAGCCGCTCTAACGAGGCGCGCTTATTCATTGACGGACAAGCGCTAGAGCGCTTTCCAGATGACGGGTTTGAGCAGGTTTCTGTCAAATGCGACCAGTCGATCCGGACCCAAACGTTCCAGCTCGGCGCGGACGGCGTAGGAATCGCGCCGCAGTTGCTCTACGTCGATTCCCTGGCAAGTATCGGGCATGATATGCAGCCATTGTACACTACGCTGCAGCATTTTTAGCGCGCCGCGATAGTTGTCGTTTTCGATCTGATAATAAGCGACGCCGACTTGCAAAATGGCGCGATATAGGTCGCGAACGGGTCCAGTTGCATTCGCCCATTGCTCCTCGAACAAGTCGTGCTGACGATAATAGTTGCCCTGGTTAAATTCTTGCAGGCCCTTCACCGCGAGCGGAGGCAAGCTCTCCCGACATTCACAAGCCAGTTGATCCAGCATCCTCGGGGCGGGAATGCGGGCGAAGTCATTCACCAGTTTCAAGCAGTTCCGCTCAAACTCACTCCAGCTTGCGGTCAAATCAGCCCCAGCGAGCGTCGCCTCGGCGCGTCGTTTTTCACAGTCGCACACTAATAAGATTGGGATGCGTCGCGTCGCCGCGCTGGAATTTGGCGCGATGACAAAGTCACGCCAAAGCGAGTGCCCGCCGTCGATCACGATCATAGCGGCGCGGGTTTCAATCAATGTGTTCATGAAACCCTGATTGCATGTAATCTCGACAATTTGGTAAGATGAAAGTGTCAAAATCAGCGACGAAAACGATTGCCGCTCCGATACAAATATTAGGGTGCCTGACATCGCTTTGTGACTTGAAATATTCAATATTCAAAATGTGTTGCCGGGCTTGGATTATACGCCTGACCAGAAAACAATTTAAGCCCGTGTCTCAAATGATATGCGCTAAAAGCCTAAAAGTTTGTTTTTCGTTCATTTCATACCGATCTGCTTGACATTGTTTACAACTGTTGCATATAATGCTAGAGGCTTGAATTAGGCGTACATAATACAAGTTTCAAAACGACGTTGCTACGAGGAGCATCGCGGGTGGGTACGGATAGCAGCGGTTATCTTAATAAGCGACTGCTCAAGCTACAAGTAGGGTTTCTTTTATCGGAAGGACCGGGCAACTCAAGAGCGATTCCGATTCACATTCCTCAGCGGCTGAATGTCGATCAAGACCTGTATCTGGAGTCACTTTCGGGCAACCTGACCTTAACGCGCACCAAAGAGGGTATCCTGGTTCAGGGTACATTGCGAGTGCATCATCTGCGGGAATGTGACCGATGCCTAGAAGACTACGTACATGAGTTTACGGTTCCGCTGGCGGAGTTGTTTGCGGCGCCGCCCGATCCGAACAAGTGCGTCTTTAGTGTAGATAGCAACGGTGAAATTGATCTTGGACATTTGTTACGAGAAGAAGTTATCATCGAAGAGAGCTATCGCGCCGTTTGCCGCGACAACTGTCGCGGATTGAGTGCCGAGAGTGGTGTTAATCTGAACTATGAGTCCGATACTGCGATAGACGATAGTCAAGACTTGGGGAGTTACGCGGCTTACGATCCGCGGCTGTCGATCTTGAAGCAGTTGTTGGACGAAAAAGGATAATGCTGTAACAACCGCGAGAGCGAATTTCTGATCGCGCTCGCCACAATGTTTGGGGGGAGATCGTGAGTGATTTTGACAACAGGTATGAACCTGATATTGATCTGATTACTTATCTTGATGAGGATAAGGGTCAAAAGGACGATTTCGAGCTTTTCTTCGACGAAGACATTGACGCTTTCACCGAAGCTTATGAAGACGACGTCGATCTGGTAGAGGACGAAGACAACCACGACCTGGGCGAAATAGCGTCTAACGATACAGTCGGCCTCTACCTCAAGGAGATGGCGCGTGTGCCACTCCTCACCATTGAAGAAGAAGTTCAACTTGCCATGCGTTTGGAGGCGGGCCGCAGCGCCGAGGCTCAGCTTTCACGCAGTTCCGATCATATCCGCAGCGCCGAATGGAAATTCCTGGTCCAGGATGGCTTGAATGCGCGCGAGCATTTGATCAAAGCCAATACGCGACTGGTGGTATCCATCGCCAAGAAGTATATGTCGCGTGGTGTTCCCTTCCTGGACTTGATTCAAGAAGGCAACCTGGGTCTGATGAAGGCCGTGGAAAAATTCGACTATCACCGCGGCTATCGTTTCAGCACCTATGCCACTTGGTGGATCCGGCAAACGATTACCCGCGCCATCGCCGATCAGGGCCGTACCATCCGTGTTCCGGTCCATATGACCGATCGCATTCGCCAGTTGTACCGTATCGCGCGCGACCTGGAACAACAGCGTGGCTGCAAGCCAACAGTTGAAGAAATCGCCGAAATCATGGACTGCGAGCCGCGCAAGGTGCAATGGATGCTCAAGGTCTCCTGGCAGCCGCTCAGCCTGGAGCATCCGGTGGGCAAGGACGACGATAGCGAACTGGGCAACTTCATCGAAAACGACCGAGAACCAACACCATCGGATAGCGCCTATAACAAACTGCTCAAAGAGAAAATCGACGAGTTGCTCAATACATTGTCCCCGCGCGAGGCGCGTATCCTGCGCCTGCGTTTTGGCTTGCAGAATGGGCATAGCTATACGCTGGAGGAGGTCGGCCAGAAATTCGGTCTCACCCGCGAACGCATTCGCCAGATCGAAGGTCGGGCGCTACGCCGGCTGCGTCACCCGCGCCGCAGCCGCAAATTGCGCGACTATCTCGATTAACCAGAGTAGACCGCTACCTCCCGCCAATCCCCGGGCTGGACGAGGCGCGGGACATAACTTTCTTTAACGAACCCCCTCGCTCTTTCAAGGAGAAAGCTCGGTATTACCTGTGAGCGCGGCATTCTTGGAGCCCTTTCGCTGTTTACGCGCCCAGCGGCTGTAGACCCCCATTGGAACGTCGGATATGGCAAAACTAGTCCTGGTTAAGCACAGCAACAGCAACCACAATCCAGCCCAGCCAGCACAAGACTGGGAACTAACCCCGGAAGGCTATGAACGCTGCAAGCCCCTGGCAAAGCACCTTGCCAGGTATCGGCCTCGCCGACTGTTCTGCAGTTCGATGCCCAAGGCTCTGCAAACAGCCAGATCTGTTGCGGAGGACCTTGAAAACATTCCTGTAATTGAAAGTCCGCTGCTTGCCGAACACAGTCGCCGAACAAACGCTCCCTATGGTTCGGTCGCGGCATTTGACGCGCGGATCAGGCGGCTCTTTGACGCGCCGGATGAACTCGCCTTCGGCGATGAAACCGCTAACCAAGCCAGACAACGCTTCCAACGCGGTATCTTGTCACTGCTCGAAATTGTGGACCCCACAGAAAACATCGTGGTCCTCACACATGGAACGGTAGCTGTATTGTTTGCCGCGCAATACAACACCATAGACAGTTACGATCTTTGGCGAAAGTTGAAGATGCCATCATTGATTGAGATGGAATCTCCCGATTTTCGCATTTGCCAAGTAATCGAAGACGCCGGCATCGACTAACCTGTGATTGCGGCGAGCAACTTTTGCTCTTTGCCGGGGGCAAGATCCGCCGGCTTTGCGATATCGTCCGGCATCGACTTCGACCATTCGTAGGTATCGATTATAGTCGTCTTGAGAGGACGGAAGCGCAAGCCGGCGCGCATGGCTCGTGCGCAATCAAAGGTCATGAAGCTTTCCGCCAGCTCTCGATTGACCCATAACGGCAGCTCCATGAACTCCCCCACTTGCTGCTCCTGGAGAAACGCGTCGCTCACATGTCGAAACCGGACATCGCTGCCCAGCGCGTCCTTTGCGCCGGCGAGAAATTCCTCAAATGCCAAACGGCGCGCGGGGCCAGTCACATTGTAGATCTCGTTTGTCATTGATTCGGTCCGCCGCAGGGTGAATTCTGCAATATCCCGCACATCGACAAACTGCAACGGTTGCTCGACCGGCGGCGCGATGGCATCGCCTCCTCTGGCGGTTCGCGTGACCCAATACGTGAAGCGGTTTGTCGGGTCATGAGGTCCAACAATGAGCCCCGCCCGTATGATCAACGCGCTCTCGGGGTATGCCCGCCGCACCACCCGCTCGCAGCCGACTTTCAACGGTCCGTAGCTGGCATTTGTTACCTCTTCGGGCATGTCTCTGTCGTAGGGAAGAAGTTCGGATTCTTCGTCCCGCTTCGCGGCGCCTTGAAGCGGGTAAACAGAAAGCGTAGAAATAAAGGTATAGTGTTCGACGACGCCCTTCAGCGCCTGTGTTGACACATCGACCAAGCGCGGCGCATATCCGCAGGTATCAATGACGGCATCCCAGCGACGGCTCTTCAGTTGCTCCAGATTCGTTTCACGATCGCCAATGATGGTTTCAATCTCAGGGAAGGCAGCGGGGTTGCTTCGTCCGCGATTAAACAAGGTAACACTGTGTCCTCGAGCGAGCGCTGCCTCGACTAAAGCGCGCCCCAAGAATACTGTTCCGCCGATGACCAATATGTCCATGTTCCTTGCTCCCCCACGGTGGCTCTGCGAACGGCATTAAACCCCTGAATACAAGATAGTTGTCCCCATCGACATCATGAAAATCCGCTCGGCGCGTAATCAGCGAATCGCGCGCAGGAAACTCGCGTTCACATAAAACAATATACCTTCTTGTCGCATATGGGACGCGGTTCATTAAAAGTGACCTGTCTCGCCAGCGAGTCTCGTCTACGCATCGGGCAATCATACTGTTCTCGGACGCTTCGTCTACGGCGACTTCGCAAGGAGCGAACTATGCTAAAATCACGCTCATGAATAGGCATCGCAACACCATCGCCATTTTGGGCGGCTTCTTGCTGCTCCTGGTCGCATGCAACCTTGGTACCGGCGCGAACGCGCCGCCCACGCTGGCGCCCCTTTCGACGCGGACTCCACCGCCCACGCTGGGATACGTCGCCGCAGGACCAGCGCGCGCAAGAGGCATTGGCGCAACGCCGGCCGCGCCCTCCGATGTAGAAATCTATCGCATCCTGGATCAAGTGGAATCCGACCGCCTGATGACGCATATCCGCACCCTGCAAGATTTCTATACCAGGCATGTTAACTCGGCTCAAGCGTCAACCAACCGGGGCATCGGCGCGGCAAGAGCCTATATTACCGGTCAATTCGAGACCTATCGCCAGGCGTCCAGTGGCAATCTATACACATTTGACCTGCCATTTGAATCGGTCACGCCAGACGGCGAGCGACGATCACAGTTCAACCTTGTCGCCGTCATTCAAGGTACAGAAGTCGGGGCTGGCACGGTTCTGGTCGGCGCTCATTACGATAGCATCGGCCGTCCGCTCGACTCCATTGATGTCTATGCGCCCGGCGCAAACGACAACGGATCGGGCGTCGCGGCCGTGCTGGAATTGGCGCGCATTATGAGCCAGGCGCGCTACAAAGCCACCATCATGTTTGTCCTTTTTTCCGCCGAGGAGGTCGGCAGGCAAGGCAGCAAGGCTTTCGCCTCCTGGATTCGCGAGGATCAAACCGACCTAATAGGCATGATCAATGTCGATACCATCGGCAATGTGCACGATCGAAACGGGCTGGTTAACGATCGCGAATTGCGCGTGTTTTCCGCCGGACCCAACGAAAGTTCCGTTTCGCGCCGTCTGGCGCGCATGGTTAATTTCATCGGCTTCAATTACGGCGTCAATCTGGACCTGGTCGTGCAAGACGCGATAGATCGCGAAAACCGCTATGGCGATCACTTCTCTTTCAGCGAGTTGGATTACCCGGCGATTCGCATGATCAACGCCTACGAAGAGAAACGCAACGGAGACCCGACAGACACGATCGAATACATCGAAGCCGGCTACCTCCGGGAGGCCACCAAGGCGATCCTTGCGGTCCTGACCGCCCTCGCCGACGGTCCGCGTCCGCCGAAAAACATCGTCTTGCGAACGGGCGCGGGCGAGCCCGAACTGGTTTGGGAACCGGTGGCTGAAGCGGCCGGATACATTATCGCCTTGCGACGCCCGGGAGGACTTTTCTACGAGCGCCAGATTGCGCATAGCGAAACCAGCCTGGTATGGGACGGTTTCGCCGATTACAGCGGCATCGCCATCGCAGCCAAAGACGCGCAAGGGCTGACAGGCCCGCTGTCACAGGAAATTGCGCTGCCTTGAGCTGACTTAAAACTAGCCGCTAAGGACGCCGTCTGCTACAGTTGCCGCGCCAGCGCCCACTATCGGAGCGTCTCATGCGCGTCGCGCACATCATAAAAGTTACGCGAATCAGTGGCGCCGAACGCCATCTGCTGGTTCTGTTGAGCGCCTTGCGCCAGCATGATGTCGACGCGCATTTGCTCATCCTGGTCGAAGATGACAAACCCATGGAGGACATGGTCAGCGCGGCGAGCGACCGCGGCATCCCCATTCGCCGATTGACAATCCATCGCGACTACGATCTGACCCTGCTATTCAAGATTCGACGCGCCTTGCGCGAGATCAAGCCGGACATCGTACACACGCATTTGATCCATGCCGACCTTTTCGGCTTGTTCGCAGCAAAGCTTGTGGGCATCGGCGCCGTCATCAGCAGCCGTCACAACGATGATCAATTCCGTTTCCACCCAATATGGCAGCGCATTTGCCCGGCGATTTGGCGCCTGACCAACGGCGGCATCGCCATTTCCGCGGCGATCAAGGATTTCATGATCGAGGTCGAAGACGCGCCAGGCGAAAAGATCACTGTGGTCCACTACGGCTTGGAGCACAAATGGGTTGCCGATGAGGAACTCCGCGCCGCCCGCCAGAACTTGTCTGCTGAGCTGCGCCTGGATTCCGACGCCTTGCTGCTCGGTATGGTATGCCGAATCGTTGAACAGAAAGGCATACCATACGCCTTGCGAGCCTGTCAGCAAATCCGGGACCGATTCCCGACCGCGCACCTGATCATAGCCGGCGACGGCGCCCTGCGTCCTCAACTCGAAGCGCTCGCGCGGGAACTCGGCATCGACGCAAATGTTCACTGGCTGGGATGGCGCAGCGATGCCGTCAAGTTGATCGGCGCCTTTGATGTGCTGCTGATGCCGAGCCTGTGGGAGGGATTTGGATTGGTCCTGCTGGAGGCGATGTCAAGGCGCGTGCCGGTGATCGCGAATCGCGTCAGCGCCATTCCCGAGGTTGTGGTTCATGGCGAGACCGGGCTGCTTGTCGAGGCGCGCGATGTCGATGCCCTGGCAGCGGCCATGACACGGCTATTGGAAGACCATGCTTTGCGCCAGCACATGGGATTGCTGGGCGCGGCCCGCTTGGAAGAACGCTTCAGCGTCGATCGCATGGTGTCCGGGACGGTTGCGGTGTATAAGAAGCAGTGAGTAAGGCTACTGCAGTTGACTAAAGACCGAATGCCTTATACTGAGTGTCAAATGTCTATTCAACTTGCACACCAGCCGCGGTTGTCACATCCACTGACTCGGGAGCTACTAAAGTAGGCTCATCGCGCCGACGCTTACGAACGCGAAGATTAGAATATAGCACGAGACCGACATTAACGCAGAAGAGAACTACAAGGTAGGGCAATAGAAGATCTGTATTCATTGATTACTACCTCCTGCATTCGCTAATCTTGCTAACTTGATTCGGCGCTGGATGGGAAGACACCATACAAAGGTAAACAAAGCCAATAGTGTACCAGAATTCGCAATAGCGAGCTTACTTATGCTTATGTCGGTGACATTTACCTGAAAGAAAATGACACCGTACGTCATGCTAATCACAATCAAGATTGGCGTCAACCATTTGACCAATCGACTGGAAATCACATCGCGCAGATTGTCAACATGGGCGTCGTCGATATCGCGTTTTGTAGTCGCCAGCATGATCACTGATACCATGTATATCTCTGTTCTTCCCAAGATATCTTGATATTGAATCGCAGTCTCCTGCAACAGTGAGAATCCTGCAGTAACCAAAATCGGCGTTAGAGGAATCATCACTGAGTTAATTAGCCAAGTCTCGATTTCCCTTATTTGTGCATCCATCCGTTTCGGCTCCAGTCCATGTGAGTACCATGTCACGGCATGAACGCTATCATAACATAAATGTCACCTTATCTCAACTAAGTAAAATGTCATACGTGCGCCACAGGTGTATGACGACTAATCTCGTAACTCGTCGTCGCCAGGTCTTCGTAGCTCAGGTCATGGACGCTGCGCTTGCCGCACATGCGCGCGAACTGGCTCATCTGCTCTGTCATCGCCTCGAAGAAGTTCACGAGGCGCTGCTTGGACGTCTCCACGTCGAAGCGCGCTCGCAAATTCATCTTTTGTGTGGCGATGCCCACCGGGCAACTGTTGCTGCTACAAGCCCGATACTGCTTGCAGCCGATGGCGATCATCGCTGCGGTTGCCAATGCAACGGCGTCCGCGCCCAAGGCCAGCGCTTTTGCAACGTCCGCGCTGGTGCGCAACCCACCGGTTGCGATCAGGCTGATCTCGCGGTGTCCATTGTCATCCAGCCAACTGCGCGCGCGCGGGATGGCGAAAACTGTCGGCACACAGATATTGTCCATGATATGCTTTGCCGCCGCGCCCGTGCCGCCGGCGCGGCCATCGAGCGTGATCCAATCAATATCCAGTTTCACCGCCTCCGCCAAATCAGCCTCGATTCGGCTGGCGGCCAACTTGATGCCAACGGGCATATCGGGTTTGACGGAGCGGATCCAGGCTATGCGTTCCTGCATATCCGCCACAGTATGGATATCGGCGAAACGCGATGGGCTGCGCGCTTCTTGCCCTTCCCGCAGGCCGCGCAGCGCCGCGATATCCGCCGTAACCTTGTGGCCGGGCAGCAGCCCGCCCAAGCCAGCTTTGGCGCTCTGGCCCATCTTTATCTCGATGCCGTCCGCCTTGGCGATGTTCTCCTCGTTCCAACCGAAATAGCCCGAAGCCATCTCAAATATGTATTGGCCGGCGGCTGCGCGCGCCTCCGGCAACATGCCGCCCTCGCCCGAACACATCAAAGTGCCAAATTCGGCGGCGCCTTTCGCCAGCGCCAGCTTTGCCTCCTTGCTCAAGGCGCCGAAGCTCATGTGACTGACGAATATCGGCGCTCGCAACTTCAAGGGCTGCTTACGTTTGGAGGCAATTACCGTCTCCGTGCTGATTGGCACATCGTCGAGCAAGGGAAGTACAGCCAGTTGACCCGGCAAAAAATACAGGTCGCCTAAGCCGGCATAATCACGTTTTTCGCTGCCCATGCCCTCGACAAAGGCGCGCCGTCCGCGCGAGTAGCTGTGAATATCGTGCATCTCGGTTTCCAGCGGGTCGTTTCGCCTCGCCCACAAACCCAAATATTCTCCTTCGTAGCGCGGTTTGGGTGGTACGGCATCGGCGTCGATTTCGACCCTGCCGTCAACCTGGCGCGCTGGATAAACCGGCACGGTTTCGTCTTCGGTATAGCGGCTGACGCCGGTCCTCACATCGTAGTCCCATTTGTGTAAAGGACAGAATACATTGGGTCCCTCCATGTAGCCGTCGCCAAGTTGACCATCCCGATGAATGCAGCGATTGTCCAAAGCGTAGAAATCGCCCAGATACTTGTACAGCGCGATATCGCGCTCGTTGACAAATACCGTGGTGCCCTTGCTTTCTTCAAGTTGATCGGCTTTTAGCACTTCAACCCAATTCGCCATACGTCCCCCGTGATTTGCGGCAATACTTATCTAATTCCTATTGTATGACACATGAGCGGCAAACAGAAGTCGGCGGCGGGCCGGACGGGGCTTCCTTAGCCCGTCCCAAACTTGCCATAAAACCCGCTGAACGTGATAATCAACTAGAGAAAGTCGGGACCAGCGCCAATGAATTTAAGCCCATTGCAGAACATCATGGCGCAAAAGCGGAAATGGCATCGCGCGGGAGCGAAGGACCCCCTGGATGAGAACAGCGTCACAAGTGCAACCGGGGGCGTGAAGGCAATCTGTCTGGTGAAATACGAGGGCAAGAATTAGGCTCCGGACAACCGCTGTCCGCAGAAGGAGGGAGCGGGCTAGAGGAATTGCGCCAGATAGACGGTCCCGGCATCCTCGAAGTGATGACGGATGTTCTCAAGATCTAGTCCGGCAAGGCTTGTGGGAAGACCCTTTCGCCGTGGACGGGCCGCCGAGGAAGCTCAATGAAGAATGTTTACCTGTCTTACGATCCGTCGGCGAAGACCCGCGCCGAGGAGTTGCGCCGGATCTTGCGCGCGCAGGGATTTCGGCCCTGGATTGACCGCAGCCCTGTTGCCGGGCAAGCCTGGCACGTCGAAATGGATGCCGCAATTCGGCAGGCCGATGCCTTCATCATCCTGCTGACCGACGAAGCGGCTGACTCAGTACACTTGACTTACGAATTCGCCTATGCCCTGGGCGGCAATGTACCGGTCTTCGCCATCATCTACGATGATGTGCATTTACACCCGAGTCTTTTCAATGTCCAACGCTTCGACTTCCATAGTTTTTCTGACGAAAACCATTTTTGGGATCACTTTGTGGCGGAGTTCCGCAGAACTGTCGACCAAGCTCTCGCGCGGCCGACCGCGGGCTCACCGCCTCGGCAACCCGTGCCGGACATCGACAAAAGCGTCATGCCCGAGGAGCCCGGCTTTTGGATCGTGATCAGGAGCGGACCCATCGAGAATGCCATGTTTCGGCTGGAAAAGGAGATAGTCACATTGGGCCGCGACAGCGCCAATGACATCGTGATTGGAGATCCGCAGGTCAGCCGCTATCACCTGCGGCTATTGCGGCGAGAGGCAAATTATCACATCGAGGACCTGGACAGCACCAACGGCCTGCGCATCGCGGGCAGAAGGATTGGCGGTCCAGCCCCGCTTAACGGCGGCGAGATCATTCTGCTGGGCGATTCCATTGCGCTGTCTTATGAGATAGTTTATCAATGATAGTGGGAAAAACTAGACTTCGCGGACGACCCGCGCCGGGTTGCCGGCGACCACGCTCCGCGGCGGCACATCGCGGACGACGACGCACCCGGCGGCGACCACCGATCCCGCTCCGATGGTCACGCCTTTCAAAATGAGCGCGTTCATGCCGACAAAGACGTCGTCGTCGATCGTGACGGGCGCCGTATTTGCAGCCAGGGGATGGGTTCGTCGCTTCTCGGGATTGAGCGGATGGAAATCAGTATCGGTGATAATCGCGTTTGCGCCAACCCAAACCCGATCCCCGATGCTTATCCGTTGATCACAGACCAGGGAACCGCCCGTCATGCCGAAGTCGTCGCCTATCGTAATGCTGGCGCCGGATCTTCTGGCGCTGATGATCACGGGACGATTTGGACCCAGCGGGTTGCTGCTGGCGCTCGAACGAAGCTCCAGCCGACGACCGACGCGAATCTCGCTTTGGCGGTGCCGTTGGATTATCGGCAATCCATAGCAGCGCCAACCGGCGCCTATGCGCAGCCCGCGCAGCCTCCACCACGCCATTGGGGCGATCAGCCAGCGACGGATCTCGTTGCTCGCTTTCCAAGGCATGTCCCGCGCCTGCTGCAGAGATTCCAGCGACAGGAGCGACGCCGGCGCGCTTAGATCTTGGCTGGTTTCATCCATCGCATGACTCACAGACCTATACATGAAATCAACACGTCTTGCGCAAGCATCGTCTATCCCACGGCAAATATGACCTCGTCGGCCTGAACGATATTACCCCCGCGAATCAGGGCGAGCCGCAGGATGTAGGACCCCGGTTGCAGGGCATCGGCGTGCAGCGTTTCCAACCGTCCATTGCTCACGGGCTGATGATGACGCTGCCCCAAAGGCGTCCAATCGACGAATTGCCCGCCCCGAATATACATATGATAATACTCGCCCTGGCCGCCGTTGAATTGAGCCGTGCCGATGATTGGCAGCGCGCGGTTGACGCTTTGACCGTTGGCGGGCTGCTGAATCTGCAAGATTGCGCCGACGTTGCCAATCGAGCGAGACCTGTAAAAGCTGGGCAGGCATTCGATGGTGGGGAGCAAAGCCAGGTTGGATTCGCGGGCGTATCGTTCCGCCTCGACGACATCGCCCGGGGATGTCGATGGACCCTCAATGAACCATAGATTTTGCGCGCCTGCCGCGATCGCTTCCTGCGCGTCTTGCACGGGCACGCGGCAATAATTCGGCGGCAAGGGCTGCTTCTCGCCCGGACCGACTTGAAAGCGTATGGCAGCCGCGACTTCCGACCGCAAGGGAAAAGCCAAAGTCTGATACATGCCCGGCGACACTCGATGAAGAACCGAGCCTTGCACCGGTAGGGGCGTCCGTTGCGCAGCTGCCTGTGGATAGCGCAGGGAGCCATTTTCGTCGGGAATCCCCGCAGGTCCATCAAGAAACCATTCGTTGACAGTTGCCGGGCAGCGCGTCGAGGGATCGGTCAAGCGCCGGACATCGCATATCTGGCGCCAGCTGATACCGGCTGGAGGAATCGGCTGGTCCGTCAGCAATTGCCCCCCCGTCGCGAAGGCGCCCAGCAGCTTCTGGTTGCCGTAGATTCCCGTGAGCACGGCATTCCAGATAGGCGCGGCGCCTGTCAAACCCGAAGAATTTACCATCGGTCTGCCGTCGTTATTGCCCACCCAGACACCGACGGCGACATTGCGCGTGTAGCCGACGGTCCAATTGTCCTTGACGTCGTCGGTGGTGCCGGTCTTGACCGAAGAGAATATGCCATCAGTGCGCAAAGGGCTGCGCGCGCCCATGGCCGCGCTGCGAGCTTGATTGTCGCCTAGCATGTCCGTTACCAGGTATGCGATGCGTGGATCGAGTACCAAGGCGCCGTGGGCGCGTCGGTTGACCGTCGTCTCCGTGACGCGCCCCCCCGGACAACTGTCTTCATATTGATAGAGTATCTCATCGTCGCTGTTGATGACGCACAAGATAGAAGTCACCGGCACATAAGCGCCTTGATTGGCAAAGACGGCAAAGGCATTTGTAAGCTCAATGAGCGTGATTTCCCCGCCGCCAAGCGTCAAGGACAAGCCGTATTGCGAAGCGTCTTCGCTTAAGCTGCTTATGCCAAAGCGGCGCAACAAGTCCAGCAGGTAGTCCACGCCCACCGAACGCAGGGTTTGCACCGCCGGGATGTTGTAACTGTTTGCCAGCGCAGCCCGCATGGTCATGGGACCATGAAAAGCGTTATCGAAGTTGCGCGGACTGTACAAGGGCAGACCGGGAACCGAGATCTCCGTTCGCGTATCCCATAAGACATCGCCAGGCGACATGCCGCGCTCAATCGCTGCCGAATAGGTGAAGGGCTTGATGGTGCTGCCCGGCTGCCGGAAGGCAGTACTTACGTTGACGCTGCCGTCAATCGCCTCGTTGTGGTAGTCGATGCTTCCAACCATGGCGATAATCTCGCCCGTCTGCGGCTTGGTGACGACCACAGCGCCGTTGCTGACGTTTTTGTTCCAAAGCTGGGCGACTTGATTGGCAGCGGCTCGCTGCGCCAGTTGATTGACATTTTGATCAAGCGTCGTGTAGACGCGCAAGCCCCCGCGCGCGATGTCTTCCGGGCTATAACCCAGGTAGGTCATCAGGCGTTCCAGCTCGCCCTGCGCATAGACAGTGAAGTGAGGCGCGTTCAAGGATACGCTGGCTGGCGCGAAGGACAGGCCTTCACTCAAAGCCTCTTTCACCTGCTGCTGAGAGATAAAGCCTTCTTCCACCATTTCGCCAAGAACCTGGCGCCAGCGCGCGTCGACAGCCGCCTGCACCGCCGGATCGGGATTGAGCGGGTCGAGGCTGGCCGGCGCTTGCGGCAAACCTGCCAACATCGCCGCTTCGCCCAGCGTTAATTCCTGAACATCCTTGCCAAAAAAGGTCTGGGCGGCGGTTTGCGCGCCATATGCCAAATTACCGTAATAGATCTCATTGAAGTACATCTCGAGGATGTCTTCTTTGCTCTTCGCGCCGGTCAGGACGATCGCCAACACGATCTCTTCCGCCTTGCGAGCCACGCTGCGTGTGGCGCGCTTTTCGAAATCGAAGAGAACATTGCGCACCAATTGCTGTGTGATGGTGCTGCCGCCGGCCGTGACCTCGCCGGGGGACGCGCCGAGATAGGTCAGCGCCGCTACCGCCGTCGCGCCCACATCGATACCGATATTGCTGAAAAACGTGTCGTCTTCAATTGCAATTGTTGCCAGGATTAGCCAATTGGGAATGCGGTCATAACTGACGCGGACCCGTCTGCCCTCGCTAAAGGCTTCATACAAATTGTTGCCGTAGCGATCGTAGATGAAGCTGCTTTCAAAGCCGCGGTAGCTGTCAACCTCGGCGATGCGAGCCGCCCACTCGGCTTCGACCTGCGGGAAAATGATCATCGCGCCCAGGGTCGTCAGCAGAGTCAGACCGCCGCAAAACGTCAGGCACAGCCCCGTGAGCGCCCAGAAGCAGCCCAAGGGCAAGCCGAACATACGCTTCCGGCGGGTACGCTTGCCTGGGAGCTCCCTGGTCGGGCTAGGCGGCTGGGTCCTGGCGTAGGCTTCCGGGATTTTGGGGGGCGCATTTCCCCCTTCGCCGGGCTGGCGCGCCGAAGGGGGCGAATCCAGGCGCCGAGCCGGGACTGTGTCAACCGGTCCCTGGCTCGCCGCGGAAACGATTGTAGGCGCGGCCTGCTCATCGGGTTTGATGCCACCGAAGGCCGGCATGGTGATCAGCTTGCCGGCCTCCTTGCGCGCATCGCGAGGCGTCACTTCGAGCTCGGAGACGTGCGGCAACGAGAATGGCACGTCGGCCTGGTCGCTCACCGGCTCCAGATTGGAGGTCATCGTCTCTTCTCTTGGCGGCCGTCGCGCCGGCCCGGCAATGGTTGTCTCGCCGTCTTCGTTGCGTTCGGGTTCTTCGATCGTGTCCTCCGTCATTTCATGGCTCAGGCTCGCGTGTTCGTTCATTCTATCAGAATAGAGCATAAGCGACAGTTTTGCTCGCCTCTGCGCTACGCCATGAACAACGGTCAACCTACGATTTGCCGAGACGGGGCATGTACGAGATCCCGCGCCTGAATGGAAACGCGCTACCCTGTCTGGTATACCCGCCGGCGGAATGCTAGAATAACCGCTGGTTCTGCTGGAGAAACCCGATGTCGATTGCGCCCGATGTAATCACCCGTCCCGAGCTTGGCATCTCGGTAGTCATACCTGTATACAACGAAGAAGGCAATATTGATCGCTTGTATCAAGAATTGACCGCCGTCCTGGAGGATATCGGACGAGATTTCGAGGTGGTCGCGATCAACGACGGCAGCAGCGACCGCACTTACGACATGTTAAACGACGTGCAAGCGAAGGACGCGCGCTGGCACATCATCCATTTTCGCCGCAACTTCGGGCAGACAGCAGCCATGGCGGCCGGGTTTGACGCGGCCCGCGGCGAGGTCGTCATTACCATCGACGCCGACTTGCAGAACGATCCGCGCGATATTCAGCGCATTCTGGATAAATTCGCTGAGGGTTACGATATCGTCAGTGGGTGGCGGCAAGATCGCAAAGAGCCGCTCTTCTTGCGGCGCGTCCCGTCCATGATCGCCAATCGGCTCATCTCGCGCGCGACCGGGATCCGCTTGCATGACTACGGCTGCACATTAAAAGCCTATCATTTTGACGTTGCCAAGGGCGTTCAGTTATACGGCGAGCTGCATCGGTTTATTCCGGCGCTCGCCAGCCAGATGGGGGTGCGCGTGGCGGAAATCCCGGTCAAGGATCGGGCGCGCAAGTGGGGCAGCAGCAAGTATGGCTTTAGCCGCACCTTCAAAGTGATACTCGACTTGATCGCGGTGATCTTCCTGCTGAGTTATTTCAACCGACCCCTGTATGTCTTCGGCGCGGCCGGAATCCTGGTAGGTGCGGTAGGCAGTTTGCTTGGTCTGTATCTGACCGTGTTCAAGCTGTTGACGGAGAACAAAATCGGCGATCGCCCCTTGTTGCAGCTCTCTGTCCTGTTGATGGTGCTTGGCGTTCAGTTCGTCAGCACCGGCATCGTCGCCGATATGATCATGCGCACCTATCACGAGTCGCAACATAAGGCGATCTACTTCATTCGCGAAAGACGCCGTACCCCGGCCGTCCCTGGCGACGAGCTTGAACCCGTCCCCTAGCGCTTGCCATTGTTCACCGCCATCCCCTTGTCCTCATTAAGCTGAGGAGGGCTGGCTTTTTCAAGCAAGTATTTGCCGCAAAACTTGATATATTTCGGTTGTTTTCGGGCGACCTGATAGGTCGCCCCTACGATTTTCAAACACAAATGAACCCTGTAGGGGTCAGCTATTAGCTGACCCGCTATGTCGCCTCTTCAGCCCCATCAACAGGACGGGGGCGACACGCAGTCCAAGTGTCAGAAGTCGCGCTGAATGAGGTAATTGGCCCAACTCCGCAGCAGGACTTTATATTCGCTATCCGGCAGAGGCTGCAAATACTCCTGGGCTTCATCGACATACTTGTGAGACATATCCTGCGCGTATTTGATCACGCCAAGGTCGCGCATTAGTTGGGCAATCTCGTTAATAGCGTCATCGCTGGCGCCCGCGTTGCCCAGGATAGATTGAAACCGGGCGCGTTGACCTTCATTGGCCAGTTGCAGCGCTTTCAGGGTCAAGAGCGTCGACTTGCCCTCGCGGATATCGGAACCGACCGGTTTGCCCAACTGTTTCGTATCGCCGACCACGCCCAGAATATCGTCTTGAATCTGAAACGCGGTTCCACACAGGCTGCAAAAGCGAGCCAATGCCAGCGCCTCCGGCATATCGCTATCTGCGCTGTTGAGCGCGACCGCGGCGCCGGCGCGTCCGGCAAATTCATAGAGCACGCCGGTTTTTTTCCACAGCATATCAACGACGTCCGCTTCGCTGATCTGTTTGCGCATGCCCACAAACTGTACATCGAGCGTTTCGCCTTCGACCAGCAGCGGGGTCACATGGCTCGCCAGTTCCTGCGCCAGCGCCAGGACGACATCGGCCGCCACACCCCCCTCAAGGCGCGCTTCAAAGAGCAGCGACCAGGACCAGGCTTGCTGCACGTCGCCGGTCAGCAAAGCAATGGTCCGGCCATAGTGCTCGGCATCGGCCTCCGTCCAACCGAAGTCTTGACGCGCGCGATCAGCGTATTCCGTGTGAACCGTTGGTCCCCCTCGTCTGGTCCTGTCTTTGTCGATCACATCGTCATGGACCAGTGTCCAAGTATGATAAATCTCGATGGCGGCAGCCACGGGCAAGATGGCCGACTCCTCGCCACCTAGAGCGCCACAGGCCAACATCGCCACCGCCGGACGCAAGGATTTGCCGCCGCTTTTGACGTAGCTGTAAACCGCATCGCGGATATGCGCTGGTTGGAAGCGCTCCACGAAACGGTCCTGGAGCAAATAGTCCAAGAGCAGTTTTCTGCGCCTGGCGACCGCATCCATCAAATACGCAAATGAGTCCTGGTCAGTTTGACGTCTCGAGATGTCGGACACTTGCGGCATCGCTCCTCTCCGGCTGCGGAACCTGCATCCATATTAACATCTGGCTGCGCAATCCCCCAAGAGCCGCTCGGCGCATAACCAGCGATTAAGTTCCAGGGATGTCGCGCTCGCGTATAATAGCAAGACTGCTTGTTGTATGAGCGCCACGGTTCACACAAACAGGTATGCTGAAAATCAAGCCAGGCTGGTGATCTCGATATCGCGCAAGATAAGTTTCTGCGGTTCCGGACAATCCAACAAGCCCCAGCCGAATCTGCCCCAGGGCGTCACTATCGCGTACTGATTGTCCACCCAAGCGATGAAACCGAGCGCGGAGCCGGGCGCGCGCTCGCTGCAGAGCACAACCCGATCGTCAACCGAGAATACAGCCCGATCCACATGCCAATCAATCGCGTAACGGTGGAAATCCTGCAAGAGTATCGAATCGAGGGGCGCCTCGCAGACGCCGATTGCCCTTTGCCCGACCGGCCAGAGCTTCTGATAAAGCCTTTTGCTGCGCATCGCCAGGAAGCCAAGTGGCGCTAAAGGCAGGAGACCATAAAACCGCCATCCTCGCGCATTGATCGTGGCGGCTTTCCAGCCATGCCCGGGGACGCCCCTTGCCAGGGCAATGTCATTTGGCGGGCTGCCGAAGAAAAACCAGATCGCTTGCGGCAAGCGAAAACGGCGGCGTCCGGGAACGAATACTTGATTCCAAAATCCAAATCCGGCCGTGCCCCTTATATCGCCCTCCCCGCGGGCGAGAAGGCTGAGGCGCAGCGGCGGACGATTGCCGAAGCGAGGTTGCGCAGCATGGTAATCGCTGATTTGCGCGTCATGATAACACTCGGAGGCCGCAAGGGGGATCGACAAGTGGACCTCTCCGCCCAGTAGCGATACCTCTCCGGCGCCCGCTTCTGAAATGAGCCACTCGCCGGATCGACGCAAGAAGATCTACCTCACGACAAAGTTACAGCTTTCCTCTTCAAACTCTGTGCCGGTGCCCGGTCCATAAGACTTATAGCCGTCGCTGATAGCATTGCGCCAGGTCACGCGATAAGTGATGCGATAATTGCCAGCCTCCAGCGGACCATAAGGCACGTACCAGTAGACTACCTGATCGCGGCCGCGTTGCCTGGGCGCGCTGCGGAACTGATCGACATTGGCGATCAGCGTTCCGTTGATTCGCAGTTCATGCGTGGCGTTGGCGATATGTTGGCGCAGGTAAGCATCTGTGCTGGCAAACCAAGCCCAAAAGATCTCAATCGTGGAACCATCTGTCAAGTTGGACGGCGCGCCAATGCCATATACCGGGTTGTTGCAAAAAGCGAAGACGTCAACGCCCCTTCGAGGCGCTGCCGGAATGCGTGTCGGCACATTAACGCTATCTGTGCCGGGGCGCGTCGGCTGGGCCGGTTCGTCGGTCGCCCCGACCTCCGTTTCAGCCAAGCCCGGGACGGGGGAAGCGGCTTTGGCAACCAAGACGGTCGCAGTCAGGTTGATGGACTCGAGATCGACGATGGGCACATTGACGACCAACTGACTCTGCGACCTTGATGCCTCGGCAATTGCTTGCGCCTCGTCGGCTGCGGGGGCGGCGCCGATCGGTTCATCCTGGTCCTTCGTCGCCGCAGCTTCCGCAGTCGGAGAGGCAGGAGCAGTTCCGACCACCGGCGCTGGCACAGTCGGCGGCGGATTCACAACTTGCAAGAGCCTGGCGCTTATCCAGCCTCGCTCGCCATCACCCAGCTGCACCCGATACCAGTTCCCTTCTTCGTTTTCCGACAGGATCTGCACGCCGCTGCCGGGCTCAAGTATATTCACAATGTCGTGATCCGTGCCAGGACCGCCGCGCACATTCACGCGCAACTGGGACCGCACCACGGCGAAAACTGTCGGCGTGGCGGTGGCTGTCGGTGTTGCTGTATTCGTAGACGTGGGCAAGGGTGTATCGCTGGCTGTTGCGCTCGGCGATGCTGTCGTGGTAGGCGCCACTGTCGGTCTGGGTTGATCTGTAGCGGTCGCTTGAGGAATTGTCGTCGCCGAGGGCAAGGGAGGGACCGTCGCAGTCGCCGCAACTTGACCGAAGTTGCCTATGCTGCATCCTGTAAGGACGCCGGTCAATAGCAGAACTGCCAGCAATCTTCGCTGATGTGAAACTGCGCTTCCCCCGAGCCATACGGGAGGTAAAAGCCGCCACCCGCGCAAACGAAGGCTCTCCTGAACGATAACCCGTACAGTTTTAATTATGGTTCATGTCAAGATTTATGCCTATCAGTTTTGAGGGCAATCAGATCGGGCGGCTTGGCTTATCCACGTCTCATTTGTCGCATTTGCGCTAACCCTGGTCACAGGTTTAGCCTCGAGCGAGCGCGATGTAATCTTCAAGGTCATTTGCCTTTTCCCGGGGCAATCCGGCACGATGGGCTTGTCGATTGACACTTGACTTTGAGCCAATAAACGCCTACCCTGCTCATTGCTATTGTGCCTGTAGCTCAGCGGATAGAGCACTGGTCTACGGAACCAGGTGTCGGGAGTTCGAATCTCTCCAGGCACGCACAGAGCCGATCACGCATAATAAGGCGCTTGTCCGTCGCATGAGCGACGCGGTTTACATAAACAGACGAGGCTTGCAAATGACCAGCGCAATCGCTGGTTTTTTTGTTTTTTCGCGACAGCAAGAAAGAACGCCTTAGAAACCCGCAGCGCTGCGCAGAATTACGCGGTCGTCGGTCCAGTTTCCTTCGTACCAGGTGCAGCATTCAAAGGTATCGTTAAGGACTGCCATACGCCCGGCAAGCCGATCGCGAAAGTCGGAAACGAGATCGGCAGATTCGGCATTTTCGGCGAGATTATTCATCTGGTACGGATCATTCACATTGTCAAAGAGCAGTTCGCTCTGGTCCACCCGGTAGACGGCATAGGTGTGCCGCTTGCTACGCAGCGCGCGCCATTCATGCCCGTCCTCAAAGATTGCCGTGGCGCCCATGCCTTGCATGAAGGCGGCATCGGGTTCCGCAATCGATTCGCCTCGCAAAACCGGGCTAAAGTCGAAGCCCTCGGCTTCCGCCGGCACTGGCAGACGCATCGCGCCCAGAAGAGTCGGCATGATATCCGGCGTGTTGAGGCAGGCATCAGTTCCTTCTCCCCCGCCAATCTCTCCATCCCAGCGGATGAGAAAGGGTACGCGGACGGCTTCATCATAGAATATGTTTTTTGCGCGCCTGCCTTGCGCCCCGAACATCTCTCCATGATCGGAAGTGAAGACAAATATCGTGTTATCGAAAAGTTCCAGATGCTCCATGGCAGTGAGCAAGCGACCGATATTCCAGTCGAGATTGGCGGTCATCGCATAATAAACGCGCATCCAATCCGGCAGGTCCCTCCGCTCGGCTTTGCTGAGGCGCGCCCAGGCGTCGGCCTGAGGATCGTTCTCGGGTTTGTAGTTCCGCGGCAATTCGAAATCGACATCCTCAAATTGCGCCAGATACTCCGCCGGCACATTGTTACGATCCCAGGGATCGTGCGGCGTCCCCAACGACAGAAAGAGCGCGAATGGCTTTTCCGCGCTGGCGGCCGCGCCCAGTTTCTCAATCGCCAGGTTGATCTGCCCGTCCGGTTCATAGCCTTCCATCACGACGCGTTCGAGACTGTCCTCGTGGTAGTACTGGTCCCAGTATGTATGGTGAAAACCGTAAGAGGCCCAATATCCATCAAATCCCAGACGATGGGGTCCCGGCGGCGTATAGGAGTTGACAGGATCGTCGTGATTGCCTAGCTGATTCGCCCACAAGTGCCACTTCCCGATGTAATAGGTCTCATAGCCGGCGTCGTGCAGCACGTGCCCGAAGCAGCGTTGAGCGGGATTCATTCGTAATTCATTGATGACCATGCCGGTGCTGCTGCTGTACTTGCCGGTGAATAGCGACGCCCGGTAGGGCGCGCACATCGGGCTGCCGGAGACACAATTGAAAAAGTCCAGCGATTGGCCGGCGAGTCGGTCGATATTGGGTGTGCGCGCTCGGTCATCGCCAGCATAACCTAGCGATTGATAGCGCAATTGATCGGCGAAGACATAAATGAGGTTGACGTAATCGGTAGACATCTGTTCCCCGGTTCTAACCCTTGACCTGTGCATTCGCAGTTGGCGAATGTAGCCCTTGCGGAGTTGGCGGGGAAGGAAACAGAACAGGAAACCGCCACTCCACCCAACTGTTGGATTGTTTGTCCTGCGCTTGAATCATGGGCTCAGCGCTCGGCCGAGCCCATTGCTATGTTTTGTCAAGATCTCCGCCAAAGACCGCGGACGCGGCAAAAGCGCGATCAATATGCTTTAGCTCTGGAACAAGATGAAGTCATCCAGGCGCGCCTGCGCGTCAGCCAGCGCAACCGCCGGCGTCTTGATTTCCAGGACTGCGGCTTCCACCTCTTCGTGCACGATGGCCCAGAAAGCGTTCCCCCAGACTTCGCGCGGGACCGAACGCACGTTTTGCGACATCGACGCATATTCGGCGCGATGCGGCAGATTCTGGAATTCCTCGCTGTTGATGACCGAGCTACGGGTCATCCCGTGACCGACGCGCGCCCATACCACCGAATTGTCGCTGAGCCATTTGATGAACGACACCGCCGCTTGTACACGCGCCGGATCGGCATTCTGCCCCAGCGGCACCAGCCAATTGTGCGAGCCAGCAAAGGTGCCGGGATTATCAAAGAGCTGTGGAAAATCGGCGACATAGTAGTTCTTGAGCGCTACCTCGCCCTCGGCGATTTGACGATCGAATCCGTTGATGCGCCAGGTACCGTCAATCAGGCCCGCGCTTTCGCCATTGGCAAAGTTTTCGACTGCGATCGCGCCATTAATCTCGTTGTACGGGCGAGAAACGACGCCGAGATCCTGCAATTCGAGGACAAAGTTCAACGCTTCCAGCGCTTCCGGCGTGTCGATGGTGGGGCTTCCGGCATCATCCGCCAAGGCGCCGCCCAACTGGTAGATGTAGGCGGTCAAGGAACGAACCGTAGCCGCTTGACCTGCCATCTCGGCGATTGGTTTGCCCGTCGCCGCATGCACCTTTTCAGCGGCGGAAATGAAGTCTTCCACTGAGGTCGGCAACATGGGCGCGCCCATATCATCGACCAGGCCCGCTTCCGCCCAAAGATCGAGGTTGATATGCCAAATGGTGGCCGCCAAATCGAAGGGAACGCCGTAGAATTCGCCTTGGTACAAGCCGTAATCGGCGGCGCCTTCGGTGAAATCGCTGGCATCAATACCGACGGCTTCCATGACATCGGTCAAGGGAGTCAGCGCCCCGCGAGAGGCATAGATGGGAATGCGCCGGCCGTGCAGCACGGCGATATCGGGCGGCGTGCCGGCCGCGATAGCGGCATTCAATTGTGTCGTGCCGGGCCAATCTGCAACGATGGTCTCCACCTGCACATCGGGATGTTCTTCGTTCCAGATATTTGTCAACACCGTGATGATGCCACATTCGCTGGTGATGCCGCTGAGATCGGTCACGTCCCCAAAATCGTCGACACAATCACCGAAGAAGCGCAAAACTGTCAAAGTCATGGCGTCTTGCGCGAGGGCGGTTGTGCCCAGTGAAAGAGCAAGTACAAGAATACCTAGTGCCAGAATCAATCTACGCATGATTATCTACTCCTATTGTCCCTTTCTGTAATTGCCGCTCGGCGGCAGACTATCAAATAATAGTCTAACAGATTTTGCGTCAGGAATCCGCAAATCGACGCTTTCGACATCACTTGATCCCGCTAGATATCTGAATGCCAGAAATGATACGCTTCTGGAATACAAAGAAAAAGCCGACGATGGGCAAGCCCGCGGTCCAGGCTGCCGCCATAGTCTCGCCATAATTTGCCGTGTATGTCGTCGCCGTGAGATTGGTCAATCCGATTGTGATGGTCATGACTTCGGGATCGGTCGCCGCCACCAGCGGCCACAGATATTCGTTCCAGGTACCGAGGAAAGTGAAAATCGCCAGCGCGGTCAAGACGGGCGTGGAAAGCGGCAAAAAGATCCGCCAATAGACGCCAATGCGGCTGGCGCCATCCAGCCGCGCCGCTTCTTCCAACTCGATCGGTATCCCCTTGAAAAACTGCACGAGCAAGAAGACGGCAAAGGGCGAGGCGATGCCCGGGACGATCAAGGCGGGGAAACTATTGAGCAACTTGAGATTGGAAAACAAGAGATACACCGGGATAAACGTGGCTTGCCCGGGCACCATCAAACCGATGAGCACGAAATAGAAAACGTATTGCCGAAAGGGAAACTTGACCCGCGCGAAGCTATAAGCCGCGAGCGAACAAATCATTAACTGCAAGATGGTTCGCAGGGATGCTACGATCAGGCTATTGAGGAACCAGCGCGGGATGCGACTGCTAGAGAAGACGAAATCATAGTTTTCCGCAGTGAATGGAAGGGGCAGCAGCAGCGTCAAGTTCGCGGTGATCGAATCTTCGGGCCGGAAAGACAAGGCCAGGGTCCATGCGATTGGGATAAGCCAAACGAAGGCGAAAAGGGACATGGCGGCGGTGATGGCCAAATTGCGTCGCGTCTGCTGCTTCTCGCGCTCTGTTTGTTGCGCGCCCAGCTGATTGATCGAAGGGACGCTTTCCATCAGTCCCCCTCCCCGCGGCTGAAGAACCAAAGCTGAAATATCGATACCGTAAACAGAAAAACGAACATGACAAAGGCAATTGCCGAACCATAACCCAACTGCCAATAATCGAAAGAGCGTTCAAACAGGTACATCACCAGCGGGCGCGTGCTGCCGGCAGGTCCCCCGCCAGTGAGCACATCAATCAAGGGAAACACTTGTACCGAAGCGATTAACTGCAAGACGATGACAAACAGCATCGGCCGTCGTAGGCCGGGCAAGGTGATATGCCGAAACAGTGCCCAGCGCCCCCCGCCATCGACTCTTGCAGCATCATAAAGCGACTGCGATATCTCCTGCAAGCCCGCGAGAAAGATGAGCATATTAAAACCTACCGACCACCACACTTTGGTGATGGCAATCGTCGGCATGGCATTGGCTTCGTCGAGGAACCAGGCGATAGGCTCCAGCCCAATTGAGTTCAACACGGCATTGACGAACCCTCGTTCGCCGGGGGCGAAGACGCGCGCAAAAACCAAGCCAACCACTGTAACCGAGAGAATATTCGGCATATAAAAGATAGTGCGGAAAATGCCAATCCCGCGTACCTGTTGATTGAGCATCAGCGCCAGAGCCAACCCGACAACGATCAGTCCCGGGCCCGCCAGAACAGCGAAAAACAGCGTATGTTCCAAAGAACTCCAAAACAGCTTGTCTTTCCCGAAGAGAATCTCGTAATTCCTCAAGCCGACAAACCGGATATTGGTGCCGATCACATCCCAGTTGTGCAGGGAAATCCAGAAACCCTGCACAATAGGAAGGAAATTGAAGATGAGATAAAGAACCAGGAAGGGAAGGACAAAAAGTGCGCCAACCAGCGCTTCCTGCCGCTCAATCTTTGAAAGTCTGAATCTCGCCTTCCTGGTTGCAGCCACGGGCAGTCCCTTCATGGCAGAGCCGCTCGACGGCGGCGAGAAAATCTGCCGCCCTCACGCGAAACAATTTGCCTTCTCCTTGCGCGAGCAAGGGGTTTCATTAAAAGGATTCTATTACAGCGGCTTTGCGAATTCAATTAATCGCCTGTCGCTCCTGTGCCGATGGCTTGCGAATAGGGGTGCATTTCAATATTTTGGCAGAATGACATAAATTGCATGCGAATGAAGAATTGCCCTTGCGTTGCGCTTATCCCAAAATAAAGGAGACAATGTAGGGGCGACCTATCAGGGCGCCCGAAAACAACTGCAAACTTGAGGCGCCAATAATCTGAAATGCACCCTGCGAAGAGCGCGTTCGTTGCCCGACGCTGATAAACTCTGTTACAATTTCAATTGAAGCCTTCTCCCCTGATATTGTGAGAATCCGATCATAGTATGGCCATTGCCACAGCCATGAAAACCCAGCGAGAAAAGAGATTTCGTCTGACGTATCGCCAGGCGGAGTCCCTTACCGGATTCGTCATGGCCGCGCCCTGGATTCTCGGTTTTCTCTTTTTTGTCGCCGGACCCATGATTGCCAGCCTCTACCTGGCGATGACCCGCTGGGACATTTTTACCGCGCCAAAATTCCTCGGGCTGGAGAACTTCGAAGTGCTGTTGACGGATGACAACCTCTTCTGGAAGTCCTTTCGCGTAACAACCCTCTACGCGGTTTTCAGCGTGCCATTGCAGATAGCCGTGGGTTTAGGATTGGCGCAATTGCTCAATCAGAAGATCCGCCTGCTGGGCATGTTCCGCTCCATCTATTATCTGCCGTCGGTGCTAAGCGGTGTGTCGATCGCCATCATGTTTCGCTGGATCTTCGGCACCCAATTCGGCTTGCTGAACGCTGTACTGAGTATGTTTGGTATCGAAAGGGTATCCTGGCTGGGCGACCCGAATATTGTACTAATCAGCTTTATTCTCATGAGCATTTGGGGCAGCGGCGCCAATATGCTGATTTATCTAGGCGCTTTGCAGGGGGTGCCAACCGAACTATATGAAGCGGCGGAAGTTGACGGCGCTGGATCCTTTCGCAAGTTCTTCAAAATCACCGTGCCCATGATCACGCCCGTGATCTTCTTCACACTGATCAACGGTATCATCATCTCTCTTCAGGAGTTTCAAACGCCCTTCATTTTGACCGACGGCGGTCCCGCCGATTCTAGCTTGTTTATCGTGCTCTATCTGTATCGCAACGCATTTCAGTGGTTCAAGATGGGCTACGCATCGGCAATTGCCTGGATCATCTTTGTCTATGTCTTGGTGCTGTCCATTCTGGTGATTCGTTCATCGCAGGCTTGGGTATATTACGAAGGTTCGCTGAGAGGACGGCAAGGATGACGACGCTGCGTATGCCGAACCGCAGGCGAACGGACACCCTGCAGAAGCTCATCATCTATGCTGTGCTGGTGGCCGGCGCGGTCATCGTGCTCTTTCCCTTTCTTTGGACATTCTCGACTTCATTGAAGACTCCCGACCAGGTCTACCAGATACCGCCACAACTTATCCCTGATCCAATAGCGCCCGAGAATTACGACCGTGTAATCAACGAACGTCCATTCGGCCGCTGGATGCTGAATTCCGTATTCGTGGTCGTTGTGTCCACAATTGGAACGCTATTATCTTGTAGCTTGGCGGCATTTGCTTTTTCTCGCTTGCGCTGGCCCTTCCGCGACCAGTTGTTTCTGGTCCTGTTGGCCACAATGATGCTGCCGTCCCAGGTAACGCTGATACCAACTTTCATCCTTTTCAAAGAACTGGGCTGGGTAAATACCTATTTTCCGCTCGCCTTGCCCGCTTGGTTCGCGCGCAACGCCTTTTATGTCTTCCTGTTGCGACAGTTCTTTATGACCATTCCGCTGGACCTGGACGATGCGGCGCGTATGGACGGCGCCAACAACTTTCAGGTGTACTGGCGCATTATCTTGCCCATGAGCAAGCCGGCGCTGGGAGTGGCGGCTCTGATGTTTGCGCAGTTCAAGTGGCGAGAGTTCCTCGCGCCCTTGATCTACCTCAATCGGCGCGAGTCTTTGCTGGCGTCGATCGGATTGCGCACATTCATGGACGAGACCCACGGCACGGATTGGGAGCTGATGATGGCGGCAAATATCATGTTCATGGTTCCCGTGGTCGTTGTATTCTTCTTTACGCAACGCTATATGATTCAAGGTGTCGTGATCTCTGGCGTGAAGGGTTGATTGAAAGGTTGATTGAAGAAGGAGGTGAATCATCCCAGTGCTGAACACTGCAAGTCGCTAAGTAAAGAATTATCGAATTAAAGGAGCGAAAAATGAAAAAGCTATCCAGACGTGATTTTCTGCGCGCGTCCGCCCTAGGCGGTTTGGGCGCGGCTCTTACAAATACGCCTTGGGCCAGCCTGGCTCAAGATGCTGTTACGCTTCGCCTCATGGCTTGGGGCAACCCTACTGAATTCGAGGCGCGCCAAGCGACATTGCAGCTCTTCCACGATTCGACGGAAGGCATCAACATCGATTTCATCCACACGCCGACGGATTATATGACCAAGCTGTTGACACAGATCGCTGGCGGTGATTACCCGGATGTCATATTCCTGGGCAATGGCGATATCGAGCCATTTGTGGCGCGCGGACAACTGCTGCCGCTTGACGATTTTATCGCGAGCGACAATTTCGATACTGCCGATATCTCTCAACAGAATCTCAAACTTTACAACGTTGATGGCATACAGTATGGATTCCCCGTTGATGCGCCGAATCAACAACTCTTCTACAACAAGACCCTGTTTGACGAGTCGGGCGTTGAAACACCATCACCCGACTGGGAAGATGAATCCTGGAATTGGGAGGCTTTCCTGGACAAAGCCAAAGCCGTCACCGACAAGGACAACGGCATTTGGGGCTGGCAAGTGAAGACTGGCTTCCGCGCCTGGTGGATCTGGGTAACAGCGAACGGTGGCGAGTTCTTCAACGAAGCGGGAACGGAGTGTGTGCTTAATTCGCCGGAAGCGGTAGAAGCGCTGCAATTCCTGGCGGATCTGATTCATGTACACGAAGTAGCGCCCCCGCTAGATGTGGCTACCGAGCTGGGCTCGGCAGAGCTATTCCAATCCGGCGTCACTGCCATGGAAACCTGGTGGCCCGCCATCGGACGTATGCGCACGAATATCGCAGACAAATTCGAGTGGAATGTGGCGCCCCACCCGGGAGGCAAAGCGGGCAAGACAACCGCGGGCGGCGGCACCGGGCACACCATATCCGCCTTCACTGAGCACCCGGAAGAATCTTGGGAATTCCTGAAATTCCTCATTTCGACGCAATGTGTCTCGGTCTGGACCGATATCATGGGCATTGTGCCGCCCTTGACATCGGTGGCCGAATCAGACGTATTCCTGAAACCGGGCGAGCCACCGGCCGACATCCTGGTCTTCACCAAAGGCAATGACTATTTGCGACCGGATCCGCGTCATGCGCAGTTCACGCAAGCGCGGTCTATCGCACAAAGTCAGTTGGAACGTCTGTGGATCGGTGGGGTTTCTGCACAGGAAGTCGCAGATGACATCGTCGCCGAGGTGAACCGATTGCTCTAAATAGCAAGTTGTATGGATGATCTTGTGACATGGAGGCGACCTTTCGGTCGCCTCCATAAGGCTTGCGCGTTCTACGCCTCATGTCGGCTCAGCCGGCAGCCGCCCATGTTGCGCTGTTCTAGTAGGGTCCAAGATTGGCGACAGATTAAAGCGAGGGGACACAGATGAGTGATCGACCCAATTTCATCCTCATCATGACCGATCAGCAACGAGCGGACCTGAGCATGCGCGAGAACTTCCCGCTCGATACCACGCCCTTCCTTGACGATTTGGCGAGGCAAGGTCTGTGGTTCGAGCATGCCTATACCACCATGCCCGCTTGCCTGCCGGCGCGCGTGAGCATGCTAACCGGTCGCTATCCCTCGGCCACGCGTTCCCGGACCAATCACAACAAAGAGGACGCGACATATTCAAGCGATTTGATCGACGTGTTGCGGGAACAAGGTTATCAGACGGCGCTCTGCGGCAAGAATCACTCGCATTTGACGCCCGACCGACTGGATTACTGCCTGGAACTTGGTCATGCCGGCGGCACGGGCGACGAGCGTAGCGAGGAAGAGAAAGCCTTCGACAAGTATTTGCTTAGCCTCAATCACCGTGCCGATATGGCGCCGGCGCCCTTCCCTCTGGAAACACAGTGCCCTTGGCGCGCTGTGACCGCCTCGATCAACTTCATCGAGAATTTGCCGCAAGATGCCCCCTTTTTCTTGTGGCTGTCTTTTCCTGAACCGCACAATCCCTATCAAGTGCCGGAACCATACTTTTCGTTGTTTCCGCCGGAAACGCTGCCGCCAAACGCAACTGATGCATCTGCCCTGGAAAGCAAAGGCTTCAAGTTTCAATGGACACGGCATATCGGCGAAGTTGCCTTCGAGGACTATGCGGAACAATTGCCGCGCGCGCGCGCAAACTATCTGGGCATGTTGCGCTTGATCGACGACCAAGTGCGACGATTCGTCAGTTTTCTCGATGACAGGGGCTTGCGAGAGAATACGCATCTGATTTTCTTGTCCGACCACGGCGATTTCGTCGGTGAATATGGCTTGGTGCGCAAGGGACCGGAGCTGCCTGAGGTTTTGACGCGCATTCCATTCAGCTGGACGGGACCGGGCATCCGCCCACAGGACAAGCCTCATGACGCATTCATTTCCATCGCCGACATCATGCCAACTATCTGTGATCTGATTCACGCGCCAATGCCCGATGGCCTGCAAGGACGCAGCCTCGCGCCGATTCTTCTCGGCGAAGATTATCCGCGCGCGGATTTCGAGAGCGTATACGCCGAGCACGGCTTCGGCGGTCTTCACTATACCGCCGGTGACGACTTCGACCCGCTTGAGGATGGCTTGGCGCCAAATCTCGCCTTTGACGAGCTGAATGGCTGGTCCCAGAGCGGCACGATGCGCATGATACGTCGTGGCGACTGGAAGCTGGTCTTCGATATGCAAGGCAGCGGACAGTTGTATAATCTCGCCGAAGACCCGTTTGAAATGAACAACCTCTACGACGCGAGCTGCTCTAGCGATATTCAAAGCGAGCTGCTGGCGGAAATGCTCATGTGGACGCTGCGCCTGCAGGATCCGCTGCCGCTGCCGCGCCGGCGTTACAAGTTCAAATCAGATCCGCGCAATTACTGGTCCACCCATAGAGCATAAAGCGACTTTCACGAGTTTAGCGCTTCCCGGCGCTGCGCAGTTGACGAAAGCGGGGCTTTTCTCCCGGCACCGGCGAGTTGATGAAGGAACCGCGCGCGACCACCGCGTCGCGGCCGCCTAATTCTTCGATACGTTGCTGCTGATCCGCTTTCGCTTGCGCGTCAACCGCTTCCGGATCCAGGATCTGGCGCAACTGGCGCTCGTATTTGTCCAGCAATTCGCAAGCGGCGGCATCCGCGTCAATCGCCAGATCATTGACCTCCAAGGGATCGGCGTCCAGGTCAAACAGTTGCGGCGGCGCAGCCACATGATAGACATACTTGTAACGGCGGTCGCGCAGCATGTAATAAGCGTTTCGCGAGCCGACGGCGTGATATTCGGCAAAGACGGTGCGGTCGCGGTCGGCTTCATTCGCGATTTGCCACAGCGACTCGCCCGGTCGCGCTTGATCCTCGTCGCTCCGCGGGCAGCCGACAGCATCCAGAACCGTTGAATAGCAATCGATTAGCGAGATCGGCGTGTCGACTACTTTGCCTCGCGGCACATCGGGACCAGACATGATAAAAGGCACAGCGGAGGATTCCTCGTACATGGTGATCTTGCCGAATATGCCGCGCGCGCCAAGCTGTTCGCCGTGATCCGAGGTATAGATGATTCGCGTCGTCTCTCGCAAGTCCAAAGCGTCCAAGGCTCCCAGCACCTGCCCGATCTGCGCGTCAAGGAAGCTGCAGATGCCATAATAGGCGGCGTGAAGCCGGCGGATGGTCGCTTCGGCGAAGGGTTGCTCGAAGCCGAAGGAACGGCGCATATACGCAAAAGCCGGGTGCTTGACCCAATCCGACTCGCGCCATTGCGGCGGCATCTCGATCCGGTCATGCGGATAGCGTTCATAGGTATCGGGCGGCGAGAGAAGGGGCGGATGCGGCGTCACAAAGCTCAGGAACAGGACCCAGGGCTTGTCGTCATCGGCGTGTTCTCGCAGCCAGCGAATGGCATTGTCTCGATTGCGAATGTCGTATTCTTGATAGGTGCTGGAGCCGGCTCCCGCTTCGTCGATGCCGCTCCGCGAATTGCGAATCAAGGAGCCGTCGCGGATACCGCTGGCGGGATCGCCGATGCCCTCGACGACGTGCAGCGGCTCGATTTCCCTGGTAAACCCATTGTCGTCTTCCGCGCTGCGGAAGTGCAGCTTGCCGATGGAATCGACTTGATAGCCGGATTCCTTGAGTCGATGCATCCAGCTCTTGACGCCCCCATCGTAGGGAAAACCATTGTCCCAGTAGCCGATCTGATGCACATATTGCCCCGTCGCCAGAGCCGCGCGCGCTGGCACGCAGATGGCGCAGGGCGTATAGGCGTTGCTGAAGCGGGCGCCGGATTCAGCGAGGCGGTCGAGGTTCGGGGTTTGCAGCAAGGGATGCCCGGCGCAGCCCATAGCGGCCGCCTGATGCTGATCGGACAGGATAAAGAGCAGATTCGCAGGTTTCATGACGTCGCCTAGCGCTCAGTAAGCCAAGTTCTTCCGGCGAGATTGTAACGCAGGTCCATAGTGTCGGGCAAAGAAGGCATGAGTCGCGTGTCCTTTTCGCTTGACATACTTTTAACCAGCCCTCGATAGGCCGTTGCTTGCTCGGGACGGGCGCTTTGTGAGGCGTAATGTGTCCTCAAATGCTGGGAAGATGCCCTCATTTTGCCCCCTTTTTTGGTAACAGTATAGATACAGTATGTATACAGGGGGTGGTACATTTTTAATTCACCACAGAGGCCAGAGG
>DAOULD010000215.1:0-6895 GCA_034420635.1 Anaerolineae bacterium | reverse complement strand
GCGAATAATTTGATGAAATATAGAAAACTACAAAATAATCGAATCCCGTAGGGGCGACCAACCTGGTCGCCCGAAACCGCGCCATCGCATCGACGGGCGACATGATATGTCGCTGTTGAAATTCTACCCCACCCCCCGGCCCCCTCCCCGAAGCATCGGGGAGGGGGAGCTTAAAGACCCGTTATGAATCATTATGGTCCTTTGTTTATATGCAACAGTGACTGGGCTTGGTCGTAAACTGTGATTTTCAACAGAGTCTGATATGTCGCCCCTACACGCGGCTTTTTTCGTTGCATGACTTACTTGCGCTTACTAGTACCCCGGAACGCCGCAAATGATTGCTGGGTTCTGTCTCATCCTAGTCTGAGCCAATGCGCAGTCCTTTATGCGCTGGACTGCGGCAGCTGCTCGGCTTGTTCCGCGGCCACGTCCGTCCCTTTGGCGGCGCTGGAGGCGCCTCTGCGGTGACGATACAACAGAAGCGCGACCGAAGCCAGGAATGCGACCAATGTAATAGTCTGCGAGCTGTTGATACCGGAGGCTCCAATAGTGGCGATCTCCACGCGCAGGAATTCCAACAGGAAGCGCCCGAATGAATACTGGGCGATATACAGCAGCAGGACATCTCCGCTCAACAGGCGCTCGCGATACTGGTGATAAATCCGCCAGAGCACATAAAAGGCGATGAGGCTCCATATCGCTTCGTATGCCCAAAGTGGATGAAACAATGTATCTGACGGATAGTCAATCAAGCTTTCGTAAGGCGCCACGCGCGCGCCACGCGGGATTTGAATGCCCCAGGGCAGCGTAGTCGGCGCGCCATAGAGTTCCTGGTTCACATAATTGGCAAAGCGACCAATGGCTTGGCCAACCGGTATCGCGACTGCTGCGACATCCATCCAGGGCGTCAGGCGCAGCCCATCGTCCGGGAAATTACTGGCGGGCCGCTGGTATCGAAATGAGGAAAGATCCTTGTCGGTGACGCGCGCCATCAGCGATTCCGCCAGCCAGCTCACGGCTTGGCTCAACCACAAAACCGGCGTCAATATGGTGATGAACAGGTTTATGATACGGTTGTGCCAGCGGCTCAAATAGAGGTATGCGCCGAATACGCCGCCTATTATGGCGCCGAATATGCTCAAGCCCCCGCTCCAAATGGCGATTGCGCCGTTTGCGGTATCGAAAAAATTGTCCAGGAACCAGGCAGTATTTTGACAAACTTCTCCTTCTATGCCGCAGCCAGCGGTCAAAGAAATAGGCGGGAAGAGAATGAACCACAGGCGGGCGCCGATAATGCCCGGGATAATCGCCCAGGTTAGTCCGCCCCAAATATGGTCAGGATCGCGTCCGCTCCGCTTGGCCAGCAAAGACGCGACGGAGGCGCCAAGCAAAAGCGCGACAACGATGATAATGCCGTAATAGCGTATCTGCAGGTTGCCGACAACAATGTAGGTTTGTTCAAATTCCATCGTCACTCGCCTCTGTTCTTCAAAGCGCTATGTACATATCGTAATCGCTGCAACGCGGTCAGATTCGTGCCGACCGCAAGGATGACCAGACCAATTTCAAGCGGCTGAACGCTTCCCAAGATGCCGGCAGCCAAGGTCATCGCCAGGATAACAGCCACACGCTCCAGACGAGAGAACCAGCCGACTGTGACGCTGATAGCGACTTTGCTGTCATCCGCGCGAGCGCGCACATAGCTGACCAGATAGCTGCCAATAAGCGAAAATAACGCCAACATCAACATTTCGAGCCGGCCATGCCGCGCAAAATGATAACCGAAAGCGGCAAAAATAAAACCGTCAGCATAGCGATCCAGCGTCGAATCCAGCACCATGCCAAAAGATCCTTGGCGTTGAGCAGCGCGCGCGACAGCGCCGTCAAGAGCGTCCAGAGGCAAGCTAAGGAGGAGCAGGACACCGCCCCTGAGGAAATCGCCCGTCCCGATATAGACCGCCGCCACGCCAACAGCTAGCAGCCCCAGCACCGTTATCGCATCGGGGTGTACTCCCAGGCGCGCCAGCCAAAAGCCGATACGATCCAAGGGCATTTGCAGGCGTTGGCGTGATTTATCGGTTAAGGTCGGCAACTTGTCGTCAGCCATTTTTCACCTTGTCAGCAAATGTCGCTTTGGCTACACTGTGATCCCATGCGATCCCATCATGTCGGGGCGTGGCGCAGCCCGGTAGCGCGCACCGTTCGGGTCGGTGAGGTCGTGGGTTCAAATCCCGCCGCCCCGACACAATTTAGATGGCCGCCTCTGTTTGGGAGGCGGTTTTCTTTTAGCTGGCGGGTTGCGCAGCCGGCATTGGACCATTTCTGCGCGCCCAGTTCCAGAGCAAGAACCCGGGAACGAGAGATATACAGGATAAGGCTCCCCCCACCCAATTCGGGACCGTTGGATCCGCGGCGAACAAGAGCCCCGCGATCGCCGTAGACAAGATCACTCCCAGGCTCATCACGGAATGGTAGACACCAAGTATCGCGCCGCGAAACTCCGCAGGCACTGTTTTGGTCAAGAGCGACTGCAGCGGCGGGATTAGCAAACCGCTGCCGACGGCAAAGATGACTACGCTCACCGTGCCAAACAGAGGCTCGACAGCGAGAGCCAGCAAAAACATGGACAGAGCGCGCGCGGCGGCGCCCATCAAGACGATGAGGGTGTCGCTGAAATGGTTGAGCGCAGCCGGCAACAAGATGACTTGCGTGATGATTTGCCCGATGCCCACCATCATGAGCATCACGCCGACGCCTAAACTCACCGACGAGAAGGGCTGACCGGAAAAAAGGACAGCCTCCGCAAACAGCGCCAAGGTCGCGATAAGCAAGCCCATACCGAATCGCGCGAAGAAGCTGACGCTCAGTACCGCCATCAGGGGTACATTCGTCATCAGAGCCGCTGGATGCAGCCTGGCGGCATCAGTTTTGCGGTTGCGCTGGCGATCTTCGTGAGTCAGCGATTCTTCCAGCGTGCAGTGGGTCAGGATCACCGTGCCCGCTGCCGCTATCGCTGCAAAAACGAAGGGGATCTGCGGTCCAAACGCGCTTGCCAGTATGCCGCCTATCGCGGGACCAATCGCAAATCCCAAGCCAAACGCAGCCATCACATAACCGAGCGCCACAGTACGTCGGTCTTCCGGCACAATATCTGTCATATAAGCCTGCGCGACGACGATATTTCCGCCGGTTATGCCATCGAGGATGCGCGCCAGGAACAAGACGACAGCAGATTGCGCGAAGCCAATCATCAAGAACGCGATCACGGTTCCCAGTTGGCTGAAGACGAGAACTGGCAACCTTCCTCGCCTGTCCGACAGACCTCCGATGAAAGGACCCGCCACAAACTGCGCGGCGAAGAAGGCGGTCAGCAAGAGCGTTATTACCTCGGCGTTCATGTTGAAGGCGCTCTGGGCATACAGAGGCAAGATCGGATGCACCATCGAAGCGCCAAACATCTGGACAAAAACTATCATCAAGATGGTGAACATGCGTCGGTCGAGGGGCCGCTTCTTGAGCTTCAAATCGGCATAACCTTATCACGTTAGAAACAACTTATCGGTGTATCATAAGCCAAACGGCTCAAGATCGTTAGTGACAACTGACATTCCTGGCCGGCGCTGAATGAGATCGTCCGAGACAGATCGACCCGGTCCGGACATATTGAGAAGAAATCAACTGGAGCAAATCGTGGGAACTACAATTTATCTGATGCGCCATGGCCAGGTACATAACCCGACGAATGTGCTTTACGGGCGAATGCCGGGTTTCGCGCTCAGCGAAGCCGGCGTCCGGCAGGCGCATGCCGCCGGCAAATGGCTGGCGGATCAAACAGTTTCCGCGATCTACTCGAGCCCGATGGAACGCGCGCGGCAAAGTGCAGAGATCGTCGCGTCTTATCACAGCGAGGTTGATCCGCGCGTCGACGGGCGCTTGATCGAGGTGGCGACCCCCTATGAGGGCCGCCCAACCGCGGAGCTGGCGGCAATGGGCTGGGACCTGTACACGGGCAATCAACCGCCCTATGAAATCCCGCAAATGGTACTCGATCGCGTACTGGACTTCTTTGAATACGCGAGCGACGCGCATCGCGGCGAGTCTATCGTCGCTGTCGGCCACGGCGATGTTCTGGTGTTTCCCTGGCTGCATGCGCATGGATACATGCCCGAAGCGCTGATGAAGGACAATCTACAGAACTACATGCTCCCGGTCGATTATCCAGCCACCGCGTCGATCATGACTTTCAGTTTCGGTGAGTCGCCGGACGGCGCAGCGCTGCGAGCGACTTACCATTGTCCCTATTGATGTCGCGGCTCGGCGCGTAACCGGCGAGAAGGACCCGGGATTGCCGCGCTCACAGGGTCGCGCAGGGCGCGTAGACACTGACCGCCGACACAGCCCTTCGACACTGACCGTCAGTCGCCCGTTCCTTCACTAACTGTTTTCGGGCGTTTCAGCGAAACGCCCCTACACCTCGTCGCTTTTTCAGATTCTCATGACTTACTTGCGCTTACTGAGAGCACAGAGGTTTTTTCGGGCGGGCAATCCGCCCACTCCACCATTTTCAAACATAAAGGACGCTGTAAGGCTTGTCCGCTACTGATTGATTCGCATTCGCCTTTGGTCTACCCCCTTATAGTCCCCCCGCTCATCGAGAATCCCCATAGCAATGAGGTTATCCAAGCGCTCCGGGCTGGAAAGCGGACGACCTGATAGGTCGCCCCTACATTGCTTGTCTTTATGTCGCAGTTTGGTATGCAAAATGGCGCCCTATTCTTGCTGTCGGTTGGGTATTTGCGTCTGTTTTGTTCCACAGATAGAGTAGCGGACAAGCCTTACAGATTTCGACGTGACTGTAGATGGAATCTGGCTGGTTTATTGAAGTAGAAACACATTTACCACATTGGCTTTGCGATTATTCAGAACAATGGCTTGAAAGGATTAACCGCTCGCCAGCGGGCGCAGGCTTCCTCAAGGCGATCGCGCCGCAGGTCAACCCCGATGCCGGGTCCTGTGGGGACCTGCAGACTGCTGCCCGCCTGCAACACAAAGGGCGGTTCGGCGATGTCGGGATCAAAGTATCGATCTGTGGCGGAGATATCGCTGGGCAAGGTCACACCTGGGAGCGACGCGAAAGCCAGGTTTGCGGCGCGACCGACGCCGGTTTCCAGCATACCGCCGATCCAAAGCGGCGTATTCGTTTCGACACAGAGTTGGTAAATCTTGAGACTTTCAGTGTAGCCGCCAACGCGCGTCGGTTTTAAGTTGAGGATTTTCCCGGCGCCAAGTTTCAGCGCTATTCGCCAGTCCTGCGCTGAGTAGATACTTTCGTCCAGGCAAATCGGCGTTCGCAATTGCGCTTGAAGCAGGCTATGTTCGTAAATGTCGTCGTAGGCAAGAGGTTGCTCGATCATGAGCAAGCCGAACTGATCCAGCTTTTTCAGATGTTCAGCGTCTTTCAAGGTATAGGCGCTATTGGCATCCAGCATCAAGCTGATATCGGGAAAGCGTCCGCGAACGGCGCTGGCGAGTTCCAGATCCCAGCCAGGCGCTATCTTGAGTTTGATGCGCTGATAGCCTTCGTCAACGCGCTTTTGGATGAGCGCGAGTTGCGCGTCCAGCGACTCCTGTATGCCGATGCTGACGCCAACATGGACCTTATCCCGCGGCCGAACCTTCGCTGGCAAGTGGCGGGCAAAATAATCAGCCAGTCGCATGCCGTTCGCCTGTGCCATGACGTCCCAAACCGCCGCTTCCACACCCGCTCTGGCGTGATGATTGCCGCGTACAGCCTTAAAGAGTTTGGGCAGCTCGGTCGGCGATGCGATAGTCTTGCCGACCAAGCTTGGAAGCAGAAAATCGCGGGTGATGTGCAGAGCAGTGAGAATCGTCTCGGAACCATAACTTGGTTTGGTCTTAAGCGCCGTTTCGCCCCATCCCACAAGACCGTCACTGGTCAGCACTTCAACGAGTATGGCCGACTTTTGCGGTTCGGCGCCGAAACTTGTTTTCAGCAGTTCTACAAGCGGCATCGCCACCACATGCAGCTTGATATCCTGGATTGTGACGGTTTTCAAACTGATTTCTCCTCACTTGAATTCGCTGAAATGAGATTGTAGCGGCAATCTCCCGCGACAGATATAGATTGCCCGGTATAGATTGCCTTGTGTAAAGTAAGACTCTGGCAGTGAAACGCGTCTCCATTATGCAAGATGTACGATTTATTGATTCCCCCACTCGTGCATCTTGTCTGATTATGATAGATTTCTTTCCATGCGCGTTAAGAACAATAGGAGCATAAACATGGAACACTTGACCTTCAGCGCCGAGTTGATGCATAAGCATCGCGCCATCGAATTGCAGGAGATTGCGCGAGTAGAACGTTTCCTGCAAGAAAAGAAGAATCGCGACGCAATGGATTGGCAGCAGCGACGTCTGCAACGGAACCGCAAGAATCGTTAGAGCGGATCAAAATCGGCTAGTCTCTTGATAGCTGGCTTGTCCCTATCCAGCGCGGCAATCGACGCAGTCTCGATGGGAAGCAAAGCGCCAAAGTACTTTTCCAGAAGCCCCGCGACAGCGCGGGGCTTTTGATTTCATTACTGTACTGAGCCAGGGCAATCGCTTCAAAATGAAGGCTACTGGCATGATACAAAATTGGACTGATTATTAACCACAGAGGACACAGAGGGTCGCGTAGACACTGACCGGCAGCACAGAAGTAAACGCAAGTAAGTTATGCAACGAAATAAGCCGCGTGTAGGGGCGACATGATAGAGTCCGTTGAAATTCTACCCCACCCCCCGGCCCCCTCCCCGAAGCATCGGGGAGGGGGAGCTTAAAGACCCGTTATGAATCATTATGGTCTTTTGTTTATATGCAACAGTGACTGGGC
>DAOULD010000214.1:0-13504 GCA_034420635.1 Anaerolineae bacterium | reverse complement strand
GTTGAAATACTAACTTGACCCTCACCCCAAACCCCTCTCCCATAAAGGGAGAGGGGCTTAAAGGGCTCAATACGGGTCACAAGTCTCCCCTTCTCCCCTTGTGGGAGAAGGGGACGGGGGATGAGGGGTGTTTTTCAACGGACTCTATCAGGTCGCCCGAAATTCACCGAAATAATTTCAAGTTCTGCGGCGATATCTCGCCTGATGTAAACTGTCCGCTCCTCAACTTGCACGGCAAGGAGGTTTGTTAAAAAGGGGTATCGGACCGCTCTACAGGCGTCGTCGCGGCGCCAAATATCGTTCCGGCGTATCAATGGCGATAAGCCACTCGACATACCGACTGTGCATTGCCTCGACGATCTCGGGGTACCTGTCGCTCAAGTCATGCTGATGACCGGCATCTTCCTTGGAACGATACAATTCCACCTTCTGCCCCTCGATTCCAAACAGCAGATCCCACTCGCCGTCGGTAATCGAACTTGGTGAAATCTCCATCACAACGCGATTCTGCCCATCCACCGTCTTTGACAATTCGCCCACTTCTTCAAAGGGCGCGCTTGTTACAACCTGGTCGTGAATCGCTTCGCCGCGTAGCAGAGGCAGCGCCGATTTTGCCTGTGTCCGCGCCGGAATCTCCAGTTCCAGCAAGTCCAGAATTGTCGGCATGATATCCGGCAGCGACAGCAGACCGGGTACGCGCCGGCCAGCTTCTCCCGGCAGGTAAGCCAGCAGCGGAACCTGTATCACCTCGTTGTGCAGCGGCGACCGATGCACCTGTCGCTGATGCACGGTCAATCCTTTGGCGAAACCTTCTTCGAAGCCACTACCATCGGGCCAACGGAAGCGCCGTTTGCCGAACAAGCCGTGCTCGCCAAAATAAAAACCGTGGTCCGAAACAAATATGATCGCGGTGTCGTCCAGCAGGTTCAGTACCCGTACCCGTTCCATCAAGTAGCCGAACCAGTGATCGACCATCGAAATTTCGCCCATATAGCAGGCGCGCGCGATTTCCAGGTCGCGCTCGGTCACGCCGTCATCTTGATACTCCCAGTAACTCGGCGCGATGACCTCGCCGCTGTAATCCGCCAGATAGGGTTTTACGTAATAGGCAGGCGGATCCCAAGGCTCGTGCGGGTCCCAGGTATCGATATAGAGAAAGAAGGGATCTTCGTGATGACGTTCCAGCCAGTCGGCCGCTTCTACCAAGGTCTTGGGCGCGCAGTAGCCCTCGATTTCCGAGACCTGACGCTGCCGGTGACGATAGGCGCGTTCCGTTCCATCCAACTGCCCGCGGACGTAAATGAACTCCTGGAAGCCGCGATCCTGCCCATAGCCTCGCCGCGCGAGAAACGGCGTATCGGCTATCGCTGCGCTGCGATAGCCCGCTTCGCTGATTAATCCAGCAAGTGTCACCTCGGATTGCGGCAGTGGACCCCAGGGCAAATAGACAAAGGTATAGCGCCCGGTCATCAAGTCCGCGCGCGCGGGAACTGTGGGAAACGATGCCGCATAACAGTCCTCAAATATCAGCGCCGTCTCGGCGAATCGGTCCAGGTTCGGCGTGATGACCTCCCGATTGCCGTAGCAGGGCAAATAGTCTCGGCGCAGCGTGTCCGAAACAAGCAGAATCACGTTCATCAATTCAAACCTCGCTATTTTAAGCCGGAGCGGACGAAGCCTTGCACATAATAGCGCTGCAAGAAAACGAAAATGACCACCACCGGCACCGTCGCCACGAAAGAGCCGGCGAAGACCAGTTCCCAGCGTATATATTCGTCGCTGAACAATTTCGCCAAGGCGACTGTTATGACTGTCTTTGACTCGTCAGTGATAACGATCGAAGGCCAGATGAAAGAATCCCAGGAAAAGATGAACTTGATAAAGGCGGCGCTGACCAGAGCCGGCGTGATATTGGGCAGCATCACCTGCCAGTACATTCGGAAAAAGGAGCAGCCGTCTATGACGGCGGCGTCATACAGATCCTGCGGCAGCTCGGCGAAGTGCTGCCGCAGCAAGAAAATGATGAAAGCGTCAGTTATCCAGGGCAGGAAGATCGATGGCAGCGTATTATCGATGCGCAATTGCTGCATCGTGAGAAAGAGCGGAATCAGCTTGGCTTCGAAGGCGATGGTAAGCGTCGCCAAAATCACCAGAAACAGCAAACGCCTGCCCGGAAACTTGAGCCAAGCCAGCACAAAGGCGATCATGCTGTTGATCGTGACCGCGAATGTCACCGACATCGCCGCCACCAAGACGCTATTGAGAAAAGCCTGCGCGAAATTCGTCTGGGTAAACAGGCCCGTCAAGTTCTCCATCGTTGGATTGCTCGGCACGAAGGTCTTGACCGAAACAGGATAGAGATCGTCAAAGAGGTCCTGCCGGGTTTTGAAGGTCGAGCCGGCGATCCACAGATAGGGCGTGGCGAAGACTGCCACGATAATCAGATACAAGACAACCCGCGACAGCGACGCGATAGTAAATGCTCGACCGGAGATTGGCGCCGACATCTGTCGTATCTCAGTCATCATCCTCGTCCCGGGTGATGCGCAATTGAAAGATGCTGATGGCGATGAGCAGGATCGCCAGGATGACCGAGAGGGCAGTCGCGTAACTGAAACGGTTGAAGCGGAAAGCGAGATGGAAGATATAATGAACGATCACGCGCGTGGCGTTAGACGGACCGCCGTCGGTGAGTACTTCAACCGGCACGAAGATCTTGAAGGCGGCGATCGTGCTCGTCACCAGCACAAAAACATGCGTGCGGTTGAGCAGCGGCAACGTGATGTATCGGAATATCTCCCAGCGCCCGGCGCCGTCAATCCGCGCCGCCTCGTAATATACAGCCGGGATCGCCAGCAGCCCGGCCAGGTAGAAGATCATACTCAAGCCGACATCTTTCCAGATCGTGATTGACGCCAGGACGGGCAGGGCTTGATGCTTGTCGCGCAAGAAACCTTGGGTTGGCAAACCAAGCGATTCCAGCAGGCTGTTCACGATACCAATGTCGGAATGGAACATCATGCCCCAGACGATGGACGCGACCACCATCGAAGTGACTGCCGGGAAGAGAATTAACGTGCGCAACAGGGTGGAGTCTCGGCCTGGCTTGGAGACGAGCATTGCCAGGCACAGCCCCAAAGCCATCTGCAGCGGCACTTTGATCAGAAAGAAAAGCGCCGTATTTCGCAAAGACAGCAAGAGGATGGGATCGCTGCGAGCCAGGTCATAGTTCTTGAGGCCCGTGAAAGTGAATTCGCCAGTGAAGACCTTGTAATCGGTGAAGCTCAGACGGACAGTTTCGGCGATAGGCCAATAATGAAAGAGAAATAAACCGATCAATGCCGGCAGTGACAGCAAAAACGCCGCTCGATAGCGCTGCGCGTTGCGGCTGTTGGAGAATACTTGTGCCATTTTAGGAATGCTTCCTTTCCCGTTTCCTTCATCGGCAACGGGAAAGGAAGCTGGATATCGCTAACGCGCTTTATCTGAATTGCATGAGTTGCGCATCGGCTTCAAGGATCGCGTTGGCGACTTCTTCTTCAATGTCGCCGCCCAAAGCGATATTGACCATCATGTCGCTCGCGATGATGCGATTGAAGATCGTATGCGCGGGTCCGCCGGGCCGCGCGACGCCCCATTCCACCATCTCATCAAAGAGCAACGCGAGGAAGCCTTCCTGAAAATCGGGCAACTGCGCCTGCATGGACTTGCGCCCGGGCACGACCTTGGTGACATTGTGATAAGTCGCGTAGCCTTCCTGGCTGGTGAAATACTTGACAAAGGCTTTGGCTTCTTCGGGGTTGTCGCTCTTGGCGGCGACGCCGGGCGCGAAGGAACCGGTGTGGGTGATCGGCGTCTTGATGTAGGGCATCGGCATGACATCCCAATTCAAATCGGGGAAGTTGCGCGCCAAGACCGTGCCGGTCGGCGGTATCGCGAAGAAGGTCGCCGTCAATCCATTCGGGAAGGCATCGGGGATGTTGTCCGTGGGAATGAAACCGTCAGTATACAGCCCCTGATAAAACGCATAGGCTTCCAGCGCTTCGGGCGTATCAATATAGCCAGCGAAGGTGGATAGATCCGGCGCGATTGTTTCCCAGAGCGGCTCGCCCGGGCTGCTGGCGCTGCGGATGATGGTCCAGGTGAAGAATGCGCCGCTCAAGGGATTGTTGAATCCCATCATGCCCCAAACCTCATTGCCCTGTTCAGCTTGGTGCGCCCGCACCTTGTTGACATTCTCGACAAATTCGGGCCAGGTCCAACCATCCTCCAGCGTCTTTGGCGCGTCGACGCCGGCCGCCTCAAACATGTCGACGTTGTAGTACATGGCATCAGCGGCATTGGCCCAGGGCGCGCCAAACATGTGACCATCCAGCGACACCATCTCGACCAGGTCGGCCATGAAATCGTCCATATCTTCGTCGCTAAACATATCTTCAATCGGCAAGAGCGCGCCGTTGTAGGCAAGATTCTGGACGCCGACGCCATCGATTAATGCGGCATCAGGCGGGCTGTTGCCGGCGAAGGCGACCTGCAATGCATCGAAGAACTCGCCGAAGGGAATCGCCGTCAGTTCGACTTTGATATTCGGATTCTGCGCTTCAAATGCCTCGATGACCGCGGCAGTTCCTTCATCCCGGCCCCGTCCGCCAGGGATCCAAAAATCGATCGTAACCTCGTCCTGCGCGAAGGCTGGAACAGAAAAGGACGTCAATGCGACAAGTAGCAGCAAAATTAGCGTGGCGCTTTTCTTTAACATTTTTCTCTCCTAAACATAGCTTTCGATTCAGAAGGTCTCACTGGAAAATCTAACACACTTCGCCCTTTGTTGCAAATTTTGCAGGATTGAGAAAAATATGCAAGAATCATGAGCGGTAGACCGCGACAGTTCCAGGAATCTACATGCGGAAAAAGTCGATCACGATGACCGATGTCGCCCGCAGGGTCGGCGTTTCTATTTCCACCGTATCGCGCGTCGTTAATGGCTCGGTGAATGTCAGCGAGCCATTGCGGCATCAAGTGGAAGCTGCCATAAGCGAACTGAATTATCAGCCGATCCGCGCGACATCCAGATATGGCGCGGCGGCGAACATTGCGGTTTTGATCCCAAGCATCAGCAGTCCCTTCTTCCAGAACCTGATAAAAGGCATACAGTCGGTATGTATTGAAAACGGTTGTATCTTGCAGATCTACAACTCGGATGATGATCCTGAAAAAGAAATGATCCACGCCGACGAGCTGTCGTCTCGCGTCGACATTAGAGGCGTTATCTTCGCTGGCGCCTGGACATGGGATCACCAGGAGCCCATAACCAATTTGCAGGAAGCTGGTGTGGCGCTTTGCCTCATCAACCGATTCGCCTCAGGCGTTCATGCCGATCTGTTAGAGGTGGAACGGGAGCAAGGCACCTATGACGCGGCAGTCCACCTCCTGCAACTCGGCCATACGCGTATTGGCTGTATTCCCGGCATTCCCAATGCCGCCATCAATCCCGACCTGGTCGCGGGATTCCGGCGCGCGCTGAGTGATTATCAGATTAAAATAGACGAAGACCTCGTTTTGGAAACCCGCTTGAGCGCCCAAGGGGGTTACCGCGCCGGCTTGGAACTGCTCGCCCGTGAAAATCGGCCGACTGCTATCTTGGCGCGCACCGACCGCCTCGCGATAGGCGTGATGCGGGCGGCTTGGGAGCTTTCCATAGATATCCCGAATGATTTGTCGATCATAGGATACGACGACGAGCCCGATGCCAGATTCACGCGTCCTGCCCTGACGACCGTACGTCAGCCTCAATACGAAATGGGCACGCGCGCGGCTACCTTGCTTTTCGAGCGCATCGACAACCCGGCGCTCCCACAACGTCAAGTCATTGTGCAGCCGCAACTGATCGTGAGAGAGACGACGACGGCGCCGAAAGCCGCGCGCCGGATCCTAGAGAGGACAGCAGTCGCACAATGAATCAGCGCCCCAACATCCTACTCTTGGTCAATGATCATCAAGCCTATTATCGACACGGCTGGGACGGTGGACCGCGACCCTTAACGCCCAATTTTGATCGCCTGGCGGCGGGCGGGATACGCTTTGACCGCGCGTACTGCGCCGTACCGCTCTGCGGTCCCTCGCGACGCACGCTGTTGACCGGCTTGTATCCACACAATCATCGCAATTTCTACAACTATTCAAATTCGCCTTATGAGCGCGAGGTTTATCTGAGCAATCTGGCGAAAGCCGGTTACAAGTGCTTCTACTTTGGCAAATGGCATGCCGGCGCCGGCACTGCCCTCGACTTCGATTGCGCTGGGTTCTCGCTGGAAGATTATGGCAATCCCTATATCACGCCGGAATACCGGGACTATCTCGAGCGGAAGCGCCTGCCGCCAGCGCAGCATCAGGTCGAATTTGTTTTCGACAGCTTCGTGATGAATCGCGAGTTTCCAAATCTGGAGGCGGGCAAGTCTTACCGGAGCGACCGTTATTGGTGTGGAGAACATGCGACGGGAATCACAACCACAGCCAAGGAGACCCACGAGGCATTCTTCCTGGCTGATATGGCTTGCGAGCAATTGGAGGCGCTGGCTGCCGCGGACGGTGATGAGCCCTTTCACCTGCGGCTGGACTTCTGGGGACCTCATCAGCCCTTCTTCCCGACTAAAGAGTTCGCCGACCTGTATGATCCGGAAGATATCCCCGTATATGGCAATTTCAACGATTCGCTGGCGGGCAAACCCGATTTCTTCTGGCATGACCCACATGAACAATTGACCGATGAGGCTGGACGATTCGCGACGCCGAGCACGCTCAATTGGGGCGAATGGCAGCGGATCATCGCCCGCGCCTTCGCCCATATCACCATGGTTGACGCGGCCGGCGGCTTTGTGCTCGACAAACTGGCTGAGTTAGGTCTTGCGGACAACACCCTGGTCATCTGGACGGCGGATCACGGCGACGCCCTGGCGAGCCATGGCGGGCGCTTTGATAAGGGCTCGTATCTGACCGAGGAGGTGCTGCGTGTGCCGCTGGCGATGCGCTATCCGGGCTCGATCCCCGCCGGGCAGGCCTCCGCCGCGCTGGCTTGCGGTACCGATATCGCGCCTACCATTCTGGACGCGGCCGGATCGCGATTCGAGCATCCAGTCGATGGAGAGAGTCTCCTGCCTTTGGCCAGCGGGAGACCTGTTGACGGCAGGCAATCCCTATTGGTGGAGACATACGGACACGGCTTTGGAACGGTTGAGTTGGGCAGAGCTGTCATCAAAGATCGATACAAGTTGATAAGCTATCAGAATCACGCTGGCGAACTCTACGATCTCGAAGCGGATCCCTATGAACTGAACAATCTCATAAATGACGCTGGCAGCCGGCAACTCGTCGCTGACATGGAAGCGGAACTGCGGCGATGGCTGGAGGCAACGGGCGACCGCGATTTCTCCCAACCCGTCAGCGACGCGTTTCGCCAACTGGACAAGCAGCGTATGCGGGAATTGATGGCGCGCCGGGCAAGAGTGAACGATGTCTGCAAGTGACAAGAAGCATGTGATCCTGGTCGTCAATGATGATCTGGCGCAATGGTCGCTGGGATCTTACGGCAATGACGAGATCCGCGCGCCGACTTTGGATTACTTGGCGGCGACCGGCGTACTTATGGAAAACGCCTTCACGCCGACGCCCGTCTGCTCGCCCGCCCGCGCCTCTTTGCTAACCGGCCGGCTGGCATCACAGCATGGCATCCACGACTACTTGTCGTCGACGATTCCGGAGATTCATCGATATCCCTGGCTGAAAGACGAGGTTACGCTCGCCCAACTGCTATTAGAAGCGGGCTACCAAACCGCGCATTGCGGCAAGTGGCATTTGGGGGAGGATGACCGGCCCCAGGCCGGGTTTAGCCACTGGTTCAGCGGCGTTGGGGATTATCCCGCGGAACACGGGGGCGACCACCGATTCAGCTTGAACGGCGATATCCAGACGATCCCCGGTCAGCGGACGCAGGTTATCACGGACAAGGCGATAGAATTCCTGCGGGATCGCGATGCGAGCTCTCCTTTCTTCCTGCAAATCGGCTACTTCGGCACACATAATCCCTGGCGCGGCCAACCTGAGCGTCTGGTCGCCCGATATCGTCACAACGATTTCGACGACATGCTGGATCAACCTGCCTATCCCTTCGGAAAACAAGCGCTTGAATCAACCCTGCCAACGCGCTTAAACCCGCGCGAAGCCCTGGCGCAGTATTTCGCCGCGGTCTCCCATATTGACGAGGCGATTGGCCGACTGCTGGACGAGTTGGAAGCGCTGCAACTCCGCGAACAGGCGCTCATTGTGTTCACGTCAGATCACGGCCTCTGCTGCGGACATCACGGCTTGTGGGGAAAGGGCAACGCCACGCTGCCCTTGAACATGCTCGAGGAATCGATACGCGTGCCGCTGATATTTAATCACCCGGGAGCGCTGTTCGCTGGTCAACGGCGCTCGGAGTTCGTCGATCATTTGGATACGTTTCAGACCATCGCTGAATACACCGGCGTTTTGGGCAAGCTCGATGCCAAACGCAAGTATCCCGGGCGCAGTTTCCTGCCGCTGCTGGACAATTCAGCGGCCTTGCCCGACTGGCGACAGATACAGTTCGGCGAGTATGGCGACTTGCGCATGGCGCGGGCGCGACAATACAAGCTCCTGCGCCGCTATTACAGTGATGCGCCCTGTGAGTTCTTCGACCTGCAACGCGATCCGACTGAGTCGCATAATCGCTACCATGACCAGGCTTATCAGCCCGTCGTCGACAATCTGACCGCTGAGCTTGATAGCTATTTCGACCGCTATCAAGACGCCCTCAAAAGCGGATTGCGCGTGAGAGCGTTGCCAAGGCACAATCTGTCTGAGGCTTGGCGGACAGTTGACGGTTGAGCTGCAATGCCGCCAACTTACAAAGCGCGAAACTCCCGATACCACTCCCAGGTGCGCCAGAGACCCTCTCGCGTGCTCACCGTCGGCGCGAATCCCAGCAGTTCACGCGCCTTGCTGTTATCGCAATAGGTGATCGGCGGGTCGCTGAGCGGCGTGGGCACGGCTAGTTTGTTGATGGTTCTGCCGGCGTATTCTTCAATGATTTCGACAAATTCCGACAGAGAGATGGGCGCGCCGCAACCGAGATTGATGACCTCGTAGCCCAGGGGCTTGTCCAGCGCCGCCAGCACGCCCTGCGCCGTGTCGGAGATATAAGTCCAGTCGCGGTGAATATCGCCGTTATTGAACAACTTGATGACTTCACCCGACTGTGTTGCGTCCATCAGCTTCCAGGGCATCATGTCCGGGCGCCCGGCCGGACCGTAAACGTTGAAAAATCGCAATACAGTGACATTCATGTTGACCAGGTTGTGGTAGGAGTATGCCAGCAATTCCGCCGCGCGTTTGCTGGCGGGATAGGCAGCCAGCGGGCGGTCCGCGGTATCGCTTTCGATGAAAGGTAGGACTTCAGTCTTGCCGTAGACCGATGAGGTTGAAGCCAGAACAAATTGCTTGACCTGGTTGATTTTGCTGGCTTCCAAAAGATTCATGGTGCCGGTCAGGTTGACATCCATGTACAGACGAACTTGCTCGACGCTGGCGCGCACGCCGGGCATCGCCGCCAGATGCGCCACATGACTGATCCCTTCTTCGGCGAAAAGCCGCTCCAGCAGCGCCAGGTCGCGGATGTCGCCTTCGATCAATTTGAGATTCTCGTAAGCGCCGAGCCGCGCGGCGTTCCCGCGTTTGATGGCGGGATCGTAATAGTCGTTGAAGTTGTCGATGACGATCGCGCGCTCGCCGCGCTGCAGCAGCGCTTCGGCGACATGACTGCCAACAAAGCCCGCCCCGCCGGTGATCAGATAGGTCATGTCCTTGTCTTCCGCATTGGACTGTGCAAGTTATGGCTCCGGCTATTGACACGGTACACGCATCGCCGCCCCGTTTATCACCGATAAAATAGAAAACCCGCTCGGCATGGCTGAAGCGCCAGTTGCGAGCGGGTTTGCCTGTCCGAAAGTTATGGGCAAGCAGCTAGTTGGACGGTCGGCTCGCCTCCGACTTGATCTGCTGCTCATGGCCGGGCTTGTCAAATTGAGTTCCATTCTTCTTCCGCCGATTGTGGCGTTCAAGAAAAGCGAAGATGGCTATATATCCTACTATCAGGACGACGACGTAAAGGATCATCCACTCTGTTGACCACATTGTCATGATGGTACCTCACTTACTGGGAAGTTTCTAAGCTTGTACTGAACAAAACCACATACTAAGCAACTTAACATTCCCAATATCAAACCCAATGTAGCAATTGAGCGCACCGGAATATCGGGATCATCTGCGCGCAGATTCATGAAGATTATACCATAAATTACACCGCAGAACAGCATTGCTGGAATTAGCAGCGTTGTCAGTCGCCGGAAGAATCCTATTCTGAAATCCGAAATCGTAGATTTCTCAATTTCATTCCTGGTCGAAGCAAGCAATACCAGTGAAAGCATGTATAACTCTGTGCCACCAAGGATATTCTGAAATTGTATTGTTTCACCCTTCATAACGGACAAGAGGAACGCAATTGCAATTGGAAAGAGAGGAACGATGATTGAGTAACTTATCCAAGTGGTCATTCGCTATTGCTCTTAAGGTTACGGTTTCATCGACGTATATCTTTTAGAAGACCAGTATGACACAAGCTGTCTTTGAAGGCAATTGCGCCCATTTGGCATTGTTGGGTCACTCGGTTTCGCAGGCAATGCCCAGCAAAATCGACTCCAACTCAGCATAAGATTCAATCCGCACCAGCCGATTCCTCACTTTTCGTGAGCCGGGCTCGTCCAATCGATACTTTGAAATCTGCCCGCGCATCTCCAGGATCGCCCTTCGCTCAGGCAGGTAGGTGGTTTCGAGCGTCAATTGCGCGTGTCGCAGCGCGATGCGCGCCCGCTCGGCGCGCGCCGGTTCGGGCAATTCGATGCCGGTCGCCAGGAAGTGTTCGATATGATGAAAGAGCCAGGGACGCCCCAAAGCCGCGCGACCCACCATGACGCCGTCGCAGCCGGTCTGTTCCAGCATGCGCAAAGCGTCGGCGCCCGAGCGCACATCGCCGTTGCCGATGATCGGCATCTCTAACGTGGCATCCTTGACGGCCGCGATGACATCCCAATCAGCGTCGCCGCCGTGACCTTGTCCGGCGAAGCGGGCATGTACCGCCACCGCCTGCGCGCCGACTTCTTCCGCCGCCCTGGCAAAGGGAATCGCCGTCACCACGCCGTCTTCAAAGCCGCTGCGCACCTTGACCGTCACCGGTACCTTCACCGCTTCCACAACGGCTGCGACTACCGCTGTCGCCTTTTTGACGTCACGCAAGAGAGCGGCGCCCCCGCCCTTCTTGGCGATTTTGGGCACCCAGCAGCCCATATTGATATCGACAATATCGGCGCCATGATCAACCACCACGCGCGCGGCCTCGGCGACGATCGCCGGGTCGACGCCAAATAGCTGCGCCGCCACCGGTCGCTCGCTCGCGCGCCAATCGAAGCGCTGCAGGGCGCGGGCTCGCGAATTCTTGACGATATTGCTGCTGATGAGTTCCGTACAGACCAGCCCGCAGCCGCCCAGCTCCCGACAGAGCCGGCGCAGCGCGTAATTGCTGTGCCCGGCCATCGGCGCCAGCAGCAGCGGACTATCGATCGTGATGTCGCCGATTTGCAGCGGTTTCAGTCCTACATTCGTCGTCGCCAGCATGTGTCTTCTCTAAGAGGCTAAAGCAGCAATTCCGCCATAAAGCGAATTGTATCGACGCTGAAGGCTGTGATGTTAAGCGTATCAACCGGGCAATCCCGCCAAAGCTGAATCCGGTCGCGGATACGGTCTTTTGATCCAACCAGCGCGACTGCGTCCACCAGCGCGTCGGGGACCGCCATCATCGCCTCGCCCTTGCGCCCGCCCAGGTAAAGTTCCTGTATCCTATCCGCCGCCTCGGGGAAGCCGTAGCGGCAAGCCAAATCGTAATAGAAATTCTTGCTTTTGGCGCCCATGCCGCCGATATACAGCGCCAATACCGGCTTGATCTGGTTGTAAGCCGCTTCCAGATCCGCTTCGATCACCACGGTGACCGACGCCGCGATATCGAAATCGGCGGCGCTTTTGCCCTGTCCCGCTTTGGCAAAGCCCGCCTCCAGCGCGTCGCGGTAGCAATCGTCGTAAGCGGCCGGCGAAAAGAAAATCGGCAGCCAGCCATCAGCGATTTCCGCGGTCAGCGCGACATTCTTGGGACCGATCGACGCCAGATAAATTGGCATGTCGGCGCGGCCATGCACGATGCTCTTGAGCGGTTTGCCCAATCCGGTCGCGTCATCGCCCTGGTAGGGGATCTGATAATGCGTGCCCTCATGCGCCAGGGGCGCTTCGCGCGCCAGAATTTGCCGCACGATGGCCACGTATTCCCGCGTCTTTGCCAGGGGCTTGCCGTAGGGACGCCCATGCCAGCCTTCCACTACCTGCGGACCCGAGAGTCCCAGCCCCAGCAGCGCCCGTCCGCCGGATAATTGATCGAGCGTGATAGCGGTCATGGCGGTCATGGCCGGGCTGCGCGCCGGCATCTGCATGATGGCTGTGCCCAGCTTGATCTTCTCCGTCAGCGCGCCGATCCAGGCCAGCGGACTGACGCAATCCGATCCGTAAGCTTCCGAGGTCCAGACGGCGTGATAGCCCAGCCGGTCCGCCTCCAGAATCAGATCCATCGGCAGTTCAATGCGCGCGCCGGAATAGCCGACCATCAGTCCTAGTCGCATGGTGTTTGTTCCTCCTCTCGGGTAGGGGGCAGTGTCGCATAAACCGACCTTGTAATCAAGCACTTGTAAACGCAAGTAAATCATGCGAATAATTTGATGAAATATAGAAACTACAAAATAATCGAATCCCGTAGGGGCGTTTCGCTGAAACGCCCGAAAATCACCGCATGAGCGACATCATCGGGCAAGAAAATATGACGACGGGCGGCTCCTCATTTCGTTGCATGACTCACTCGGTTCTACTTCAGTAAATGCAAGTAAGTCGTGTGAATAATTTGATGAAATATAGAAACTACAAAATAATCGAATCCCGTAGGGGCGACCAACCTGGTCGCCCGAAACCGCGCCATCGCATCGACGGGCGACATGATATGTCACCCCCACACGCGGCTTATTCGTTGCATGACTTACTTGCGCTTACTTCTGTGCCCTCGTTGGTTAAAATCTCTCTGTGCTCTCTGCGCCTCTGTGGTTAACGAAAAAACCTTCGTGCTCTTCGTGTCTTTGTGGTGAAAAAAAACCTCTGTGGTGAATTAAAAATCAAAACGCGAACATTCAGCCGCCCTCTCCCAGAACATTTGTGCTATAATCTTTACATCGCAAGCAAAAAAAGGAGACCCACCATGCTGGCAAGCTACACGCTCGATACAAAAATCGAGGCGCTCAACCTGCTCGATCGACACGACGGCGACTTCAACCTCGTCAAATCC
>DAOULD010000213.1:0-5505 GCA_034420635.1 Anaerolineae bacterium | reverse complement strand
CGATGCGATGGCGCGGTTTCGGGCGACCAGGTTGGTCGCCCCTACGGGATTCGATTATTTTGTAGTTTTCTATATTTCATCAAATTATTCGCACGACTTACTTGCATTTACTTTTGTGCCTTTGTGGTGAAAAAATAATTTGATGCGATTGCTCTGCACTACCGCCGCGGGTGCATTTCAATATTTTGGGACGATGGAACAGGGCAATCGCAGCAAAATCAATATACGTCAAATATCACATAAATCTGGCAAATGTAGGGGCGGCTCGCTGAGCCGCCCGTTTTTATCGACCGTCTATTCGTGGGCGTTTCAACGAAACGCCCCTACATCGCCTCTTTTTTGGCAAGCAAGAGCTTGAATCTCGGTGCTCTCGGTGTCCTCAGTGGTTAATTGCCAATAATCTGAAATGCACCCATCCGCCGCTGCTATATTGACAGGTCACAGGGCGCTGTGCTAGCATTATCGGCGCCACATCGAGACTTGGTTTACAGTTGGAGAGGTGGCCGAGTGGTTTAAGGCGATGGTCTTGAAAACCATTGTACGGTTCTCCGTACCGCAGGTTCGAATCCTGTCCTCTCCGCCTTAACCGTCTTAACAATCTTATAGTTCAGCATGGAGAGGTGCCAGAGTGGTTGATTGGGGCCGCCTGCTAAGCGGTTGTACCTTCACGGGTACCGCAGGTTCGAATCCTGTCCTCTCCGTTTCATTCCCCCTGATTGCCTGCGCAACTAGAGTCCCTCCGATAGTCCCAAAGAAGAGCTTGGCGCGTTCATGCTGGCGATGGATCTCGGTTGCATATTCCGTTTCAGATACGCTGTCACGATTCTACCTGCAAGATTTCAGAGCGAATGAGCGCTTTGTCCTCGCCGCCCTGTGCTAGAATTCAGCCATAATTGAAGGAAACAGCAGGGCGGGTCACATGCTCATAATCGGTCTGATGTCCGGCACTTCCGCGGATGGCGTCGACGCCGCGCTCTTTGAAATTGAGGGCGCCCCGGGCAATTTGAAAACAGGCTTGATACATGGGCGCACCTACGCCTACGAACCCGCCATGCGCGAAAGCATCCTGCAGTGTTGCGATGCCGACCGAAGCCGCGTGAACAAGATCGCGGAACTGAACGTGTCATTGGCGGGAGTGTTCGCGGACAGCGCGATGCGGTTAATCGCCGAGGCAAGCGTAAGTCGCGAAGACGTTGACCTCATCGGATCGCACGGTCAGACCATATGGCACAATGTGCGTCCCGACGGGCAGGTAAGCGCGTCGCTGCAAATCGTGGAAGCGGCGATCCTCGCCGAAGTAACGGGCATCACGACTATAAGCAATTTTCGCGCTCGCGATATCGCCCTGGGCGGACAAGGCGCGCCGCTCACCAGCTATGTGGACTGGCTCTTGCTCAGGCATCCGCGCTACTGGCGCGCCATACAAAACATTGGCGGCATGGGCAACGTGACTTTCTTGCCTCCGTTGAGCAAGGAGCGCGATCGGCCAATCGCCTTTGATACGGGTCCGGGAAACGCGCTTCTGGATGCCGCCGTGAGCCATTTTAGCGACGGCGAGCTCACTTATGATCACGCTGGCGAGATTGCGAAACGCGGTCGGATGAACGAAGAATGGTTGGAGGTCTTGCTTCAGCACCCTTATTATCAGAGAGGATACCCAAAGACCACCGGGCGCGAAACCTTCGGTACGGCGGCAGCGCTGGACCTAGTCGCCCAAGCCACGGCGCGCGGTCTGGGCGAGACTGAAATCGTCGCCACCTTGACCGCCTTGACCGCTAGCAATATCGCAGAAGCCTACAGGCGATTCGCGCCCGCTCCTATTCAGGAGGTGATTATTGGCGGCGGCGGACGCCATAATCCGGTGATGGTGGCCATGTTGCGCGACCTATTGGCGCCGGCGCGCGTATTGACGCATGAAGACATTGGCATGAACAGCGACTTCAAGGAAGCGCTCGTATTCGCGGTATTGGCTTATGAATCCTGGCACGGCCGCCCGGGTACCTTGCCCGCCTTCACCGGAGCAAGCGGAGCGGTCGTTCTGGGACAGATCACGCCTGGCGCGAATTTCTCACAGCTTTTGCGGCAGTCCTGGTCTGTAGCGTCAGGCTGACTCAGCTGATTTCTGGTTGGACAAATGTCAAATCAGGAACCAGCGCTGTCAAGGATAAATGACATGCGGCAAGACGATGAAGGCCATGACCCTATGCCCGCTCAGTTCCTTCAAGGCAACTCCGGGCAGTGTGCTATGGTGATTTCAATGTGTGAGGTCAAGCGTGAGGTCAAGCCCGAATGCGCGAGTTGATGTCGCGACTGTTTCGTCCCATGCGCAACTGGTGGGCCGGTCGCCGCGCGCCGACCAGGGAACTGCCTCATGTCCTGCTGACGGCGCTGCGCAATTTCAGCCGATACGGTTCGCGTCAATCGGCCGCGCTGGCCTTTTATTCTCTTTTTTCGGCATTCCCGCTGACACTCCTGGTGGCTGTGGTTGTGAGCGGTCTGTTGGAACCAGCTGTCGCCCAGGAACAGATCGCGAATGGACTGAGCCGTCTGTTGCCCGCCGAAACGGTCACCTATATTCAAGAGGTCTTGGACGATTCATTGCAGCAAGCAAGTTCTTTCGGCGTCGTCGCCATTCTCGCGCTGGTCTGGTCGTCGCTGACCTTCTTTTCCAACCTCACCGCATCGCTGGACGAGATTTTCGACGTGCCCGAACGACGCGGCATCTGGAGCTTGCGCGCGCTAGCGGTATTGATGAGCATCACGCTGGTGATTCTGGTGGTCGTTTCCTTTCTCACATCCGGCGTATTGAGGCTGGTATCGATTCTGCTGCTGGATCAACCGAGCCTTTGGGTTTCCGTCGGCAGCTTGTTCTTGCCGATCGGTCTTGATGTTGTGATATTCGCGATGCTCTTCCGCTTTGTTCCCGCGCGCTTTGTGCATTGGGACGCGGTATTGCCAGCGGCGATCTTTGGCGCCATTGGCTGGGAATTGGCGAAGGCTGGGTTCGCGTATTACCTGAACAACCTGGCCGGATTCCAGTTCATCTACGGCGGCATCGCAACGGCGATCGTTTTGCTGTTCTGGGCAAATCTTATCGCTGCGATATTTTTGCTGAGCGCGGAATTTTGCGCCCGCCTCAATGAGTGGATCATTCGACAAGACACGGGTCAACCCGGTGCAAACAAGTCGTATAGCATCGCCATTCGCAACGGTCAGATCGAGGTGCGGACGCCGGAAGAACGACGGTTCGCCAGCGGCAAGTAGCGACATCGGCGAATTATCCGCAAGAACGGCGATTCTATCCAACCCGCTTGAGTTTTCCGCTGCGTTTGGCATAATCCTCCGCCATCTTGAAGGCGCGTATCCCGACGGGCAACAGGACCACACCCAATACCAGAAGCGGGACGATGAAAGCCATTAGTTCCGATACTGGTTTTCCGTCGAGAACCGCGGCGCGGACGCCATCGAGCACGTAGGTGATCGGAGAAAACACGGCGATCGATTGCATCCATTCCGGCAAGACCGTAATCGGATAATAGACGCCCGATATCAACAAAAACGACGCTTGAACCACGCTGGTCATTTGGGCGCCGCGCTCGGGGTAGAGCAAGGGCAGAATGCTCGCGACTATGCCTATCGAGATTAGAGACAGGCTGCCCGCCAGGATCACCAGCGCCGCCCCAGCCAGGTTCGCTCGCGACAAATCCAACTGAAAGAAGAGCGCCGTCGTCCCGCCAATAATCAATGCCGTTAGCAGACTGTAAATCAGCGAATAGACGGTTTGGCCGACCAGATGCACCCAACGCTTGACAGGCGCCATTAAGGTGTATTCGATGGTGCCTTCCCAGCGCTCCCAGGCGATCACCTCGCTCGTCAGCATGAAAATGTTCGACAGGTAATGCCAAACCAGGGTGCCGATGATCAAGTACATCGTCAGGTACTGCACATCGAAACCCGGCGCGGCACCGGTCAAGGCTTCCGCGCCCTGCGCGATGAATATGACCGAAAGCGCGGTCGTTAGCGAATAGAAGAACCAGACGACTTCCCAACCCCAATACCGTCTGGTCAGGTGCCAATTGCGCGCCAAAAACGCGTAAGATTGCAAGACCTCGAGCCGCAGAGTGGCGAAGCCATGTCGTAAGGTCTGTTGCATCATCAGAGCCTTTCTATTTCGGTAGCGGCGTTTCCATGGTGTCTCGGTCCATCAGTTGCTCGCCGGTCAGCACCATGAAGACGTCTTCCAGCGTGGGTTGATTGCCATTGCGCGCGATGCTGCGTTTGAGATTGCCCGGCGTGTCAGTGGCGACCAGCTTGCCGTTGTGTATGACAGAGACGCGGTCGCAAAGCATGTCGGCTTCTTCCATGTCGTGGGTGGTTATCAAAATGGTGGCGTCATGAGAATCGCGCAGTTCTTCGATGAAGGCGCGCACTTCGCGCTTGGAGCGCGGATCAAGACCGGTCGTCGGTTCGTCGAGCAATAGCAGAATCGGCGAGGTCAGGAATGCGCGGGCAACCGCCACTTTCTGTTGCATGCCCCGGCTCATCTCTTCCATAGGCTCATCATATGAGGACTTCTTCAAGCCCAGGCGGCTCATGATTTCGTAAGCTTTGACAGCGGCTTCGGGACCGCTGACGCCATAGAGCCTGGCGCCGTAGAGCAGGTTCTCCATTGGACTCAGTTTCTTGAAAAACGCGGCGTCTACTGAAACCCGGCTGATCAATTGTTTGACCGCCATATCGTGTTCTTCGATATCGATGCCGAAGACGGCGACGCTGCCTTTGTCAGCTTTGAGGAGCGTTGAGATGAGACGAATCAAAGTCGATTTGCCCGAGCCGTTTGGTCCGAGCACTCCGAATATCTCCCCTCGTTTGATATCAAAGGAAACATGATCGACGGCGACAACCGGTTCTTTGTCTCCGGATTTGACCGTCGGCAGGTCACCTGATGCCGGTAGTTCAGATTTTGCCCCAAGCAGGCGCTTCCAAAACGGCGGTCCCGGCAAGTGGAAGTATTTGGTTATGTTCCTGACCACAAGCGCGCGTTCAGTATCTGGCAATGGTCCTGCGAGCATCTTGATCTCCTATGAATTGAGCGCGGGCGGAATCCCGATTTGGGAATCGCGCTACGACGCTCGGCAGCATTGTAGACTTGCCCGCTTTCGAGGAAAAGGTTTGTCCCTTTTGGATTTGCGGGTCTGGCGGCCTGCGTCGCAACTGGTATCAGATTGAAGTTTGAACTGTCGAGTATGTGAGGATATATGAACCATTCTGACCTGTCAAGCTCCTTTTTGAATCGAATTATGCGCTGGGACATAACCCCCTTTTGCGTACCCAAAAGCTCCCCGGGCGCCCCTCGCAGCGTCCCCAAGTTTCCCCGAGTTTTTTGGGCGCCGAAGGGCTGGAGGGCGCGGTATTGCTGGGTTTTTGGTTTGGCGGGGGTGCAGAAAATTTTGAACACAGAGCGCGCAGAGAGCGCAGAGATTTTTGGTTGGTTGGATAGTGGTG
>DAOULD010000212.1:0-13954 GCA_034420635.1 Anaerolineae bacterium | reverse complement strand
GTTTCGGGCGACCAGATTGGTCGCCCCTACGGGATTCGATTATTTTGTAGTTTTCTATATTTCATCAAATTATTCGCAGGACTTACTTGCATTTACTTCTGCGCCTCTGTGGTGAATTTGCTTTACATAGTTGGAATTACTTTATACACCCTATGGTACTCGATTTATCAATCTGCGCTGCTCGGCATTGACGCCACGTATCAACCTTGCCATCTCCCGCAGCACAGCCTCGCGCGAAGCCGATTCGCCGTGCAGGGGGCGGCCGAAACGCAGGCTGATGACCGGATCGCGATAGAAAGGGAACATCATCTGGAAGGTCGCCGCCAGAAAATGGCGTTTGTCTTTGTCCCGGTAACACCGGACGACGGGATTAAGCAGCGCCCGGCGCGAGATCACCCCGCCAACCGCGCAGGGCAGGATCGTCAGATCCGGCGCCTGGCGCGCGAAAAACTCGATGCTGCGCGACCAGTCCGTCAGCGAAGCCAGAGCAGGTTCGAGCGCCAGCGCGGGATCGTCCTCAATTTCGCCGCGCGGATAGATCAAGAGCGATTTGCCCGCCCGCAAATGACGAATGCACTGCCGCATGGCGCGGTAGGGCGCGTTTTTATCGACCACGATGACATGGCGACGCATCTCTTGCAGCCCGGGCAAGATGCCGAAGTTGTAAGCCAGGACGGCCGTATCCGTCCGCGGCGAGCCCGCCAGCAAGGCGAAGGCGTCGCCCAAGCCGGCGTGATTGCCCAGGAACAGCACCGGTCCGGACGTCGGCACATTCTCGACGCCCTGGGCGCGCAGGGAGAGCGCGGCGATCTCGACCAGCCACTTGCTCGCGCCCCGCAGGTGGCCGTCCCGCGCGATGATGGCTTCCATTTTGATGCCGAGGCGAGTCAGTTCCAGGACGAAGGGGGCGCAGAGGATGTGCAGGGTGGCGTTGAGCGCGGGGTGCGTGAAGCAGAAGGCTTCCACGACGGAGGCGCTCATGGCGCGGTAGAGGCGGGGGAAGCGAGTGAAGCGGGACGGAATGCTCGCGCAATCCAGCGAGCCCTTATTGTTTTGGTGCGACTTTATCGTCATATTATCGTTATACTATGAGTTGAGTGGACGTACGCACTGTGCGGGATATGTGGACATTGTAACATTCGCGTTTATTGAGTATCGGATTTGTCGCGGCATCCTGCCGTTCTATTAGCATTAGGATAATAATCGAACTTTAGAAAGGGTATTCCGTGAAATCGCTCAAATCATTCTTGTGGATAATGCTGCTTATCGCATTATTCGTGGGTGGCGCAATTGTAGTAAGGCCACTAATCGAATTGATTCCATCCTTCGGGAACCTTCTTGGTCTGTCTCCATCTGCACAAGGAAGTACAACGCGCACAATAGTTAATGGAATACAGCCCTTGGGACAGTTGGTCACTTTGAGCGTAGAAGTCGCGCATGCTAATGTAAATGTGAAAGCATCAACATCTCTCTGTGGATATGAAGCAAATCATGTATCGCAAAGTGTTATTGAAGCTGGCATTGATATTTCAGACATTGATGAAGATAGCATCCATTACGACGAAGAGGAAGACGCCTTCACTGTAAAAGCTCCGACTCCGGCAATCACCAGTTGTCGTAATGAGTATTTTGACCAATATGCCAAAAGTGGTGGAGGTACGGCAACTTGCTTCGACGATTTTTGGGATGACATGAGCATTATAGGACGGCGTATTTCGATGGATCGCTTCGTGCAGGATGCGCTTGAGAGCGGGATTCTTAAACGGGCTGAGAATCAAGCGACCATCGTATTAGGGAATTTCATCAGTGCGGTTACGGGCAGTAAAGTCCATATCGAATACGATGAAGTTCCCGAAGAACCGTTTATCCCGATGTCCTGCCACCTTGATCTGCCGCCGGGATGGGAAAAAGATTCCGAAGGCGGCTGGAAGCGGTCTGGCTGAGGGGGATTAGCTCCCACCCGTCATCAAAAGACCCAGATGCTCAATATCCACGTCGACGTTCTCGACCTCGCCCACGATTTGCCCCTCGTACATCACCAGGATGCGGTCGGAGAGGGCGCGGATCTCGTCCAGATCCTCGCTGATGAGCAAGATCGCCGTGCCGTTGTCGCGCTCGTCCAGCAAACGCTGATGGATGTATTCGGTCGCGCCGATATCGACGCCGCGGGTCGGCTGCGCCGCGATCAACACGCCGGGCGCGCGCGACAGCTCCCGCGCCAGCACCAACTTCTGGATATTGCCGCCGGACAGGCTCTTGACCAGCGTTTCGGTACCCGGCGTCTTTATCTCGTAGGTCTTGATAGCCCGGCGGCAGGCGTCGCGGATCACCCGGAAGAGCATGAAGATCTTGGCGGTCGTGAACTTGGGATGGCCGTGATCTTGCAGCACGTAGTTTTCGGCGACGCTGAATTCCTTGATCACGCCATCAATCATGCGCTCTTCGGGGATGTAGGACAAGCCCATGGCGTTCAGCCGCGAGGGCAGCGCGTTGGTGACGTCGACCCCGTCGACCACCACTTTGCCAGCAGTGGCTTCTCGCAAGCCCGTGACGCACTGCGCCAACTCTTGCTGGCCATTGCCGGAAACGCCGGCCACGCCGACGATCTCGCCGCCGCGCAACCGCAATGAAACCTCATCCAAGCCAACGGTGCCCCGGTTGCTCAAGGCGCTGACGCCGTCGAGTACCAGACGGTCGCCTTGAATGTCGGCGGCGTTTTTCTCGTATTCGAGCAAGACCGGTCGCCCGACCATCATCTCGGCCAGCTTGGGACGGGTGGCTTCGCTGGTGGGGATCGAGTTGACGCGCCTGCCGTCGCGCAAGACGGTGACGCGGTGGCTGATCTCCAGCACCTCGTGCAATTTATGCGAGATGAATACCAGCGCGTGGCCATCGTCAGCCAGTTGATTGAGGATGCGGAACAAGCCGTCCACCTCCTGCGGCGTGAGAACGGCGGTCGGTTCGTCGAGGATGAGCAGCGCCGCGCCTTTGTAAAGCGCTCGCAGAATCTCGACCCGCTGCTGTTCGCCGACAGCCAATTGCCAAATCGGCAGATCCGGGTTGACCTTGAGGTTGTAGATATCCGACAGCTCCAGGACGCGCCGGCTGACCACATCAAGGTCGAGACGCGCCCCGCGCGACGACTTCATGCCCAGCGCGATGTTCTCGGCGACGGTCAAGGAGGGGACCAGCATGAAGTGCTGGTGGATCATGCCGATGCCGTGCCCGATGGCGTCTTGCGGGTTGCTGATGGTCGTTTCCGCGCCGTTGATCAGGATCTGCCCCTCGTCCGGATGGTACAAGCCATAGAGCATTTTCATCAGCGTGGACTTGCCCGCGCCATTCTCCCCCAGCAAAGCGTGGATCTCGCCGGATTTGACATCGAAGTCGATTTTGTCGGCCGCCAGGACGCCGGGAAAGCGCTTGACGATGCCGATCATATCCAGTTTAGCGATGGGCTGGTGCCCGGTCGGCAGCAGGTTTTCGGTCATCGGTTTTGACTCGCGCGGATAGTTGAAGCGGGGCGACCCGGCGGGCCGCCCCGGCAACTTCTAATTGTGAATAGGCAGAGGGTCTAGCCGGCAAACTCCATGACCAGACCGCCGTTCGCCAGCGTCAGCACGTAAGATTCGCCGCCGAGCACACCCGCTTGGATATGGCCAATCATCTGCGACAGTATGACCTCCCACTTGTAGACTTGGAAGGCGACGGCGGAATCACCGGCCAGGTCGGCCTGGCTGGCTTGGGTGCCGAACCAGCGCGCGCCATTCTCGCTACCGACGGCGATCGCGCCAACCACCATCTGCGCCGTGCCGGTCAAGATGTCCGCGCCATTGGCGATATGGGTTTCCGCCGCTTCGGTGGCCAGCGGGACATCGCTGAAGGACTGGATATAGACCACGTTGACTGTGGCATCGGCGTTGGAGGCGGCAACCCCGTCCACGAAGCCGTCGACATAGAGCTTGGCGTCGCCCACTTCAATGGGACCGACAACGCCAATGACGTTGGATTCGGTCATCAATCCCGCCATCACGCCGTTGACGAAACCGCCCTCGTCGGACGCGGCGGTATAAGCGAAGACGTTATCCAGCCCGAAAGTTTCTTCGTCCGTGCCCCAGGCGAAGGAGACCTCGGAGAATTCCGCCGCCAGCTCTTCAACCACCGAGCCGAATTGCGAGCCATGCGCAATCACCAGGTCGTAATCGCCCGACGCCGCCCATTCGCGCAGCGCCACCGCCGCGTCGTCGACAATGAAGGTGCCATCCTGGAAGTCGAATTGGAAGGCGTCTTCACCCATCTGCGCCTGTATCGCCATCAGTCCGTCATACATGCTCTGGCTGAAGGCGAGGTCGTTCGTCGCGCTGGGCGCTACCGCCGCCACGCGAAAGGCATCTTGCGCCATGCTCGGCATCACCCCGATAAACAGGGCGAGAATCAGGGTAAGAAGCAATGCTTTTCTCATCGTTACTTTCTCCTTAATTGGACAGTTGACTTTAATCCGGGCGGAATCGCCCGTGAATAAACTATGTTACAGCGAGTATGACTGTTTGTAAATATCAGTCCTCGCTACCCTCCCCGTCGTCTTCATCCTCGCTATCCTCCGCCATGTCACCGTCCATGGCCGGAATCGGCGCGATGTCGCCAGATACGATCCCGGCGATGGTTTCTTCCGCCACCGCCATCAATTCGTCGCTGATCTCGAAGTCTTTGTCGAATTCCATCACCAAGCCTTCGTTCTCCAGCGTCAGCACATAATACTCGCCGCCCAGAATGCCTTCGCCGATCTTGCCGATCATGTCCAGCAAGAGCACATCCCATTTATAAATCTGGAAAGCGACGCCGATATCCCCGGATAGCTCGTCCTGGCTGGAATCGGAACCGAACCAGAGCACATCGTTTTCCAAGGCGGCGGCGATGGGACCAACAACCATTTGCGCGGTGCCAGTCAAAATATCCGCGCCGTTCGCGATATGCGTCTCCGCGGCTTCAGTCGCCAGCGGCACGTCGCTGAAGGAGCCGATGAAAACGATGTTGACGTCGATATCCGGGTCGACAGAAGCCACGCCGTTGGCGAAGCCGTCGGCATAAAGTTTGCCGTCGCCGACTTCGATGGGTCCCACCAAGCCGATCACGCGCGATTCGGTAAGATGCGCAGCCAGCACACCGTTGAAATAGCCGCCTTCATCGGAGGCGGCGGCGTAGCTGTATACGTTTTCCAGGCCGAAGGTATCTTGTCGCGTGCCCCATGCGAAGGAAACGTCAGGGAACTCCGTCGCCAATTCCTCGACGATCGGACCGTATTGCGAACCGTGCGCGATCACCAATTGATAGTCGCCGGAAGCCGCCCAGTCACGCAAGGCAACCGCGGCGTCGTCAACGATGTAGGTGCTGTCTTGCACGTCAAACTGAAAGGCGTCCTCGCCCAATTCCTTCTGGACAGCCATCAAGCCGTCGTACATGCTCTGGCTGAATGCGAGATCGTTGATCGCGCTTGGCATCAAAGCCGCCACGCGAAAAACGTCATCATGCGCCAGGGACGGGATCCCCGCCCAAGCAAGGGCGACGATAAGAAATATCAAGAGCGGCTTTTTCATGATGTTCCCTCAATTGATCTAATTTTCAAAATGCGCAGGTCCCGTTAGACCTGGGAGCGCCTATTCTCCGCGTTCGTAGGGCTTGGTTAGGGCTGTCGGCTGTTCTTGCCGCTTGGAGGCGAAAACCAGCGCGATGATGGTGATGACATAGGGCGCCATGACCGCGAACTCCGAGGGAATATCCAGACCGATCACCTTGATCTGCAACTGCAAGGCATTAACGAAACTGAAGAGCATGGCGCCGGCCGCCACCGCCCAGGGACGCCAGCCGCCGAAATAGACCAAGGCAACCGCGATAAAGCCTTGCCCAGCCGTCAAGTTTTGCTGGAACAGGTTGATCAACGCGATCGATAGCGATGCCCCGGCCAAGCCCGCCAACATGCCGCCGATGGTCGTCGTGGCATAACGCACTCTTGCCACGCTGACACCCATGGCGTCGGCGGCTTCGGGATTCTGTCCCACGGCGCGGATCATCAAGCCGAAGGTCGTCCGGTTGAGCACAAAGGCCGAAATCGGCACCAGCGCGAACGCGACATAAACCAGCAGATTGTGGTGAAAGAAGATCTCGCCCAGCACAGGTATATCCGACAGGATCGGGAAAGTGATGCGCGGGAAGCCGCTGACCGATTTCGGCGTTCCCACCCATTGCTGGAACAATAGCTCGCTCAAGCCCAGTCCAAAGAGATAAACGCCGATGCCGCTGATGCCTTGCTTCGCCTTTAGCGTCACGCTGACGAAAGCCATAGCCAAGCCCATCAAGCCGCCGACGAGCAAGGCGATCAAAACGCCGAAGAGCAAACTGAGCGGCTCGCTCAAGGCTCCTCCCTGTTGCGTGATGAACACGGCATAAAAACCGGTGAAGGCGCCCATCAGCATCATGCCGTCGACGCCGAGGTTTAATACGCCGCTGCGTTGCGCGAAGGTCTCGCCCAGCGCCGCGAAGATATAAGGAGTAGCCAGCCGAATGGCCGAGGCGAATACGCTGGCGGTGAAAATGGCGTCGAGTTCCATCAGCCGCCTCCCTCTTCCGGCGGCCCGCGGTCGGCCGGCTTGCCCCCGCTGGAACCGAGATTGTCCGGCGTTTCCTGAAGGCTCACCCGCCGCTTGCTGCGCTGCAAGATGAAGATTTCGCTGCTGACGACAAAAACCACGATCAAGCCGTTCACCGCGGTGATCAACGAAGCGGGCACGCCAAGTTCGCGCTGCATTTTCTGCGCGCCCACCAACAAACCGCCGAAGAAAGCCGCTGCCGGTATCGCTCCAATGGGATTGAGCCCGCCGAAGAGCGCCGCCACAATGCCGTTGAAGCCGGCAGCGCCGGTGAAACCGGCCGGCGATCCGTCGGTTTGCAGGCGATATTGCAGTCCAAGAACCTGCACGACGCCCGCCAATCCAGCGAACCCGCCCGCCAGGAACATGGAGAACATCATCTGCCGCTTGACGTTGATGCCGGCGTAGCTCGAAGCGCGCTGGTTTTCCCCAACGGCGCGAATCCGATATCCCAGCGACGTGCGCCACAGGAAAATGTAAATAATCACCGCCAGCACGATGGCGATGATCAAGCCCCAATGCAAGCGCGTTCGCGCGAAGAGATGCGGATCGCCAATCGGCAAGGACAGGCGCGGCAACTGCGCCGCAGTTACCAGCCGCGCGGTCTTGGGAATATTGTTGACGCCCGCCTCGGCCGGATCCAGCAAGATACCGTTGAGCAGGAAATTCATCATTTGCACGGCGATCTGGTTGAGCATGATAGTGCTCAGGATCTCGTTGACGTCAAAATAGGCTTTGAGGAAGCCGGCCAAGCCACCATAGAGCGCGCCTGCCAAAAAGCCGCCAATTAATGAGCAGGTGACGATGATCAGGTCAAATGCGCCTTTTTCCTTGGCTAACTCGGGCGGAACGCGCATTTCTCCCATAATCAGCGCGACGGTTACGCCCGCCAGAGCGCCGGCGATCATTTGGCCTTCGCCGCCGATGTTGATCATGCCGCCGCGGAAGGCGATGGTGATGCCGATGCCGACGAAGAGAATCGGCGTCGCCTTGACCAGCGTCTCGGCAGTAGCGTTCTCTTTACCGGCAGCGCCTTCCCACATGGCGGCATAGGCTTCCAGCGGGTTGGCATTAAGCGCCAGCAGCAACACCGAAGCCACAAGCAGCGCCAGCACCAAAGCGACGATCACTGGCGAAAAGTCTACAAGTCGGTTTAAGCGCGAGAACCAGGCGCTTCTCGCAAGTCCAGATGATTGATTCACAGTCCCACTATCCCAATGCAACCTGTGATGTTTTACACCCTATTGAACAGGAAAACAAGTTGTTCAAAGTATACCGAGCATAGTATGCCAAGTTTTGCTAATTTCTACAAATACTTGCTCGGAATCGGTCGCGCTTCGTTATAATTGGCGTGATCCTTATGGAGCGGCAGCGCCATACGCTTATGGACAGATTCCCGACATACGAACGCGATGGTTTCAGGTACGGTCCCGGAAGACCGCGTCCCTTCGGGGCGACCGTCATGACGGACGGCGTCAATTTTTCGGCTTTTTCCAATCACGCGAGCGCTTGCACGCTCGTACTCTTTGACAAAGGCGCCGCAGCGCCGTTTGTGGAAATCCCTTTTCCCGATGCTTTTCGAACGGGCGATGTCTTTGCCATGATCGTGTTCGACCTGGATCACAGCCAGATCGAGTACGGCTTCCGCTTTGATGGTCCGTACGATCCGGCGAACGGACATCGCTTTGATGCGCGGCATATTTTGCTGGACCCATATGCTAAGCGCATCGGCGGGCGGGACGTCTGGGCGAGGGGATACGACTGGGACAACCCCTATCCCTACCGCGCCCGTCCTCATGTCGAGGACTTCGCATGGGAAGGCGACCGGCAACTCAACATCCCCATGGAAGATCTGGTCATTTACGAAATGCACGTTCGGGGCTTTACCGCCCACCCTTCGTCACAGGTGGAAGCGCCGGGCGCCTACGCCGCGATAAAAGAGAAGATCCCTTATCTCAAGGAACTTGGGGTCAACTGCATAGAGTTGATGCCGATCTTTGAGTTTGACGAACTCGCCAATGATCGCGCCAATCCACAGACGGGCGAGCGACTGACGAACTACTGGGGCTACAACCCAATCGGCTTTTTCGCGCCCAACGCGGCCTACGCGGCTTCCGGCGAGCCGGCTCAGGAGTTAAAGACGCTGGTCAAGGCTTGCCATCAGAACGGCATTGAGGTCTGGCTCGATGTCGTTTTCAATCACACCGCCGAGGGCAACGAAAACGGACCTACCATTTCTTACCGCGGCATCGACAACAAGACCTACTACCTGCTGAAACCCGACGGCGGTTATTACAATTTCAGCGGCACCGGCAATACCTTTAACTGCAATCATCCCATCGTTCGCGTATTGCTGCTGGACTGCCTGCGCTATTGGGTATCGGAGTTTCACATTGATGGCTTCCGCTTCGACCTGGCATCCAGCCTGGGCCGCGATCGGCAGGGGGCGCCCGATCCCAACCCGCCCTTGCTGGAAGTCTTGGCATACGATCCCATGTTGGCGCAGACCAAGCTGATCGCCGAAGCCTGGGACGCCGGCGGCTTGTATCAAGTGGGCAGCTTCCCGGCTTACGGGCGCTGGGCCGAGTGGAACGGCAGATACCGCGATGACCTCCGCCGCTTCGTCAAGGGCGATGGCGGCATGCTTGGCGCGGTTGCCGCGCGCATACAAGGCTCGCCCGATATTTACGGCGATCGCGGGCCGCGCGCGTCGGTCAATTTTGTGACCGCGCACGATGGTTTCACCTTGCGGGATCTGGTCTCCTACAATCACAAGCACAATGAAGCCAATGGCGAAGACAACCACGATGGCATGGACGAGAACTTCAGTTGGAATTGCGGCGCGGAAGGCGAGACCGACAATAGCGAGGTCAAGGGCTTGCGCGAAAGGCAGATCAAGAACTTCCTCAGTCTATTGATGGTCAGCCAGGGCGCGCCCATGCTGCTGATGGGGGACGAGATCGGGCATAGCAAAGGCGGCAACAACAATAGCTACTGCCACGATAGCGCCCTCAACTGGTTCGATTGGGAAGGCTTGGAGACCCACGCCGGGTTGTTTCGTTTCACGCGACAGCTAATCGCATTCCGCAAGGCGCATCCGGCCCTGCGGCGGCGCTCGTACTTTCATCACCGCGATGTCGTGGGATCGGGCTATCCCGATATCTCCTTTCACGGCAGGGAACTTTGGCAGCCGGATTGGTCTTATGAAGGGCGGCAACTGGCTTGTCTCCTATGCGGGGAGCATTGTCGCGAAGGCAGGGAAGCGGACGACATGATCTACATCATCATGAACGCTCATTGGGAGACGGCTTGGTTCGACCTGCCGCCGCTGGGCGCGCGCAGGAAATGGCATGTGGCTATCAACACGGCGCTGCGCCCGCCCGAGGACAGCCACGCCCTCGGAGGGGAACCGGTCCTGCCGAACCAGGAGCAAATCACGGTCGGTCCGCGCTCGGTCCTGATCCTGGTCGGGCGCTAGTTATGGTTTGAAAAGCAGCAAGGAGCAGTCTATCAGCATGGCCAAAATCGAGCGGATTTATCTGATCAGCAATACCCATACCGATATCGGTTATACCGATCATCAGGACACTGTCTTTCGCCAGCACCTCGGCTTCATCGACCGAGCCATTGAACTGGGAGAGGCCACCGCCGACTATCCCGAAGAAGCCCGCTATAAGTGGACCTGCGAAGTGACCTCCTTTGTCGAGCGCTATTTTCAGGCGCGTCCGGCCAGCCAGATCGACCGCTTCCTGGCATTGCATCGGCGCGGTCAGATGGCGGTCGCCGGTATGCAATATCACTGGACGCCGCTGCTCTCGACCGCGGCCATGCTGCGTTCGCTGCTGCCCGTGCGGCGCCTGCGCCAAGATTACGGTCTCGAGATCAGCGCAGCCATGCAATGCGACGTCAACGGCGCCAGTTGGCTCTGGGCGGATCTGCTGCCGGCCATCGGCATCAACACCTTGACCATGTCGATCAACATGCACCGCGGGCGCCGTCCCGAGCCGGACTTGAACGCCTTCTGGTGGCGGGGACCGGGTGGCGGTCGACTGCTGACTTTCAACGGTCCGCATTATCTCTATGGCATCTTCCGTTATGGATTAAGCGACATGAACTTCGTCGACGATTTGCTGCCGCCGCAGCTCGCCAAGCTCGAAGCGCGCGAAGATTATCCCTACGATTTCCTCTATGCCCAGATCACGCACCCGGCCCGCGTGGACAATGGGCCGCCGCTGGCGCATATGTCGGATTTCGTGCGCGATTGGAACGCGGACGGACGCCAACCTCGGCTCATTTTCACCACGCTGGACGGCTTCGCCGACATGCTGCGCGAGGAATATGGCGACCAGCTTTTCACTTGGTCCGGCGATTGGGCTGACTGGTGGGCTGACGGCGTTGGCTCCTCGATCTACGAGACCAGTCTCAATCGTCAAACGGAAGAATTGCTGCCGGTTTTGGATCTGCTGGCGGCGCAGGTCGACGGCGTTGATAGCGATCTCGTTGAAGAAGCCTATCATCTGGTGTCGCTCTACGACGAACATACCTGGGGCGCTTTCAGCAGCATCCGCCGGCCGCACTCGCCCTTTGCCCGCGCCCAATTCAACCGCAAAGCCAGCTACGCCTATGGCGGTTACGGGCTCACGCATGAATTGCTGGCGGATGGCGGCCGCAAACTCGCCACCGAGATCGCGAAAAAGACGCCGGAAGGCGATACCTGGCGGCGCTGGGGACAGTACATCAGCGCCGACCCAGCGGAGGAACCGGACAATTATCGCTACCTGGTGCTGAATCCGCTGGGTTGGGATCGCCGTGTGCGCTATCCACTGCCGCCGGATATGGGCGGCGCAGCGCCACATGGCATGCTGGAGATGTTCCTGGTCGGCAATTACCGCGAAGCGCCGCCGCTGATTACGGATGCCGCCGGCGACACGATGATCGACATTAGCTTGCCCGCTTTCGGTTACGCAACTGTCGCGCCACGCTCGATCGCGCCGAACGCGGACGCCATGATCGGCGAGGGCTTCATCGAAAACGCCTGGTATCGCCTGCGGATTGATCCCGCCACTGGCGGCTTGCTGAGTTGGTATGACAAGGAACTGGGGCGTGAATTGGTCAACAGTGATGACCTATGGCGCTTCGGACAGTACGTCTACGAATGGGTTGATCATCCCGATGACCGGCAAGCCATCTTCGCGTTGGATTTCGACCGCGAAGATTTTGGCGTCCGCCATGCCGATACGCCCTTCCGGCGCAGTGGTCCAACGGAAGTCGAGATCATGCCGGCGGGGCGTCTGCCCGACTGCCTACAGATTGAAGCGCGGATGGAGGCGAAGGGCGCTCGCTCGCTAAAGGCGCGCTATAGCTTGCCCTTCCACGAAAAGGCGCTGCAACTCGAGATACTGGTCGACAAGACTTTTAATACCTTGACGGAAGCGGTCTATGTGCCCTTCCCGATAGCGATCGACAAACCTGAATTCCATCTCGATCTCAACGGTCTGCCGCTGGAACCGGAGCGCGAGCAGTTACCTGGCTCCTGCCGTGACTGGTATGGTATTCATCGCTGGGCGCAAGTGGGCGACGAGTCGCTTTCAGTGACCCTTGTGCCGATCGACTCGCCGCTGATTCAAGTGGGCGGCATCACCACCGGACGCTGGGCGCATAAATTGGACAGCAGCCGGGCGACGCTGGTGTCCTGGGCGCTGCACAATCACTGGGATACCAATTTCAAAGCCAGCCAGGGCGAAGATACCTTGCTGCGCTATCGTCTTACGTCGAGCGCGGGATACGACCCGAGGGCGTCGAGCCGCTTCGCCATGAACAGCACCGTTCCGCCGCTGATCGTGCGCGTGCCGGGCGCCGAACTCGGCCAGAGCGGGACCTTCCTGACTTGCGATCCGCAAGGACGGTGCGAGATTCAAATCAAACGCGCGGCCGATGGGCGGGGACTGATCGTCCATACCTACAACCTGGGTATGGATGAGGTAGCGCAAAGGCTGGCCTTCCCGCTGCAAAACATTACTGCGGCATGGCAATGCACGCCAATCGAAGTCGATCAAGAATCGCTCCCCATTCGCGACAAGTCGATAACGCTGAGTGTGCCGTCGCGATCTGTCTCTTGCGCGCGCGTCCTGTTTGAGTGATTGGGAAAGTGTTAGCCGCTGCTGTGGAACGAACTTACCAGGAGAAGGGAAGTGACAAACATGCTTGAAGGCAAAACCGCATTGGTAACCGGCGCGGCCGGCGATTTGGGGGGCGCTATGGCGCGGCATTTGGCGGCGAATGGCGCGCATGTCGTCCTGTGGGACATCAAGTCCGCCGACGAAGCTGAATCGGCGCTGAATCAAGCGCGCAGTTACGACGGCAGCGCGCTTTACCAGCAAGTAGATGTGCGCGATCGCAGGACCGTCGATGGCGCGCTTGCCGCTCTCCCCGCGCTCGATATCGTCTGCTCCAACGCCGGCATCGTCGACGCCCAGCCCTTCCTGGAAGTGACGGCGGACAATTGGCAAAACCATCTCGATATCAACCTGACCGGCTGCTTCAACGTCTGTCAGGCCGCCGCGCGAAAAATGGTCGCCGCCGGGACCGCGGGACGAATCATCCTCACATCAAGTTGGGTTGGCAGCATCCCCTGGCCCGAGATCACGCCCTATGCCGTCAGCAAAGCCGGCGTCAATATGCTGGTCAAGCAGATGGCGCGGGAACTGGCGGAGCATCGCATTCTGGTCAATGCCGTGGCGCCGGGGATCGTAGCGGCGGGACTGGCCGGACGACAACTGCGCGAAGAACCGCAATACGCCGCGCGCGTCGCCAAGGTCATTCCGCTGGTTGAACCCGGTACACCCGAAGAGATCGCCGAGGCGGTGGTTTATCTGGCTGGTCCCCAGACGGCTTACATGACCGGCAGCATCCTGACGCTGGACGGCGGCTGTTCGCTGTTTCAGTTTGACGCCTGATTTTCTTCGCCTGGACCCCTCGTTGGTCAGAGCTTGCTGTCCTTCGTGTCTTAGCGACGATTATTCTCAGGCGATCAGAACGCGCAGGACCTGGCTGTGCAGGGGACCGTTGCTAGCGATGATGCCATTGCCGGAAAGCGGCGGTCCGCCGTTCCAGGAGGTGATCACCCCGCCGGCGCCTCGCACAACCGGGATCAAGGCGACGATATCCCAAAGGTGCATGATCGGATCCAGCATGATATCGGCATAACCGGTCGCCAGCAGGAAATAACCGTGACAGTCGCCCCAGGTGCGGTTGAACTTGGTTTTGCCCATCAACTGTTGAAAAGCGATGCCGTTCTGGTATTGGCCCAC
>DAOULD010000211.1:0-23882 GCA_034420635.1 Anaerolineae bacterium | reverse complement strand
TCGCGACAATGCCCGTTGTCGGCGCGCCCGATTCTCGTTTATAGTGGTAGCCAGGCCACGCTTGCAAAGGACATATTCATGACCAGACCGGTGATCGGCATTACCACGGGCGGACGCGAGGAAGGCTATATTCAATCGCGGCATTATGAAAATTTCTACAGCGCGCCGACGCCCTACGTGGATGCCCTGCGCCGCGCGGGCGGCAACCCGGTCTTGCTGCCGCCGGGCAACGAAGCCTGGCAGGAACTGCTGCCGCTGCTGGACGGACTTGTCGTTACCGGCGGCACGGACATTGATCCCGTTGAATACCAAGGCGACAGCGGCAACGCGCACTTGTTGCCGGCCGACCGCGAGCGAGACCAAAGCGAATTGGTGCTCGTTCGGCATTTGCTGGGGGAAATGGATAAGCCCCTGCTGTGCATATGCCGTGGCCTGCAGGTACTGAACGTCGCAGCGGGCGGCAGCCTGTACGAGCACATTCCCGACATACGCGACCAGGACATTCACCGCAACGAGGAAGGCTTGTGGGAAATGCAAGATGTCAAAGTGGAAGCGGGCAGCTTGATCGCGCAAGTCATGGGTAAGACCAGTTTGCATACGTCTTCGGGTCATCATCAGGCGGTGAAAGAACTCGGCCGTGGATTGCGGGTCACAGGTATGGCGGCCGACGGGATAATCGAGGCGCTGGAAATGCCGGGGCATCCCTGGCTGCTGGCAGTCCAATGGCACCCGGAGGTCACCGCCGAGCGCGACCCTAGCCAGCAGGCGATCTTCGACGCGCTGGTGGAGAAAGCCCGCGAATTGCGCGGCGAGCGGGTTTACACCTAGCCTTTCCGCGATGGCCTCAGTTGGGGACGGAAAAGCGCGCGATCTCCAATTCGCGCTCGACGGTCTGCTGAGTGCTCAGAATCGCGCCCCTTTGGCTCCGGCCGGCGTCCCTTTCGTAGACGATGAGCTTTGCGACATAGTCTCCTGGTTCCAAACCACTAGTATCGAACTGCTGGCGCGCCAGCGGCCGCGAGTCGATTACCTGGTCGATTTGCAACTGCTTTTCTCCCTCTTCGTTGAAGATCTGTATCGTATAGGCGTAGCCATCAATATCGTCACGTTGCCACCACGAGTCGACCGATAATTGGTCGCCATCAAAGTCTGTCAATAAATTCGCCAGGGTAATTCCGTTGTCATATTGCACTTCGAGCGGTTCCTCTGGCGCTATAAGTTCGCAGGGAAAGGCGCGATCGACGTAAGATTCGACAGCCAGATCTTCGCTCTGGCGAATCTGCTGACAGAATCTGAGATTCTGAACCATCCAGGTTGCGAATTGGCTTTGGCTTCTCGGATCGCTTTCCGCTGGACTGTATATTAGCCAAAATATGTTGTTCTCTGTCGCGACACTGTCCAGGTCAATGTTCTCCGCATCCGAATTGACGACTGCGGCAGCGCCCCGCGGGTCATAGACAATGTGGATTAGGTCTTTCCACTCCGACAGCGCAATATCAAAGGGGCGGCGCGCATCACGGCTGTAAACTTCGGCAGGATACAGAACCATTAGAGAAACATCGCTGCGTGGCCGGTTGATCGGAGCGTGCAGGAACTCCTGCAAAATTGGAAGCTGGTTCTGGTAACCCGCGACCCGGTCCAAACAATTTTCACGCAGGTCCGGCAACCGGTAAATTGATACATATACGTCCTGATAGGCAAGGGGAATGTTCCTGAAGCTATCGGCTATCTCATAGACTCTTCGCATGCTGTGGTGCAAAATCACATAGGAGAAGCCGTCGCCGAGCAATTGATCCACGCCGGCAAGATATCGGTCAAAGGCGCCGGATGAGCAATCGGGATTCTCGCGATTGCGCCAAGCTGCCAGCAGGTGATTTTGCAGAATATAGTTGTACGATCTATCCGGCGTGCGATTCGCAAGGCCTTCGGCGTGGGGGTAGCCATTGATCGTCTGGTAGAACCCATAGATTTTGGAGTTGATGCGTCCCATTGGCAAATTGACAAGTCTGATGTCCTCCTGATTCGGCTCATTTCTCAGCCAATCGTTAAACGCGAGTTGAGGTTCTGGAATAACCTGACCTATAAGCGGCTGATAGTATTCAAAGGCCACCAAGGCGACCGCGCCAATAACGGCAATGGAACAATATCTTTTCGAGATGGACTTCAAAAGGACTCGCAATCCAAAACAGGACAAAACCGACAATGGTAATAAAACGCCCATTTGGAAGTGGTCGATTTCGTAAAACCCCTGAAAAATAAACGGGAACACGGCGTTGAGGAAATGCTTGGGCAACAGAATTTCGGGATACAGTACGCCGTTGATACGAAGCGTTGAACCCAGCCGCAGGATCAAGAATGGCCCCAGCAGCATAAGCCAGGGGATCATTTTGCGCCGATGCTTGGCGGAGCTAAATCCCAGCGCGATCAATAGCAATGGCAGATATCCCAGATAACTGGTTTTATGCTGCTCGCGGAAGTTCAATTCGCCGCGAGCGTTCAAATCGAAGACTTCTACAAAAACCGGACTGAGCCAGGGATGCCCGCCGTTGACAAAGTAGGAAAGCAAATCGTTGCCGGCTTCCTCGCCTAGATTCTTTTTCAATGCCTCGTCTAATTTTGAAGTGTCTCGGATCATCGGATAGATATAAAGCAGACTTACTGAACCCGCCACAGCAAACAAAAGAACTGTCCCGATCCAGAACTGCGGCTGTCGCCATTTCGAGTAGGTGAAGCAGAGGAAAAACAATACCAGTGTCAGCAGTAGACAGACGAAAATATAAATACCTATGAAGGCGGTAATGCCAAGCAAAAAACCGCTCAGCAACATCCATTTCAATTTTTGTTCGCCAATACCGCGTTGCAAGGCATAGAGAGAAAGAGGGATCGTTGCTAACAGGTTCAGCGCAGGATGGTTGGGATGCCCGACAACATGTTGACTGAATCCAAAAACAACTGCGCCAAATAGCGCCAGCCATCGGTCCTTAAACAAGTAGTTGATATAGATATAAGCTGACACAGCCGTAGCGACGACGATCATGAGATAGATCAGGTTAAAAGCGTTTGACGTTCCTATAACAAGTTGGAACATCCACAATAGTGTTCTTTGTATCAAGTTGTTGGGGTTATAGACAAGAGACAGGCCAGTTGGATAAAAAAGCATATCAGTAAAGTAAGGCGAAGCTTCTCCCGCGAAAACCGACCGGCCGTGCCAAGCGTTCCAGATATTTAGAAACACGTCCTGCCCTGAAGTTGGCAGCCAAAAAGTTTCAGTGTCAAAAACGTAGACAATCGTGGGCCAGGTCATCACGATCAGCAGAAGGCCGACCACGACAATGAAATGCAAATGATTGCGCAAGGCGCCACGTAAGCTTGACATGTACCCTCGACGGGATAATAAACTTGGGGCACTCGCATTCTAGCACTACATCCCAAGCCCATGTAGCCCAGCAACGGACGAAATCAGTTTCTTCCTCTAGCGTAAATCAGAATCGTTCGATCACTCGTTTAGTTCTGAACGCTAAAATGCGCGATCTCCAGTTCTCTGAGGAAGGAGTGCTGGTTTTGCACGATGGTCCCGGGCTGGCTCTTTTTGCTGTCGACGTGGTACACGATCAGCCGCGCGGAATAGTCGCCGGGAGGAAGTTGCGAAATGTCAATGCGGCGATATGCTAACGGGTCATAGCGGATGACTTGATCTACCTGGGCGACCTTCACGCCGTCGCTATCGAAAATCTGAATCGAATAAGCGTGGTCTCCTCTACGAGGTTCCGACCACCATAAGTAAACTTGCAATTCATTGTTCGAGACGCTGTATAGCCTATTGGCCAACTGAATGCCGTTGTCGTAACGTACTGTGAGCGAAGTATCCGCACCTACCAGATCGCAGGAAAACAGTCTGCGAATATACAATTCGACCCTGATGTGGAAACTATTGTGCGCGCGTTTGCATTGTCGGTATTGCTTGACAAACCAATCATTATAAACGGGGAGGCTGCGAAGATCCGTTTCTTGCGGGTCGTAGACAAGCCAGACCATACTGTTTCGGTCCACGATACTGTCTTTGTCCGCAGAGAGCGCGTCCGAAGACTGGATTTGCACTTGGCTCTGCGCATCACCCGAAATGTGAATCAAACTCTTCCATTTAGCGGCTTGGCGGGTGTAGAAGCGGAACAGTTTTGACCCGAGAAGACGGTGCGAATGCAGGCTCAAGATACTCTCGTTGCGTTTGGGAATCGGCGCCGGCAAGCCGAAGAATTCCTTCAGATGCGCAGCTACTTCATGGCCGGGCATTTCGTCCGGGCAACTTCCGCGCAGGTCGAATAGACGGTAAACAGCAGCGTATTCATTTTCAAACGCCGCTTCGGCAAAGGCAAAGCTATCTGCAACTCTCGACGCGAAGAACGCTTCTTTGTGCATGACGATGTGTGTGAAACCATCCATCAACAGCGCGTCCAGAGCGGCTAGATACTGGCTTTGATTTGAGAGCCGGCAGTCTATGCTCTTGTTGGCGCTCCAGGCGTTCAGCAAGGGATTGTTATTGATATAATTGTAGGCTGCCTGCGGCGTGCGTCCCGCAACTCCTTCGGCATGTGGATAAGCTGACAAGGTCTGATAAAAGTCATACAGCTTGGAGTTGACACGCCCCATTGGCACGTTGATCAGTCGGATTTCGTCTTGGCTGTCTTCCCGAGCCAACCAATCGAGAAAGGCAAGTTGCTCATCGGGAATGACAACATGCTCCCGTGAGTTGTAGTATTCAAAAGCGATGCCGAGGATGAGCAAGACGATCAGCGGCCAGCGGTAACGTTGAGAAAAGAAGCGCAGAAGGGTCAAAGCGCCGTAGCAGGACAATACCGCCAGTGGCAGGAGCGCGCCGCTATGAAAATAGTCCGGCGCGTAGATCGCTTCAAACACAGAAGGCGCGAGCTCGTCCAAAAAGTGCTTGGGCAGCAGAATGTCGTTGAATTCTTGGTCATTGATCGTCAGGTGAGAGCCGAGCCGCAATACGAGAAAGGGCGCCATCAAATAGAGCCAAAAAAGCATCTTGCGTCTATACGTCTGCCTAAGCAATCCTATGGCGATCAGCGCCAGGGGAATATAACCCAGGTAAGAGGAACTCCAACGCGTATCGGTCTCCAGCCCAAATAATTGACGAAAAACAGGGGTCATAACGGGGTGGTTATAATTGACGAAAAAATGAACCAGGTCGGTGTTCCATTCTTCTCCGTCGCCTTTGCTCAGCGCCTGCTCCAAAGCCGGTGAATCGGCTAACATGGGATAAACCCAAGCCATGCCAATGGACCCGGCAATCGCCAACGCTGGAAGCGCAGTCATCCAAAAGATCCGTTGCCGCCAGCGCATCAGCGCGAAATACAGGATGTACAGTCCGAGCGCTATGAGAAGACAAACATAGGTATAAATGCCGATGAAAGCTGTCGCGCCAACCAGCAATCCGGACAGCGCCGCCAGGGACCAGCGCTTTTCCAGCACGGCTCTATGAAAGAAATACAGCGAGAGCGGTATTGTGGCGATGACAGTTACATCAGGCTGCGACGGACGGGCAGTGACATAGATGCTGCAGCCGAAGATAATCGCGCCCAACAAGCAAACCCACTTTAGCCTGAAGAGATAAAGCAGGTAGATATAGGCGGACAAAGTCGTTGCGAAGATGATTATCAAGTAGGAGAGATTGTAAGCATTCGAGAGCGGCAAGATAGAGCTAAATGCGTTGAGCATCACAACATGCGGCAGCGAATAGCTGTGGAAGGCGAGCGATACGCCTTCGGGATAAAACATCAAATCAGTGTGGAGCAGTTCGGCTTTGCCGGCCAGGATCAGTTCGGCGTACCAGGCATTCCAGATGTTCGTCCAGGCGTCGTAAACGGTGGTGGGCAACCAGAAGACGTCGGATTGAAAGACATAAACGATGGTGGGCCAGGTCATCAAGACCAGGAGAATGGCAACGACGATTATGAAATGGAAGTGATTGCGCAGGATTCTAAGAAATGTTGGCATGAATCAAGACCGCGTCAGGTCATTGGATACCCAGGTATTCTAGCATTCTCCAATAATCTCGCCATGATTCAGCAGTCAGAAAACGAAGAGCAGCGGCAAAGCTATCGATAGATTGTTTAGCAATACCTCTTAACTGCCGCGTTTGAGCGCTCTGTAATAGGAACGCCGATGCGGAAAGATGGCGCCGGGCTGGCTCTGTTTCGCGATGCGTCGACAGCCATGATCATGACCACATGCCTTACCCATCGCGACCGGGCCTATGCTTCGGGCAACTGTGACGCAGGTCAGACAAGCGGAAGATCGCGGAGAAATCGTCTAGGAGATCAGTCGCCCCTACCAAATCGTGCGTATTCTAAGTTATTTGCAGCGGGATACAGGACAAGTGGCGGACGCTAATCCAGACCGGCACTTACGCTATTTCATTCAACATGTCCTGAGCGTTCGCCGGACGCGCTGCCCGGCTACTAGCTGGTGGCAAGCGGCATGTTTTACCAGGTCTCCCAATGAACAACTTCGTCGAAGCCCCTTCTGCCGCCAGCCCGCAGGGCTTGCTCGGCTTCGGCTTGATTGGCCGGATAACCGAAGGAAATCACCAGCCGCGTTTGGTAGCCATCGGGAATCCCCAACAGAGCGCGCGCGTCGTCTGGCTGGTAGATGGTGCCAAGGCAAGAGCCAATACCGATCTCGGTAGCTGCCAGTTGCATATAGGCGGCGCTCTGCCCGGAATCGAAAAAGTGCCACAAGGTTCGTTCGTTCTGCGTCGGCACCACTATCACGATACAGAGGGCGGCGCTGGCAACGTGCCCCATGCCCGCGCCAAGCTGCGCCAGCTTTCCCAGGCGGTCCCTATTCTGAACGGCAATGAAATGCCAGGGTTGGCTGTTCTTAGAGCTTTGGGAACGCCTGCCCGCTTGCAAGATCCTTTCCACCTCCGCGGGCTCCAGCGCTTCCGCCCTAAATTCGCGGATGGCTCGTTTGTTTTGAATCGCGTCCCAAACCTGCATAAGATATCTCTCCGGATTATGTTGAGCGCATGGAGCCAGGCGGAGCCTCCCCGAGTTAATCATCCGCTTTAGGCATTATGCCCATATCGGTGACATGGACCTTGCCGTAGGATTTCATTTCGTTGCGCAGCATATCGTTCAATTCCGCCTCGTAGGCAATCTGCGCTTCGATATCGGCTTCCATCGCGAATTCGATCATGACTTCGGCAACGGACTTCTTCACGGTGCGCTTGATAATCTCTTCCAACTCGTCGACAGTCAGTTCCGTGATTTTACGATCGTCCATCTTGGTTGGGAAGCGCAGCCAACAGTTTGGCTGGCTTGCCAGACTCCTTTCAGATTAAATGATCACGCTCACGAAAACCAAATCCACATCTTACAGGCGTAATTGCCTATATCTCCGCATCCCATTTCGGGAGCTTGCCTATAACTTAATTATAACGGCATTTGACTCATAACGCACCTGGCTCGCACAAAACTTGACGTGATATTGAAGGCGCCTGAACCCCCCGCTATTCCACAGCTTTTTATACGCAGCCCGGGAAGCGATGTCGCAGACTTCGTACGCATTGCACAAAGAGCGCCTCTCAAATTGCCGTCGTAGCGCCGAGCCAGGCTCCATAGCGCTGTCAAGGGCAAGCCAGAGCCGCTCGGCGCGTAACCGGCGAAAAGATTCCAGGTATGTCGCGCTCACGCAAAATAGGCAGTCTGCTTGTCGCATGAGCGCCGCAGATTACATAAACAGTACAGACTTGTGGATCGTCCAAGACTGTGTGACACTTTCCGCGTTCTCGACGTCTACTGGCGGGACGCCCTATGCCGCTGATCTTGGCCGGTCTCATATTGCTCTTTGGCAGCTTTGTGCAAGGCGCGATCGGTTTCGCGCTGGGCATGATCGCCGTGCCTCTGCTGGTTGATGCGGGCTATAGCTTGTCGCAAGCTGTGGCGCTAGCAACCTTGGCGATCGGCATACAGGTGATGGCGGGCGCCTGGCAACTGCGAGATCATATTCCCTGGTCAGATCTAAAGTTGGCGGCTGTCGTGCGCTACGCGACTGTCCCCATCGGCATTGCACTGCTGCTGCTTGTTGAGGATGTAAATGGCTCGGATGTCAAGCCGCTCGTCGGCATTGGCGTATTGATCGGCGTCGCCATCCGTTTGGCCGCCCCACAGCAATTGAAGCGAGATCTACCCTTGCCCTTGTCCGTCGCCGCCTTTGCAGTCAGTGGCGTCTTGCAAGGCTTGGTCGCCATGGGAGGACCGCCGCTGGTACTATGGATGACGACGCGTAACTTCCGCGCGCGGCAGGCGCGGGCTTTCACCATGACATTGTTTTTGCTAAATGCGCCCATACAAGTGCTGCTGCTGCTCTTCTTGTCCCGGACAATGAGCGTTGACGTAATCGCGACCGCGCTGCTGCTTTCGCCGCTGATTTATCTGGGCACAACGATCGGCGTTCGCGCAGGCAACCATATTAACAAGCTCCTGCTCAATCGTCTGGCGCTGGCGGCGCTGGTTGTGATCGCGCTTAACGCGATTTTCTGATGGGAACTGACATCGGCATGAGCGAACCATCACCAAGAACCTCTTTGCAGTTTGACAGCGACGAGATGCGGGAATTTGGCTATCGCGTCATTGATAGCCTGGTGGAGTATTACGCGAGCCGCGCCGAGAGACCGGTGGCGGAAAAGCTGGATTATGGCGCGCTGGATGCGATTCTACATGAGCCATTGCCGCGGGAGGGGGCGCCCTGGCGCGACGTCCTGGAGCAGTTCGAGCGGCAAGTCGTGGACAGTACAAATCATGTGGATCATCCGCGTTTCTTTGCCTACATCCCGCTCGCCAACAATTTTGTCAGCGTGATGGCGGATGCGCTCGCCGCCGGTTATAACATTTTCAATGCGGTCTGGCTGCAAGGACCGGGCGCAGCCCAGATCGAGCGACTGACGGTGGGTTGGCTGCGACAGATTTTCGGCTTTCCCCCGGATGCCGGCGGTACCTTTGTCAGCGGCGGTTCGGTCGCGAATCTGACTGCGCTGGCGGTGGCGCGGCATATTCAACTGGGCGGCGATATGCGCGGGGCTGTCGCCTATTGTTCCGATCAGATCCATTTCGCCGTCTCCCGCGGCTTGCGCGTGCTAGGCTTTGCGCCAGAGCAACTGCGCAAGATCCGGAGCGATGAAAACTACCGGCTCTCGTTGCCGACGTTGAAGGAGGCGATTGCGGCTGATCGGGCGATGGGCAAGCGGCCCTTCTGCGTCGTCGCCACCGCCGGCACCACGAATACCGGCGCCGTCGATCCATTAGACGCGCTGGCGGATCTTTGCCAGCAAGAGAATCTTTGGCTCCATGTCGATGGCGCTTATGGCGCGCCCGCTATGCTGACCGAAAAAGGCAAAGGAGCGCTGAAAGGGCTGGAGCGGGCAGATTCGCTGGCTTTGGACGCGCACAAGTGGCTGTTTCAACCGATAGAATGCGGCGTGGTGCTGGTTCGGGAGCGGCGCTGGCTCGCCGAGACCTTCAAGGAACAGCCGGAATACTTGAAAGACGTCGAGCAAGCGAGCGAAGAAATCAACTTCATGTACCAAGGCATACAACTGACCCGGCAGTTTCGCGCCTTGAAACTGTGGATGAGCTTCAAGGTCTTTGGTCTGGACGCCATCAGCGATGCGATCGCGCTGGGATTTGAGAATGCGGAACTGGCCGAGCGGCTGCTTCGCCAAGCCGGCTGCTGGGAGATTGTCACGCCGGCGCAGATGGCCATCGTCACATTTCGCTATAAGCCGGCGAACGGTGACGAGACTCTGGCCAACCGCGTAACACACGAGCTTGTAGGTCGCCTGTTGGAAGACGGATTCGCTTTCGCCTCGGGCACGCAACTGCGTGAGAAGACGGTCATGCGCATGTGCGCCAATAACCCGCGGACGACTCCTGATGATTTAATTGAAACCGTGGAACTGATGGGGCGGCTGGCGGCAGAATTGGAAGTGGCGCTCAGGGGCATGTCGGCATCCGATTAGAGCGCCCATCTTTACAGCCTATATATTCAGCAATGTATTGTTAAAATACACGCGCTTCGCCGAGGCATTGTTGAATTTTGATTGTCTTGAACGCGATGCATTAAGTGAAAGGATCTGACATGCATAATGTGAGTCACCGAGATCAAATAAAGCTCAGCGCTGATGAGATGCGCGAGATGGGCTACCGCATCATTGACATGCTGGTAGATTATACTGGAGCCCAAGCCCAATTTCCGGTGACGCGAGCGCTGGATCAAGTGACATTCGAGGAAATCTTGAACGAGCCGCTTCCAGAGACGGGATCGGCATGGGAAGATGTCTTGGAACAGTTCGAGCGGCAGGTGCTGACGACCATTGACCACCTGGATCATCCACGCTTCTTCGCCTATATCCCATCCCCCAGCAACTTCATCGGCACCATGGCGGATACGCTGGCTTCCGGCTACAACATCTTCAACTCCTTATATCCGTTAGGGACAGGCGCGGCGATAGTCGAAAGGCTGGTCATCAGTTGGCTGCGCAAGCTCTGTGGTATGCCGGAAGAGGCGGGCGGCTTGTTTGTCAGCGGGGGCTCCATGGCGAATTTGATGGGCATGGCGGTGGCGCGGCAGATCCAACTGGGCAACGATACGCGCGATGCGGTCGTGTATTGCTCAGATCAGACGCACTTCGTCATCTCCCGCGGCTTGCGCATCCTCGGTTTCGCGCCTGAACAACTGCGGGAAATCCGCGCTGACGAGGATTTCCGGCTGCCGGTGGCGGATCTCGAACGGGCGATAGCGGAGGACAAAGCGGCCGGCAAACGTCCGTTCTGCGTTGCCGCGACAGCAGGCACGACCAATACGGGCGCGGTGGATCCGCTGCAGGACTTGGCGGATCTATGCGAGCGAGAGGGTCTTTGGCTGCATGTCGATGGCGCTTTTGGCGCGTCTGCCTGCTTGAGCGAACATAGAAAGCTGAAGCTGGCTGGCATTGAACGCGCGCATTCGTTGACCTGGGACGCGCATAAATGGATGTTCCAACCGGTCGAGTGCAGCGCTCTGCTGGTGCGGGATCGTCACTGGCTAAGCGCCACGTTTAAAGAGACGGCGCATTTCCTCACTGATGCCGAAGCGCACAGTAAAGAAGAGGTTGGCGAAGAACTGAACTTCATGTATCAAGGCATTCAGTTAACGCGTTATTTTCGCGCCTTAAAATTGTGGATGACCCTGAAAGTATTTGGCCTTGGCGCCATGCGGCAAGCGATTGAAGGGGGATTTAAACTGGCTGAAATGGCGGAATCGCTCTTGCGAGATGCGGGTTGCTGGGAGATCGTCACGCCGGCGCAAATGGCGATTGTGACCTTCCGCTACAAGCCGACTGATGGAGACGAAGCGCTGGCGAACCGCGTGACGGACGAGTTGAGCGGCGCCCTGGCCGCGAATAGCTTCGCCTTCGCTTCGACTACCAAGCTGCTGGGGAGAACGGTCATGCGCCTATGCACGATCAATCCGCGCACCACGCCATCCGATTTGCGGCAAACCATTTTGCTCATGGGTCGGCTGGCAGCGGATTTGGAGAGACAACTCAAAGAAGCGCCTGCAGAAGACTAACTTGCGGACGCGCCTGCCCGTCATTGACAGGTAGTGTATCGAATTCGGTTGAAATAAAGAACAACAATAACCTGACCACCGGTAGAGGCGACATACCATGTCACCCGAAACCTGTTCCCCTAGCTGTCCTCAAAACGTTCATTACTTTCTTGGTTCGACTGAGAAATGATCTATTTGACTTCGTGTTCTTCGTGCCTTTGTGATAATTTTGCTTTTTAACGGAAAAATCATGTGGTTTGCCAATAATCTGAAATGCACCCCCTTCCTGTGGTCATATTGACAATTGTTCTCGCTCTATGGTAGTTTTTAGTTGGGTGTATGGTGAGATCCAGCACTAACCTCTAGACCGCTCTGGACAGACGGGGTTAGGGGAAGACGAGGGACCCCGAATCGGGAATCCCACGACTCCAAGAGGCTTGCGACTTATACGGCGAGCCTTTTGGTTTTTTTATACTATATCACACTGGTACAGCCGAGATGGCTTGCGCCGACGCTCTTGGGCTAATATCAGAAACCCAACAAACTGCGGATGTAGGGGCAATTCTGTGAATCGCCCTTTATTTTCGCCCCTTTTGCCTGAGCGACTTTGAGTTTCGCCCAACGATTTCTTAAGATTTGTATGACATTCGGCACATATTGATTCTGGTGCGATTGCTCTGGCGAATATGTCAACGTTGTCTGTACAGCAGCCACAATATTGTTAAAATACGCGGGTTATCTATTCGGTAGCGATGGATTGACCTGATACAAAGGACCATTCGTGGACTACAGTTTGCTGGCTTGGTCGATCGCCAGTTTCGCCTTCATCGTTCTGTCTGCCTACCAAGTGGGTCGGCTGGCGACGGTCCTGCACCTGCCGCTCATCAGCGGATACTTGCTGGCGGGCATATTCGCCGGACCATTCGTTTTGCGCTTCATGTCGACGGCGAACGTCGACGCCCTGCGCTTTCTCGATGAGACGTCGCTCGCTTTCATAGCTTTTGCCGCAGGCAGTGAAATGGCGCTGGACGAATTGCGCGGCCGTTACCGCAGCATCGGCTGGAATACCGTGACGCAGATTGTCGCGGTGTACATCGTCTGCATGGCGGCGATTTTGCTGCTGGCCGACTACATCCCCTTCATGCGCGATTTGACGCCGGCGGGCCGCATGGCGGCGGCGCTGCTCGGCGGTACGATTTTGGCGGCGCGCTCGCCATCGTCAGCCATCGCCATCATCAACGAGATGCGCGCGCGCGGTCCCTTCACGAAGACGGTGCTGGGCGTGACGCTGGTCAAAGATGTGCTCATCGTCGTACTCTTCGCGCTGAGCACCTCCATCGCGGCGACGCTGCTAACGGGCAGAAGCTTCGACCTCGGTTTTATCTTGCTGGTTTCATTCGAGGTTCTGGCGTCGATCGGGCTGGGTGTATTGGTCGCCCAGGTGATGAAGCTCATTTTGCGGAATCACTGGGAAGATTGGCTAAAGATCCCGCTTCTGCTTTTCATCGGCTATCTGGTCTTCTATTTTGCCGGGGAAATACGGCACTGGAGCCACGACAACCTGCCAGTGGAATTGTTTTTCGAGCCGCTGCTGATATGTATGGTGGCGAGCTTCTGGCTGACCAATCGGTCGCCCTACCGCAGTGAATTGCGTCACTTGCTGCATCGGGTCGAGATGCCGGTTTATGTCATCTTCTTCACGCTCATCGGCGGTTCGCTCGATATCGGGATTGTAATGACGCTGCTGCCAATCACCGTGGCTATCTTCGGGGCGCGCCTCCTGGCGCTTTTCATCGGCGGCTATGTTGGCGGCGCGTTGGCTGGCGATCCGCCGCAATTCAACCGGCTGACCTGGATGGCCTACATCACGCAGGCGGGCGTCGGCTTGGGCTTGGCAAAAGAAGTGGCGATCGATTTCCCGCTGCTTGGCAACGATTTCACCACCTTGATGGTCGCTGTTATCGTCTTGAGCCAATTGACCGGACCGCCTTTTTTCAAATTCGCCATTCGCCTGGTCGGCGAGTCGCACTTGCCCAAGGACATCCAACCGGACGAGATCTTGGATGTGGTTATCGTCGGCATCGAGAATCAATCACGGGCGCTCGCGGAGCGTTTGCTGGCGCATGGTTGGCGGGTCAAATTGCTGGATATTGACCAATCTCACGTTTCAGTGCTGACCGCGTCGGACGGGCTGCGGCATGAGCATTGGCTGTCGGCTATTTCCGCCGAGGAGTTGGGCAAGCTCATTGAACCCAAGACCGAAGTCGCCGTCACCTTGCTGCCAAACGATGCCGACAGCTTGAAACTGTGCCAGATCTTCTACGAGGACTTTGGCATCACGCGTCAGATCGCGCGCCTCAACGAATTTACCCTGGTCGATCAGTTTCGCGAGTTGGGCGTACATGTCTTGGATCCGGCAAATGCCATGGTTCATCTGCTTGACAATTTCGTGCGCGCGCCACAGTTGGCGACGATGGTCTTTGAAGATGACCCCGATCATGATGTGATTCAGGTCACCATTACCGATCCCACCGTGGATGGCTTGCACTTGCGCGATCTGATCCTGCCCGATGACGTGTTGGTGATGGCGATTGTACGGCGCGGCCACGCGATCGTGCCGCATGGATATACGAATTTGCATATAGACGACGAATTAACGCTGATTGGTCCCACCGACAGCCTGGACGAAGTCGCGTTGAAGTTAGGCTATTGAGCGCGTCGACGTCTCCCCTTGTCAATTGAGTCGCGACCATTGACATATTGATAGTCATCAATATAATAGTGTTTATCGTATTCATTGTGTCCCGCTGAGGAAGTCAATATGAACAAACACCCTGTCGCGATTATTGGCGGAGGTCCCGTTGGATTGGCAGCCGCCGCGCATCTGCTGGAACGCGGCGAAAGAGCGATCCTGTTTGAAGCCGGCTCGACTGTCGGCGCAAGCGTGCTCGATTGGGGGCATGTGCGCATGTTCTCGCCCTGGCGGTTCAATATGGACGCCGCCTGTGTCCGCCTCCTGGAAGCAACTGGTTGGACCGCCCCGCCCCCAGAGGACTTGCCGACCGGCGCAGAACTGGTTGAGCGATATCTGCGTCCCTTGGTGGAGCTCGCCATAATGCAGGGCATCATTCATACGCGCGCTCGCGTGATCGCGGTTTCCCGGCGTCATCATGACAAGATGAAGGATCGCGGAAGGGACGATGCGCCCTTTGTACTGCGAGTCGACCTTGCGGACGATAGCGAAAGCCAGTTTCTGGCTCGCGCGGTGATTGACGCTTCGGGAACCTGGCACAATCCCAATCCCGCAGGCGCAGACGGACTGCCCGCGCTCGGCGAAAGCCGCTCGAGGGTTCAGCAGACAAGAGGGCAGCGTCAGCGCATCTGGTACGGGATTCCCGATGTCAAAGGCAGCGCGCGAGATCGTTACCTTGGCAAGCGTGTCATGGTAGTGGGCAGCGGGCATTCGGCCATCAATACCTTGCTCGATCTGGCGCGCCTGGCGGAAGATGAGCCGAAGACCTCAATCGTCTGGGCGCTGCGCGGCGCCAACCTGCAGCGCGTCTACGGCGGTGGCGAGAACGATGCTTTGCCGGCGCGCGGGCAATTGGGCGTCTTGATACGCCGGGCCGTAGCTGCCGGCGCCATGCAGATCCTGGCGCCCTTTCGCATCTCGAATATAGACGACCATGGCAGCGCTCTGGCGATCAGCGGCGACTTGGACGGCGCCTTTCACAGCGCCGAAGTAGAAGAGCTCATCGTTTGCGCGGGCGCGCGGCCGGACTTGCGCATCACCCGAGAACTGCGCCTGGACCTGGATCCGGTTGTTGAGAGCAGCCGAGCCTTGGCGCCGCTAATCGATCCCAATCTGCACAGTTGCGGCACGGTGCGCCCGCACGGGGAGGCCGAATTGCGTCAGCCGGAAAAAGACTTCTATATCGTCGGTATGAAAAGCTATGGGCGCGCCCCCACTTTCTTGATGGCGACCGGCTACGAACAAGCGCGCTCGGTGGTAGCGGCTTTGGCCGGCGACTGGGAGGCGGCGCGCGATGTGCGGTTGAATTTGCCGGAGACGGGCGTTTGCGTCGCCGACTTCGCCGACGAAGAAGCCTGCTGCGATCCCATTGCTGTGGACTGCTGCGCGCCTGCGCCCATCGCGCTTGAGGACATTTCGCTTGCGCCTGCCTCAGCGCGCGTCCCAGCTCCGATCATCGGTAACGAGTGAGGCCAGCGCTCAGACCTGCAACCCGCGCGAATCAAGATTCCAAATCAGCGATCTTAGCGCGCCCGCGAGACTGATCTGCCATTTGGCGGCAGTTGCGCGACTCTTGTCGGGTGAGTATCATCAGCACAATGTGAAACGAGCGGAGAACGGGGGCTGACGATGGCGCATACCATGGTGGAGCAATTGCGCTTTACGCGGGACGAATTCCTGCGCTGTCTCGAGGGTTTGAGCCTGCAGGACGCATACGTTCAGCATGGGCAGATGAACTGCATCAGTTGGACGATCGGTCATTTGGCCGCGCAAGAGAGCAACTACTTCGTTTTCTTGGCGCAGAACAAAATCGTTCAACCGGAATTGCGCAAGATCTGCGGATATGGCAGCCCGCGCTCGACCCCAAAGCTCGACGATATGTGGGCAGCCTGGCACGAGATCACAGCGCATGCCGATATCTTCTTGGATACCTTGACCACGGAAAAGCTGCTGGAGCATTTCCAATGGAAGGGCGAGCCATTGGAAGATTCAATCGGCACTATGCTCCACCGTACCATCTACCACTATTGGTATCATCTGGGCGAGGTACATGCCATTCGTCAGATGCTTGGGCAGCGCAACCTGCCAGAATTCGTCGGCGAAATGCACAGCGCACCCTTCAAACGGGCATAGAGAAACGCCGTGAAAAGATCTCCCAGAATCGGTATCACCACCAGTTTGGAGGACGGTCGTCAGTCGCTTGATCTGCGTTATATTCGGGCGGTTGAAGAAGCCGGCGGCATCCCGGTCATCGCGCCGCTGCTGAAAACTGCCGGAGCCGCCGCTGAATTTGCGGCGCTGCTAGACGGCTTGATTATCACCGGCGGACCGGGCATCACGCGCGCTTTGATCGGCGCGCTGCCGGCGGATCTGCCGCCTGTCGACCCGCGGCGGGATCTCAGCGACGAATTGATCTACCGCGCCATGGCCAGGCGACCCGTTCTGGGCATCTGCTACGGCATGCAGTTCGTCAATGCCATGGCGGGCGGCGCCATCTACGGCGACGTCCAGGCGCAGACAGAGTCCATGGTCCACAGCGCCGATCGCGGCGCGAGCCAACACGAGATTCGCATTTCAGCGAACTCGCATTTGAATGCCGTCCTTAAGGCAAAAAAGCTGATGACCAACACCCACCATATTCAAGCCATTGCCGATGTGGGCGAGGGTTTACGCGCGACGGCGCGCGCGGAGGACGGCGTCATCGAAGCGCTGGAATCGGACGATGGCCGGATTGTCGGCGTGCAATTCCATCCCGAGCGCATGACCGGCGCGGCGCGAGCGCTATTCGCGGATCTGATCGCCCGGGCATCCTTGGTGTCACCTTCCTGAACTCCAAACGTTAAACATCGAATTCAGCTTAAATTTCACTGAACTGGCGATCAAACCAATAATTGTAACAGTGCGAATGCTTGCCGACATGTGAACTTCCTCACGACGATCCGCAAACAAGAAACTACTCTAAAGTTAACAGTAGCCTGCGTCTTACGAGCATATATGTAATTCCAGACTCGTTGCCGATGTGATCGGAAACACTACAAATACGGGAATATATGTTCTAAATCCCAATCTACCGTGGTATAATGAAGTCCTTGATTTGAAGCTAGTATATGGACTTTTCGGAGGCGTAATTGGAGTACAACTGGCAACGGAGATGGATTCCGAAGGACGTAGGTAGCGTAGAGCATGCGGGCTCGACAGCGAAGGCACGATCATTCAATGCGCTTTGGCAACTTCGATATTCCAGTGAGGGCTCACTTTTGGAAGATATTCGGGATGTACCATGCCTCATTCTGCTTGGTGAACCCGGTATGGGCAAAACTTACGCTGTTCGGCGTGAACACCGTCAACTGGAAGAGACGACTGTGCATGGCGAAGAATATGCTCTATATGTTGATTTGCTTGATTGCGATTCTCAGCAAGAACTTCGCAAACGGCTCTTTGATGATCAAAAGTATAAGCTATGGAAGACGACTGCTCACCCTCTGACCATCTTTGTTGATAGCTTAGACCAGACGAGAATGCCGGTCGACAGCGTTATCGCAGTTCTGGGTGCAGAGCTTGGCAATGTGAGTCTTACGTACCTGAAATTACGTCTTGTATGTCGTGATTATGATTGGTCGGCAACGCTGGTCGACAGCCTTCGCCATTATTGGAGAGATAAGCCTAATAAAGAAACAGCAGTACATGTGTATGAGCTTGCGCCCCTAAGCGAAGACCATATTCGGATCGCTGCTACGCAAAGCGGTAAAGACGCAGACGCGTTTCTCGCAGATGTCGGGGAAGTCGCAGCCGTGCCTTTGGCAACTATCCCTATTACACTGAAAATGCTTCTGAATTCACCTACTGTTATCGGAGATCGTGAGATCCTCTTTCGAAAGGCAGTTTTGGAACTTTGTCGGCTCTCAGATCAAGGAGAAGATGATCTCCAAAAGGATTTGACCCGGCAATTTCAGTTGGCGTCACGTATCGCGGCTGCAACGATTCTTTCGAACAGCTATTCAGTTGCAATTGATGACACATACGCTGTCTCGCCGGCGTCCCTTACGATTGCTGATCTGATGCTGAAAGATGAAAGTGCCAAAGAGAAGAATCTCTTGTTGAATACATTGAATTCGGGACTCTTTCACGGAACTAGTTGCAAGCAGTTCTCCCATCAGTCTTTTGCTGAGTTTTTGACAGCGTGTTTTCTGCACGATAATAGCATTCCCCTGGAACCAATTCTTTCCAAGTTCATGACGCCGCAAGCTAAATTCGCACCTCAACTATATGAAACAATTCGTTGGCTAGCTTATCTTCGCTCAGATTTTATGGTAGCCGTGATTGAACACGAGCCCGAGCTCGCATTGAAAATGGACTGTTCGAGACTCAATGATAAGGACTTCAGCAAACTCATCAGACACCTACTGACTTCCTGTGACGAATACTTGTTCGCCGAATTGAGCGAGGAATTAGGGGAGTTCGGTGAAAATCGCACGAAGTCGAGAGAATATCTGTTGGCCCACTTAAAAGACACAGAACAGAGTCTGCACAGACGGCGTTTTGTGTTTAGACTGCTCGAAAAACTTGATGTCTCAAAACTAGAAGACAAGTTAGTGAATTTAGCGTTAAACAAGAATGAAGATACAGTACTGCGGAATTGGTCAGCACGTTGTATAAGAGATTACGGCAGCGAGAAAACGAAGTCACAGTTGAAACAATATATTAGTGGCAGAGACGATGATCCTGAGGATGAGCTCAAGGGCTATGCCTTACAGGCGCTGTGGCCCGATCATTTGCCGGCGGATGAGCTCTTTAGTTCGCTATCTCCACCGAAACAGGAAAGCTACTTAGGCAGCTACAAGATGTTTCTTTTCGATGACAGAATTGTAAAAAATCTAAAGACAGCAGACTTGCCAACTGCACTCAGGTGGGTCACCGAGCGGCCGCGCCATCATGACATGCCATTTGCGCTTCGCGATTTACCGGGCACGATTATGCGCAAGGCGTGGGACAACATTCATATTCCAGATGTGATGGAAGCGTTCACCCGTACAGCGATTGAGATGAATGCACGATTTGATGGAATATTCGGCGGCAACGCCTATGACACGCGATTCAGTGAAGAAGAAGCAAAATACTACAAAAGGTTTGCGAGGGAAGTGACAGCGCGACGGCAGGTCCTGATTGCAGCTTTACCGATCTGGCGCGAAAAAGATACCTCGATTACAGATCTGGTGTGGGGTGGTCAGCCGATCATGTTGACATCGGATTTAGAATGGCTAATTGAACTGTTAGATGTCTCAAACGAAACCAAAGAGCGATGTCAACTAGCCGACCTTATCGCTCGTTTGCTTAGCCTAATATCCGGCTCATATACCTCAACTGCCGAGGAGAACTATAAATTCACCGTAAAAGTGTATTGTGCTAGCCAGTGTCACAAAGAACTTTCAGATCTAACGCAGAGATTCTTTGTCGCCATACTTGACGATCCCGAGACCATGCGTAGCAAGGAATCATATTATAGATGGCAAAAGTTCCGGCAGCCTGTTGAGCCTGCCGCAATCGGCCCGGAACCGATTGAAGTGATCAATAATGCGCTAGAACAATCCGAATCTGGAGAAGTCCAGCAGTGGCTGAATATCATAGCGGGGCTCGACCGTTTTCGCCAGCCCCAAGGGCGCTCTGGTTCATTATGGCCTGACCTTACAGATCATCCCGAATGGCTCTCCTTTGACACCGATACTCGTCAACGTATTCTTCAGGCAGCTAATACATATGTCCGCAATTACGAAGTAAATTCAGCAAATGGTGAGGAGAGTTGGTACAAGTCGTTGAAAGTACCACGCTATGAATTCGCCGGCTACTTTGCGCTGTTTTTACTGCTCAAGGCTGGCGGCAAATTATTTGATAGCCTTCCTATGGAATCATGGTGCAGATGGGCAAAGATTGCAGTCTGGTATCCCTATGTACACATCTTTGAGAACGACGGGCGCAAGGAATATCACATCCAGACCCACAGTCTGCAGCAAATCATTCTGCGAAAGTCTTATCAAAACGCACCACGGGCGCTAGTGGATAATCTCAAAGCTCTCATTATCGCTGATGACAGCCGCGACTCGTATGTCGGACAAACATTGACTAAAGTTGAGCATCTATGGAACTCAGATCTTGAGGATACGGTTCTGGGCTTGTTGTGTGAATCCAACCTGTCTCCAAAAAGTCAGCGATCAATTCTGGATTTCCTGTTAAAGAAGGAAAGCGCCGAAGCAATACGCGTTGCGGAAAAACGAATCTCAAGGGGCTACACGAACGAAACTGGAAAGGAGCTTGTAATTGAGTTCTCTGCCGGTCTTATGACAAGCGAATCAGAGTTCAACTGGTCGGCGGCTTGGGCTTTATTTCAAAACAATAATGCCATTGGGCGAGCGATAGTGGAAAAGGTAGCAGAAGAAGATTGGCATACAGCGCGTTTCGCAAATAATCTAAGCACATCCCAACTTGTAGACCTCTTCATCTGGGTAGAAGAACGATATCCGACTAGCGAAGATCCGCAGATTGATGGGATCCACACAGTTACGACTAGAGAACAGGTAGGGCGCCTGCGCAACGGCATCATACATGAATTGCGCAAGAAAGATAGTCGGGAAGCGCTGGACGGGATCAGGGGGATTCTGACTCAGTTTCCGAATCTAGAATGGCTGCACTCCATACGGCTTGACCTTGAAAAGGCAGTGAATGCTTTGGAGTGGGATCCCGCTTCACCACGCAAGATTCTGGATCTGCTTCCTCCCATCACGGTAAGTAGGTATGGGCCGCTTAGGCAGTGGGTTAGGGATAACCCGGTAGAAACCACCGTTTTGGTTGGAATTGCAACAATAGTTGTAGCTGTGATTTTGCACTTGTTGTCTATAAGAAGTGTTAACAACACGCTTAGCCCCAGTTCGCAGGATTCTCCGTCAATATCGCTGACAAGGACTGTAGTCGACGATTCTGATCTTCAAGAAAATCCACCATCTGGCCAGTTAGAAAGTCTTGACCCCAGTCCCGATGATTCGATTTCGGAAATGCCTACTGCGGAAACAGAAACGCGCTCGTCAATCACAGCAACTACTCTTGACCCCGCGTCAACTGAAAGTACGGAACAATCCCAACAGTATCCTGAATCTCCAACTCTCCCGCTGAGCGCGGAAAGCTGATTGGCTCGCGTTCCAGCATGAAGACACGCTCAACACCTAAATCAATCCGATCAGGCGCGTCAGCAGATTGTGCTTGATGTAGCCCCTGTCGGCGTACCATTGCCAGGTGTCTTTCAAGCTGGTTTCGATGTCGATTTCGGGCTTAAAAAGCTCGCGGCAAGCCTTGCTGCCGTCAAAGTAAACGAAAGCGCCGCCCAAGCGCGTTTGATCCGCGTCCATCGGCGTCTCGATGCCGAAGCGGCGCAAGCTCTCGATCAAGACCGCGATCGGCTCCAGCATGAAATCGGGCGTATGGAAAACTGGCGCCCGGACGTCGCAGGCGCCCGCGATCATGGCGAACCACTCGTGATAGGGATAATTGGCGCTGTTGAGAATATAACGCTCGCCGCCCCGACCGCGATCAATGGCATTCACATGCGCCCCCGCCACATCACGGACATCAATGACAGCCAAGCCGCCGGAGGAAATCGGCACAGCCCATTGATAGCGCGCCGTCTCGATGACAAAGGTGCCGGAGATGGCATTGAGATCGCCGGGTCCGATGACCACCGTCGGATTGAGGATCACCACATCAAGCCCCGAAGCGACAAATTCAGCGGCGATCTCCTCGGCTTTGACCTTGGAATAAGCGTAAAGATAGCGCTCCGGCGACAGATTAAAACGATCGCTCTCGTCCGAGAGCGCGGCGCCCGGACGAATGCCGACGGCAGCGGCGCTGCTTGTGAAGACGACGCGCCTCACGCCGGCAGCCTGCGCCGCGTTTAAGACATTCCGCGTGCCTTCGACGTTGATGCGCCAAAGAGCAGTCTTGTCATCGTCTTTCCAGTAGTCGGCTTTTGCGGCGACGTGGAAGACGATCTCGCAGCCGTCGCAAGCGCGCTTCAGCAATTCCAGGTCGTCGAGGTCGCCGGCGACGCCCTCGTAGGCTACACCGTCCAGGATCGCCAGCTTCTTCTCTGACCGGTAGAGAATGCGCAGATCATGGCCAGCTTCAGCCAGCTTGCGGGCGATATGCGAGCCGACGAAGCCGGTAGCGCCGGTTATGAAAACTCTCATTCCACCTCGACGGTTTTGTTCGGGCGCAAGCCGCGACAGGTATCCTAATCGCGATTCGGCAAAAAGCACAGTCCGACGGCGCCGATGCCCGCCCTTGCCTAAAGCACGATCAAGCCCAATTGCGTCGCGCGGACGACGGCTTCGGTGCGGCTTTGCGCGTCCAGCTTGCCCATGATGGCGTTAACGTGAAATTTGACCGTGTGCTCGGTGATGCCCAGATCAAGGGCGATGGCTTTGTTGGTCATGCCCTGCGCCAGCAACTGCAAGACCTCGTTTTCGCGGGGCGTCAAGGGAATCGCCTCCGCCATCAGTTGCAGATCCATTGGCGCGACTGGCAAGAGGGGCAAAGCGGGATCGAGCACGATTAAGCCAAAGTCGATGGCGTACAAAGCGCAGCCGAAGGCATCCGGATCGCTCTCGCGCGGCAAGATGGCATAACCGGGAAAAGCCGTCAACGCGCCCATCAGCGCCAGCAGGGACTCTTCAGTTTCGTCATCCGCTACCAAAGCCAGGACAGGCAGATCGCCAAGCCATTCGGCGAGGGTTTGCCGCAGCGTCTCGCTTTGCCAGCCCAGATCGACAATCAGCGCATCCGCTCCCGCCTCAGCGACAGCGCGATCAAGATCGCCACCGTCGCTCTGGGCGATGACGGCGAAACCGCGCGCTTCCAGCAAGGCGGTCAAACCAGCGCGCGCCAGCAAGTTTTCGGCGACGACGATCAGTCGCAGGTCCGTATCTGGTATGGACATATCATTCAGGCTAGCAGAATCGGTATTGGAATCGCGTATGCAAGAACCTGCTCTACTGGCTGACCAGGTTATCTCGTATACGAGATTTATCGGATATTGGTGACGTCGGGTCAGGAAGTTCGGCAGTGTATCCATTTCGGTTGAAATACTTTTGGCCGGTCCCCGACATGAAATCCTGAAGCGAAAGCAGGAACGCCGTCGCTCGGAGCGAGCGCAATGCGTTCTCAAATGCTGGGAAGATGCCCTCATTTTGCCCTCATTTTGCCCCCTATTTTGGTAAAAGTATAGATACAGGATGTAGACGTGGGGGGGGGGGTATTCACCACAGAGGCACAGAGAGCACAGAGAGATTTTTTCACCACAAAGACACGAAGGGCACGAAGGTTTTGGGAGGGAGGCGTTGGATTGCGGGTTGTGGGGCTGGCGGGGGTGGTACATTTTTAATTCACCACAGAGTTGCTCGCCCGTAATTCGGGGCAGCCACAAAAACACAACCAGCCCGCAAAAGCGAGTGGCAAGTAACCAAATACCCCGCCTCAC